>PLAE01000021.1:0-16530 GCA_003134035.1 Candidatus Velthaea versatilis
CGTGCTGTGCATGGGCGCCGAGATCATCGCGCTGGCCGACCCGCTGCGTTTCGGGCGGCTGGAGAATCCGCACTGCCGTTACGTCGCCCAAGGCGTCGTCGACGGGATCGCGGCCTACGGCAACGCGATCGGCGTTCCCACGATCGGCGGCGACGTGTACATCGATGCGTCCTTCGACGACAACGTGCTCGTCAACGTGGTCGCGCTGGGCCTCGTGAAACAACCCGACATCATCCATTCACGGGCACCGGCCGATTCGCTGGGCTGGGATATCGTGCTCGTCGGCAAGGCCACCGACCGCAGCGGCTTCGGCGGGGCGTCGTTCTCCTCGCTGACGCTGGACGAAGCTGACGCGGGGGCCAATAAGGGCGCCGTGCAAGTGCCCGATCCGTTTCTCAAAAACGTGATCATCCGCGCGTCGTACGCGGTGTTCGCCGAGCTGCGCCGGCGCGGCATTACCGCGGGCTTCAAGGATTTAGGCGCCGGGGGCTTGGCGGGCTGCAGCGCCGAACTCGTCGCCGCCGGCGGTTTCGGCGCGCGGATCGACCTTGATCGGGCGCCGGTCGCGCAAGCCGATTTGCCGGCACCGGTGATCGCCATCGGCGAGACACAGGAGCGCTTGTGCTGGGTGGTTCCGCCCGGCTTCACGCCCGAGTTGCTGCGCATTTATAACGAAACGTTTTCGCTGCCCGTCATCGCGCGCGGCGCGTGCGCGGCGGTGATCGGCACGGTCACCGACACCGGGCGCTACGTCGCGTCGCATCGCGGGAACGTCGTGGTGGACCTCCCGCTCGATTTCTTGACCGAAGGCGTGCGCTATAACCGGCCGTACACCGTGGCGCTGCCGGACGCCGAGCCGGTCGACGCGTTGCGCGAGCGGATCGCCGCGAGCCTGCCCGCGTTGTCGCGGGCCGAAATCCTGAGCCGGGTCGTCGCGCATCGCGACGTCTGTTCGCGCGCGACGATCTTCGAGCGCTTCGACGGCGTGGTCCGCGGCACGACGTCGATCCCGGCCGGCTATGCCGACGCGGGCGTGATCGTGCCGATTCCGGGCGCCCCGCTGGCGATCGCGCTAGCCGTCGACGGCAATCCGCGTTACGGGCGCATCGATGCGCAGCGCGCGGCCGAGCTGGCCGTGGTCGAAGCGGCCTGCAACGTGGCCGCCGTCGGTGCGCGGCCGCTCGGAATGACCGACTGTCTGAACTTCGGCGATCCCACCGATCCGCGTCAGCTCGGCGAATTCGTCGCCGCCGTCGACGGCTTGGCGTACGCGGCGCGCGAACTGGGCACGCCGTTCGTGTCGGGCAACGTGAGCCTCTACAATCAATCGAAAGGCGGCCGCGCGGTGGCGCCCTCGCCGATCGTGGCCTGCGTCGGCGGGATCGACGACATCGCGAAAACCGCGACGTCGGCCTTCAAAGCGGCCGGATCGACGCTGCGCTTTATCGGGGTGCCGCAAGCGGCATTGGGCGGTTCGGTGTACGCGGAGATCATGGGCTTCGCGACGACGGCGTTGCCCGTTCCGCACTATCCCGCCATCCGTAAGGCGATCGCGCTGCTGCGGGCGGCGTACGCGCGCGATCTCGTCCTGGCGGCGCACGACGTCAGCGACGGCGGCTTGCTGACGACCATCGCCGAGATGGCTTTTCCGACGCTCGATTCGGCGCCGGTCGGCGCGCAGCTCGCGCTCCCGGCTTGGGCGGGTGAATTGCTCGAACGCGAGGTTTGGTTTGCCGAGTATGGCGGGTTCGTCGTCGAAGTCGGCGATGACGCCGTCTTCGCTCGGCTCGCCGCGGAACTCGACACGCCGGCGCCCGCGATCGGCGAGACGATCTTCGGCGCNNGCGTCGCCGTGCCGGTCTTTCCCGGCACCAACAGCGAAGACGAAACCGTGCGCGCGCTGCAGGCGGCCGGGCTCGACGCCGAGTCCGTGCACTGGAGCCGCGGCGGCGACGCGCTGGGGGCGTTTGATGCCTTCGTTTTGCCGGGCGGCTTCGCGTACGAGGATCGCGTGCGCGCCGGCGCCGTCGCGGCGCACGACGAGCTTACCGATGCGATCGTCGCCGCCGCGCAGGCCGGGAAATTCGTGCTCGGCATCTGCAACGGCGCGCAGATCTTGCTCGAAACCGGACTCGTGCCGGGGACCGGCCCGATCCGGCGTCCGACGGCGGCGTTTACGCCCAATCGCGACGGCGGACGGTATCTGTGCCGGCACGTTCACGTGCGCCTGGCCGTCGCACCCGAGCGGGTGCCGGCGCTCGCGGGTTTGGCGCCCGGCGCCGTCATTCCGGCCTGGGCGTCCCACGGCGACGGCCGCCTCGCCGCGGCGCCCGAAGAACTCGCGCGCTTGCACTGTGACGGTCATATCGCTTTCGTCTACTGTGACGCCGGTGGCCGGCCGGTGCCCGCACCGCAAGGCTCGGCACTCGATTGCGCCGCGCTGACGAACGCCGCGGGGACGGTCGTCGCGATCATGCCGCACCCCGAACGGGACGCCTGGACATTCATGCATCGCGACGGAGCGGCGCGGCTCGCCGCGCGCGGCGATTCCGCAGCGATGCTCGGGCCGTCGGGCGGCAGCGCGTTCTTCGCCGCCTTCGCGCGGGCGCTGGGTGCCGGGCCGGCGGCGCCGGCGCGTTGAGCGCACTCGTGAACAAGACGTTCGCCGTCGCGTTGACGATCCCGGACAACGAGGCGTTCACGGCGCTGGCCGCGCTGCGCCGCTTGGGCCTACCGCTCGGCGGCGTGCGGCGCGCCGATATCTGGAGCTTCGAGGTCGATGCCGCCGAGGCTGCGGGGCTGCCCCAAACGCTCGCCACCGTCGAGACCGTGTTCAATCCCAACAAGCACGAGCTCACCGAGCGGGCGGGCGCGCATCCGCTGGCGGGTGAGGTATGGATTGTACCGCAGGACGAGGGCGGCGCCGTCCGCGTCGGGGGCCGTGCTCTCGCGGGCGTGCGCGAGGTCCGGCGCGCGGTCGCCTGGCAGCTTTTCGAGGTTTCCGGGGCGCTTGCGACGCCGGAGCTGCTCGACCGGGCCATCGAGACATTTTTGTGTAACCCCGCGTTTCAGAAAGCAATAACGATAAGGAAAGTGCCGCGATGAGCATGATGGTGGAAACGCAGCGCGAGCTACTCGACGAAGACCCCGAAGCACGGCAATTTTACACGATCGCCACGCTTGGCTCGCACTCGGCATTGCAGATCCTCAAGGGCGCGCACGACGAAGGTTTTCGCACGCTTGCGATCGCCAGTCGCGAAACCGAACGGCTATACCGCAGCTTCGCTTTTGTCGACGAAGTCATCGTCATCGATCAGTACTCCGACTTCATCACGCTCGTGCCCGAGCTCGAGAAGCGCAAGATCATCGTCGTTCCGCACGGTTCGTTCGTCGCCTATCTGTCGCTCGACGACCACAAGCAGATGCGCATCCCGTACTTCGGCAACAAGGCCGTGCTGGATTGGGAAGCCAGCCGCGAACTGCAGCGCCAGTGGCTGACCCGCGCGGGGCTCAAAGTGCCGCGGCAATTCCGCACCGGCGCCGAGATCGACCGGCCGGTCATCGTCAAGCTCTACGGCGCGCAGGGCGGCAAGGGCTATATGTTTTTGCGCGACGCGCTCGACTTCGAGGAGCGCGCGAGCCTGCTGGCGCGCCAGAATTACATCCTGCAAGAATACATCATCGGCGTGCCGCTCTACATCCACTATTTTTATTCGCCGTTGACCGGCCGGCTCGAAATCATGTCGATGGACCGGCGGTATGAAACGAACGTCGATTCGCTGGGCCGCATCCCGTCGCGCGCACAGGAAAGCATGGACATCGACCCGTCGTACGTCGTGGTGGGTAACTCGCCGCTGAGTTTGCGCGAATCGATGCTCGCTGAAGCCTATCGGATGGGCGAAGACGTGGTGCGGGTGAGTCAGGAAATCTGCGGGCCCAAGGGCCTCTTCGGTGCATTCTGCATCGAGACGATCATTACGCCCGACGCGCAGTTCTACATTATGGAGATCTCGGCGCGCATTGTCGCGGGCACGAACTTATTCATCGACGGCTCACCGTATTCGTATCTCAATTACAGCGAACCGATGTCGACCGGCCGCCGGATCGCGCGCGAGATCAAAAATGCGCTGCTCACCAATTCGCTGCAGGCCGTCCTCGACGACTCGAGCGTGCTCTGACGTGTTGGGCCGTAGCTTTCTCTCGCTTTGTGCGGGGCTGGCGTTGGTGTGCGCGCCGCTCGCGGCGTCCGCGGAGCTTCAGACCGATCCGATGCTGCTGTACGCGACCATGAAGGCCGCCTACGACAAGGGTGCCGCATCCGGCTGGCATCTGGGCGACGAGTTGGACTATTTCTCGACCGTCCTCGACGCCGGCCGGGCGTTCGAGCTGCGCCGGCGCGACGATCCCGAAAACTACGCCCTCAAAGGCACGGCGGTCGACCTAGCGACCCGCCTGCGCTACGATCCGCTCACGAACCGCGACGCGGCCGAATGGTACGTGCGGCTCGCGGCTCAGACCTACGCCAACGATCCCGCGCGCGGGGCCGCGGCGCAAGCGCTGCTGACCAAGCTCGATGCGGAGGACGCGAACCTCACCACGCTGGCGAAAGATGCCGATGCCGACGCCACGTCCAACGCGACGAACTACGCGGGCGACGTTGCGGCGCTGCTCGGACGCGTCGACGCTGATGTGCGGGCCTACGATCTGACGAAAGATCCGTACTACCGGTCGCTCGCGCTCGATCGCGCCGCGCAGCCGGACTTTCCGATCGCGCTGGTCGCGCCGGAGACCGCCAAAGACCTCGATGCCTTTACCGATGCGGCGCGGCTGGGCAGCATCGGCTATTCGGCTGCCGACACCGACGCCGCCAAAGCGATCGTCTCGCATCGCGCCGCGGCGAAAACGATTCCGACCATCGGCCGCGTGCTTTCGCACCAATCGTATCTCGTCATTACCGCACCCGCCGACGAGTACTTCGGCAAGACCAAACTTTCGCCGATCGGCGTGCGCAACGCACTGCTGCGGATCACCAAGTACCTCGACGCCGGGTGGGGCCCGCAGATGACCGGCGAGGCGCTCTACGTCGTCGATGCGCTCGATGATTGGCGCCAGCAGTACCCGCGCGACTACGAGCTGCCGCGGCTGCTGCTCAACACGTACAAGACGCTGGACCGGATCAACTCGCCGCAAGCGCGCGACGCCGAGATTCGCGTCAAACGGCTGCTGATCGTCGAATACAGCACATCCGACGAAGCACACTCGCTGCTTTCAGGCTAAAGCGTTTGCCGTTAGCGTTTGATGTTCCGACGGTCGTCGCGGGTTATGATTCGGCAGCACTGACGCTGTGTTCGATCGGCAGCCACTCGGCACTCGAGGTTGCAGCGGGCGCCCGGGCGCGGGGCCTGCGCAACCTCATCGTCACTGAGCACGGGCGCGACCGCACGTACGCCGACCACTATGCGCGCAAGACCGATCCGCCGCGCGGCTGCGTCGATGCGACGCTGCCGCTGGCGAAGTTCAGCGACATTCTCGATCCGTCCGTTCAAAAAGATTTGCTCGCGCGCAATGTCATCTTCGTGGCAAATCGCTCGTTCGAGGTCTATCTGCGCCAGCGCTACACGTACGCCCAGATCGAGCAAGGCATGCGCGTGCCGTTCTTTGGTTCGCGCACGCTGCTGCGGGCCGAGGAACGCGACGAGGCCGACAACCAGTACGCGCTGCTCGAACGGGCCGCGGTGCGTTATCCCAAGCAGTTCGCGGCGCCCAGCGAAATCGACCGGCTCGTCATCGTCAAGGCCCCGCACGCCAAAGTCTCTTTCGAGCGCGCGTTCTTTCTCGCGCGCTCGAAGGACGATTATCTGCACCAGTGCGAGCTGTTGCTCGCCAACGGTATGGTTGACGTGGCGGGACTGCAGGGCGCCGTCATCGAGGAGTTCGCGTTGGGTCCCTCGGTCAACCTCAATTTCTTCTATTCGCCGCTGTTGGACGAGCTCGAGCTCATGGGCACCGACACGCGCCGCCAAACTAATCTCGAGGGCTTGAACAGCTTGCCGTTCGCCCAGGCGCAGGCCCTCGCCGACGAGCCGGTGCGGTTGGAGGAAGCCGGGCACATCGCCGCCACGCTGACCGAATCGATGCTCGAGAAGGCGTACAGCATGGGCGAACGATTCGTGCGCGCTACGCAGGCCGGCGGCGCGCGCGGAATCATCGGCCCATTCGCGCTGCAGTGCATCATCGTCGCGGGTCCGCCCAAAGACTTCATCGTTTACGACGTCTCGCTGCGCATCCCGGGGTCGCCGGGGACGCGCTTCACGCCGTACTCGTCGTATCGCTGGGGACGCGATGTGTCGGTCGGCGAGCGCATCGCGATGGAAGTCGTCTGGGCGCGCGACGGCGGGCAACTGGCCGACGTTCTTACCTAAGAAACTCCGTCAAAACAGCACCGTGCGGGCGCCCCCGGCCATCTTGGCGGCAGACATGGCCGCTTCGGCGTCGCGCAAAAGATCCTCCGCGCGATCGTACTGTGGGTTACCCAGGCAAATTCCAACGCTCAGCGTCGCGCTCACCGCAGCGTCCTCGATCACAACGGCTTGACGCACCTCGAACGCAATACGGGCCGCGGCGGCGTTTGCGTCCGCGACGCTCACGATCCGGTCGATGAGTATCCCAAACTCGGCGCCGCCGATCCGTGCGACGATATCCTCGCCCCGAAAGCCGTGCTCGAGGCGGCGCGCGGTAGCGGCCAGGAATCGATCGGCGGCACGGTGTCCGAATTCGTCGTTCACGCTCGTGAAATGATCGATGCCGGCGAAAAGCACAGCGAAAGACTCCGCGCGGTGGCGTTTGCACGATGCGAGCGCCCGCCCAACGTGCTCGCAAAACGCTCGCCGGTTTGGCAGTCGGGTCTGTTCGTCGAAGCTTACTCGACGGCGCAAAACTTGATTCGTCGTCGCGCATTCGGTGACATCGTGCAAGACGTTGACGAAGCCGCGCAGTTCGCCGCCGGGATCGCGCCGCATCTCGCGGAGTTTGCCGCTCGCGATGAAGTGCGTACCATCCTTACGCACCAGGATTCGCCCGATATCCGCTGAGCCGCCGGCGTCCGCAAGCGATTTCGCGGCCGGTACGCTCTTTGGAACACCGTTTTCGCCGCACCGCTCGAAGAAGTCCACGCCCATCATTTCAGCGGCACAATAGCCGAAGACGTTCTGCGCGCCCGCATTCCAGCCCGTGACCCGGCCGTCGGTGGTCATGGAGACAATTGCGTAATCCGGCACGCTTTCGAGAACCGACCGCAGATTCTGCTCGCTGTCGGTCAGTCGATCGAGAGCGGTGCGGGCCGCTGTCACGTCGCGTACCGAGTATGCGAAACCAAGCAGCGCACCCGACTCGTCATGCATCGGTGTGATGCTTTTGCTACCCAAGAACGCGCTTCCGTCTTTGCGCACATGCCGATAATCTCGACTAACGCGCCCGATTGCCAATGCCGACGACCGCTCGAATTGGGGAATTCCGGCTTCGACGTCTTCGCGCGTGAAGATGATATCGGCCGATTGGCCAATGATCTCGCCGCGCGAATAGCTGAAAATCGTTTGGGCGCCCGCGTCCCAACTCATAACGTATCCGGCGGGCGATACCGCGAATACCGCATGATCGATCAGGCTATCGACGAGAAGGCGGTAGACGGCCGGCTCCGCATCGGGGACGGCATTCGTTGACGAACGCGAATCCGGAATCATAGTGTCCCTTCTGCGCAGATTGACGGCTTTTTTAGCGGCGGCACTCTGCGCGCCGCAATTCCAAGTGTGGACGTGGTCCCCCGGACCATCAGTATAGCATTGTTTTCGCAAGACCAAACGCCACAAGCCCAGTCCGCCGCGGCCGTTGCTGGCTTCGTCGGGGGCGATGAGGTTCAGTAAATATTCACGCATGCACGTATTTCGATGGTGACAACCGATAATGCACGCTTGGACGCCAACTACATTCGTACTGTTTTCCAAAACTCGTAACCCGTGCCGACCCGTCGTCGCAGCCGAGCTTTGGGTCGAACGTGGCATGGGAGCGCGCTTACGCATGCACCGAGCATGCACTCAATAGAGCGAGCCTCGGAATCCGCCCGCCTTCGTCTGTCCGATAACGTGCAGGCAGGCCGGCGACAGAAAATCCGAGCGGTTGCGCACGTTAGCGCTGCCCAGGAGGCAAATGTGCTCTGTGAATGCTTACTTTGTGGGTGTTTACCCGATTTGATACGTGGGTTCCGCAGCGTAAGCCCGTTCGCAGCAACCGAAAGCACCACTTATTGACTTGTATAAATCGATTTGTGCACGTGCCGGCTCGCCTTCATATGACGATCCGACTCAGACCAGATGGGAAAGCACGGCTCGAACCCTTTGCGTGGCCGTCCGTCCGTTGCGGGCGATCCTCGCCGATCCTCGTTCTTCGAGAGCGGCATGAGATAGAAATGTCGGGCATCCTCGGTCCGAGGTGCAAAATCTTCACCAGGACGCATTCAGGTGATGTCTTTAGACGCCAATTCCTTGAATGTGGAAAAGCTGTCGATGATTCTAGGAACGGTTACTTTAAGGCGATTTGAACCCTTGCCGCTTGCCCGTCGCGCAGCAGCAGACCCAGGAGCGCCGCGCGGCTCGACACGCCGAAGGCCGGGAAGATGCTTTTGGTGAGTGCGTTCTTGATCGTCTGCTCACCGACGTTTCGCAAATGAGCGATTTCCTTATTTGACTTGCCCAGGCAGACCAGGAGAACGATTCCGCGCTGCGTTCTGGGAAGCGATGCCACCACGGGATGGCGTTCGAGCGAAGCGATCAGCTCGCTAACCGGATCTTCGAGCGATCGGGTAATATAGTTTGCCGTCCCAGCCATTTGGGTGGTGACGTACGATCGCAAATCTTCGGATTCGGCGAGTTGCAGGAACGCGTGCGCGGCGATAATCGCGCGCCGCACGTATCCCAATCCTCGGAAGCGGTCAAACGCCGAGCGGTAGAATTCCTGCGCTTGGTCCCGATTGCCGCGCGCCTTGGCAACCACACCTGCGACGAACGATTCGTATGCGGCTCGGCGCGGATCGCCCGACGAGGAAGACATAATATCGATTGGCCCGAGTTGGTGGTAGCGCGTGAAGAGCCGGTCGGCCTTATCGGGCTGCAATCGCGCGCAGCATTCGGCAGCGCTGAGGAGCACGAAGCGCTGTTCGCCATCGAGTGCTCCGGTGTCGATTGTCTCGAGCAAATCTTGGGCCCTGTAGCTGAAGATGGTCGCGCAGTACGTCTCACCGGCGGCCGTGGCGATCGCCGACCTCAGCACCCAGCCGCAGACCTGATCAGAGATGGTCGAGGCGGCTTCCTGTGCTTGCGCCGCGACCTGGTATGCCCGCAGCGTGTCTCCGGCAAACTCTTGAAAGAGCGCCTGGTGTTCGAGCGTGACGTACTTTAATTCGAGTAACCCGGAGGACCAGTCGAGGTTTTGCGCGCGCCCCTCGATAAAACCCGAGAGACTCGGGTCGAACAATTCGGCCGCGAAGATCGCTAGCGTGCTGATAGCCGTGGCCGTAACCGCGCAGTCACTGGCCTGACAGTCATCGAGGCGCAGCAGCGTGAGCTTGAAAAAGAGTGCTGCTTCGCGGTAATCGTGGCGCACCGTATGACACCAGGCTTGAAGTTCCAAAGCGCGCGCGTGGATGATGTCCGAACGCGGGTCGACCAGGACCAGATACGTCTCGGCAATATCGATTTCGCGCTTCGCCCAATAGCCGAGAGCGGTGCAAAGCGCGATCTCCGAACGGATCGCAAAGTGCGCTTTGCTCGAATCACGCGCCGCATCTTCGAGCATGGCAATTCCCGTATCAACGATCCCCTGCCGGACGAGTGCGGTCGCCTCGATCATCCGTGCCGTGAGCGCCGCGTCGAGCGTTGTATGCAACGCGCGCGTTTCCGCGATCGTTGTCTGTGCTTCGCGTGGCCGACCCGTGCGGAGATATGACCGCGCCTTGAGTAACGCGACTTCAGACGCCAGCGTGACATCGCTCAGACGAATACTCGCGCAAATCTCAAGGCAGCGCTCAAAATCGCCCACGAAGTACGCGCTCTTCGCGACCGAGATCGAGGCGCGCGTTTGAGTCGGGAACGGCTGAGTTGCCAACTCCATCAATGCGAGTTCTACGCGCCGATGACTATCCTTCCATGCTACGATCGTTTGTAAAGAAAACTGTATGGCAGCGCCCGTGAGTCAGGACGGACCGCCGGTGCGGAACGCGACGTGGAGCCAGTCGATTAGCAACGAAAAGATCGTTAAAGAAAGCATGCGGACCCCACCGGCAAAGAGCGAAAGAGACAGTACGAAAGTACTGGCTATTCCGACCTACTGCGATCAGCTGAAGTCTACTTGCTAGGCGAATGTGAGTTTGGCTAATTCTTTACACACTCTTCGAGCGTGTGCGAGCTAAGCTACCCTCGATGCAACCGGCAGCGTCGCCGGCGATATGACGGCTCTCAACTTGGCTCCGACAGAAATGACGGCGAATGTTTTCGCTGCGGATTGCTATTCTTTCGAGGAACAGGTTGCGCTCGGCGCCGGCAGTGGGCGACTCACGAGCACTGGCGCAACCGACCGAAGCGCGATTGCTCGACGTACCGAATGTCTTGCCGACGAAAACAACGCGAGTGATACCCGCGCGTTGGCTGCCCCGGCGCATTCGGTTGCGTCGCGTGGGCCATTTGGGAAAGTCGCCGTCGGTGTGGTAGATTTTGCCGGAAACGTGCCCGGTGTCCGGACCATTCTTTACCGGACCATTCTTTAATCTGATCAAAGGTGTAGCGGCGGGAACGTCAGACGCGTCGTCGAATGCTTGAATTACTCTAAGTAGAAGTAAGCGCGTTCGGAGCGCTCTTCGACTTTCCAAAATTTGAAACGAGTATTACGCGCCGATCCTCTTATGTGAGTCGTTATGAGTCGGTTAGAGCTCGCTTCCTTCCCACGTTAGGCGAAACCGAGGTGGATCGGTTTAGCCGGCTACGCCGATCATGACGACGCTCTTTACCCGAACCGCTCCCGGAGGTCGGAAGCTGCCGAACGTAGCACGCGACAGCCCATTTGCTCATGCAACTTCCGCAAAGTGATCCGCGGCCGATTTCGATCGCGGAGTTCCTCCCGATCCTCATTGCGAGCGAGGTGAAGCTCGAGCTCATCGACGGATTCGTCGTCCCGTTTGCCGATGGGACGGCCGCGCATAGCCGTATGTGCGAGCGAATCGTCCGTGCTTTGCGAGGCGGGGCGAATCAAAGCGGTCAGATTTTCACATCGCAGATCGGCCTCCAACGCACCGACGCACCGACTTACGTGTTCCCCGATGCTTCGTATACGCTCGAGACCCTCGAACCGGGCGCCGAAACGATTGTTTCGCCGAGTCTGGTCGTCGAGGTGATGTCACCCCTGTCGGTCCAGCGCGACCGCGTCGAAAAGCTCGACACGTATCAAGCGATCCCTTCAATTCAGGAGTATCTCATCATCGACTCACGGCGCGTCTGGGCGGCAGTTTATCGCCGTTCCGAGCGCATGTGGACTCACACAAACTACGGACCCGGCGATACGATCGAGTTGTTCTCAATCGGCCGCGTTGCGATCGGCATGGACGACCTCTTCGCGGAAAAGCCATCGTAATACGCCCTCGATTCCGCTAAAGCGGCGTCGCGGCACGGAGAGCCTGGCTCCGGCGGCGAAGCCGCCCGGGATGGCCGCCGTTTCAACTCGCCCCGCGACCGTTGTGATCCTGGATTACGGTGCTCAATATAGCCAATTGATCGCACGGCGGGCGCGCGAAGCGCGCGTCTACAGCGAACTGCTTCCGTACGATACGCCGTGGAATGAGATCGAAAAACGCCGGCCGGGGGCGATCATCCTCACCGGGGGACCGGAGTCGACGCTTGCACCCGACGCGCCGGGACTCGATCCCGGCGTCCTCGCCAGCGGTTTGCCGATCCTGGGCATTTGCTACGGGATGCAGTTGCTCGCGCGCGATCTCGGCGGCGAACTCGTGCCGCTCGCGCACCGGGAGTTTGGTCCCGCTCAACTCTGCGTCGACGCAAACGACAGCTCGCTGTTCCTGGGTGTCGCGCCCGAGAGCCGCGTGTGGATGTCGCACGGCGATTCGGTCGTCGCGCCGCCGCCGGGATTCGTGGCGCTCGCGCACACGTCGCGCTGCGCGATTGCCGCGATCGGTGACGAAGCACGCCGGATTTTCGGCGTGCAGTTCCATCCCGAGGTCGTGCACACCGATTATGGCAGCGCGGTCATCGAAAACTTTCTGCACCGCATCGCCGGAATCGCAGGCGATTGGGACATGGGGTCGTTCGTCGAAACCGCGATCGCCGGCGTGCGCGCAGAAGTCGGCGCCGCTAGCGTGATCTGCGCGCTCTCAGGCGGCGTCGATTCGGCCGTTGCCGCGACGCTCGTGTCGCGGGCGATCGGCAAACAGCTGACCTGCATCTTCGTCGATACCGGGCTCATGCGCAAGGACGAAGCGCGCAATGTGCTGGCGGCGTTTCGCGACGTGCTCCACCTCAGCGTGATCGGCGTCGATGCCGAGGAGCGCTTTTTGGCGCGGTTAGCCGGCATCGAAGATCCCGAGGAGAAGCGCATCCGCATCGGCCACGAATTCATCGCGATCTTCGAGGAAGAAGCAAAAAAGATCCCGGGTGTGAAATTCCTCGTGCAAGGCACGCTCTATCCCGACGTCATCGAATCGAAGACACCCGGCTCCAAAGCCGGTCACAAAATCAAATCGCATCACAACGTCGGCGGTTTGCCCGAGCGGATGGACTTCGGTTTGATCGAACCGCTGCGGCTGCTCTTCAAAGACGAAGTGCGCGCCGCGGGACGCGTTTTGGGTTTGCCCAAGGCGATCGTCGAGCGCCAGCCCTTTCCCGGCCCGGGCCTGGCCGTGCGCGTGCTCGGCGCATGCGATAGGGAGCGGCTCGAAACGGTGCGTCGAGCGGACTGGATCGTGACGAGCGAGATCGACGCCAGCGACGATCTCGCGCCCAAGCCGTGGCAGTATTTTGCCGTGCTCACGCCGCTGCGCAGCGTGGGCGTGATGGGCGACGGGCGCACGTACGCCAATCTCGTCGCGGTTCGCGCGATCACCAGCGAGGACGGCATGACCGCCGATTGGGCGCGCTTGCCCCACGCGCTGCTCGAACGCATCAGCACGCGGATCGTCAACGAAGTGCCGGGCGTCAATCGCGTCGCTTACGATATCACCTCAAAACCGCCCGCGACCGTGGAGTGGGAATAGCCGCCGGGATGCGCGTCTTGGTGGTTGGGAGCGGTGCGCGCGAAGATGCGCTGTCGTGGCGCCTGGGGCAGTCGCCGTCGTGCTCGGCGCTCTATCATGCGCCCGGCAACGCGGGCACCGTGACGCGGGGCGAAAACTTGGCCGACGTCGGCGTGACCGACGCGCGCAAACTCGTCGACCGCGCGAAGGCCCACAAGATCGATCTCGTCGTCATCGGCCCCGAAACCGCGATTGCCGCGGGGGTCGGCGACCGGCTGCGCGATGCGGGGTTCGCCGTGTTCGGCCCGAACCGCGCCGGTGGCCGGCTCGAGACGAGCAAGATCTTCGCGAAGCGCTTCATGGACCGGCACGGCATCCCGACGGCTCGCTTCAAGGTCGTGCACTCGCTCGAGCAGGGGCTCAAGGCGCTCGATGATTGGATCGGCGGCGTCGTCGTGAAAGCCGACGGGCTGGCCGCCGGCAAAGGCGTTGTCGTCACCGACGACGTCGCGGGTGCGAAAACGGTGCTGCGGTCTTGGTACGAAAGCGGCGTGCCCGGCGGCGGCGTCGACGTCGTGCTCGAGCAGCGGTTGCGTGGCCGCGAAGTCAGCGTGTTCGCGGTCGCCGACGGGCGAGCGATGATTCCGGTCGCCGCGGCGTGCGACTATAAGCGCGCCGGCGACGGCGATGCGGGGCCGAACACCGGCGGCATGGGTGCCTACTCGCCGCCGGCCAACTTCCCGCCCGAACTCCTCGCGATCGTCCGCGAGCGGGTGGTGGGGCCGACGCTGCGCGGTTTGCTCGCCGAGGGTGAAGAGTACCGCGGGGTGCTGTATTGCGGGATCATGTGGACCGACACGGGTCCGGCGGTCATCGAATACAATGCGCGCTGGGGCGATCCGGAAACGCAAGTTCTGATGCCGCGCGTTACCGGCGACTTCGCGCGCTATCTGAAATCGGCCGCCGACGGTGCGGTCGAATTCGACGCCGCCGGCCTCTCGAACGACGCGTGTGTCGGCGTGTCGCTCGTCACCAAGGCCTATCCATACGAAAACACGGCGCTCACCGGACTTCCAGCGCGGTTCGATTTGCCGGCTGGGATCAACGCGTTTTGGGGCACGTCGACGCGTTCCGACGACACGGTCAGTTCGCCCGGCGGCCGCGTGCTCACGATCGCGGCCCGCGCTTCGACGCTCGATGCGGCGCGCAGTGCGGTCTATGCGGCGATCGAAGAGTTGAAGTCGCAATTCCGGCCCGGCACGCCGCTGACGTTTCGCTCCGACATCGCGAAGCTCGGCTCATAAATCATGTCGCGCTGACATAGACCGCGTCCGACGACAGTCGAACTTCGTCGCAAAGAGCCCGAACAAATGCTGCGCCGGTGGCATCTTTAATAAAAATAAAGGGCACCACACGCCGGCAAATGGCTCCAGCCGCCGACTTTGCCGGCCCCTCTTGCTCGGCAAATATCCCGCGACAGCGACACCGTGACCAGCATCAGCGAAAGTACTGATCGAACGGGCCCCAAGGTTGCAGCTTCGCGGGACTTGGGGCCCGCGGCGCCGCGCGCTTGAATGGGCGAGCCGGTTTCGAGAGAATGCCGCGCGAAGGCAGGCGATTAGCCGCTCTGCTCACCAGAGGGGGAGACTTCGCGATGTCATTCGTCGACGTCACGTTCGATCAGCATATCGGGACGCTCACAATGAATTATGCGCGCAAGCACAACGCGCTGTGCAAAGCACTCGTGGATGAGCTCGTTGCGGCGTTGGACGAGATGCGCGGTGCCGACGTCCGCGCCGTGATCCTGCGGGCGCCCAGCGGTGCGCGGGTGTGGTCGGCCGGCTACGATGTCGCTGAATTGCCGCCCAAGCGCGATCCGCTGGGCTGGGACGACCCGCTGCGCTATCTGATCCGGCACATCGAATGCTTTCATGCGCCGGTCATTGCGATGATCGAAGGAACGGTCTGGGGCGGCGCGAGCGAAGCCGCGTTTGCCTGCGATCTGGTCATCGCGTCGCCCGACGCGACGTTTGCCGTGACTCCCGCGCGCTTCGGCGTGCCCTACAACGTGTCGGGCATGCTGACGTTCTTGAATGCGGCCGACATCCGCATCATCAAGGAGATGGCATTCACGGCCAAGCCGATGTCGGCGCAGCGGGCCGAGCACCTCGGCATCATCAACTACGTCATCCCGAGCGACGAAATCGAATCATTCACCCTCGGCATCGCGCGCGAGATCGCCGCCAACGCTCCGCTGAGCGTGTCGGTCATGAAAGAACAATTCCGCATCCTGGCCGGCGCGCAATCGATGTCGCCCGAGCTCTTCGAGCGCGTGCAAGGCCTGCGCCGCAACGTCCTCGACAGCGCCGATTACGAAGAAGGCATCCGCGCGTTCAAAGAAAAGCGCGCGCCGAAGTTCACCGGGCGCTAGCGAGGTTCACCCTGCCGGCGCCGCTACACGGCGTCCGATTTTCTCGAACGCGTGTTCGATCAAAGATTACCGAGCCCCGCGTTGCAACTCCCGGCTCGCGCCACGGTACAAAGGAGCGAGATGTATCAACAGCGTCCTCGCTATCCGCAAACGAGCGCGGCCAACGCGCCGTCGCTGCTCGGCCAAGTTCTCGGCATCACGGCCGTCGGGTTCCTGATCACCGCCGCGGCCTCGTACTTTTTCCGGGACGTTCCCTACGGCGTCGGTTTAGGCGCGTCGCTGGGCGGTCTGCTCCTGCTCTTCGCGATCAACGGCGCCCGCGCCAATCCGGCGGTCGGGCTGCTGCTATTTTACGCGTTCACCTTTCTCGAGGGTATCGGAATCGCGCCCGTCATCGCGCGTTACGTGGCGCTCGACGGCAACGGCGTCGTGGTCGACGCGGCCTCGACCACCGGCATGGGCATGCTGATCCTCGCCGCAATTTCGTTCACCTTCGGCATCGATTGGCGGCGCTTTAGCGGTATCGCGTTCGGCGCGTTGCTCGCGCTCATCATCGTCGGCCTGATCGGCGCGTTCACCCACTTTCTGCAGCCCGGCGTCTACGCGTGGTTGACGCTCGCGGTGTTCACGCTGCTCACGCTCATCGACTTCAGCCGGATTCGCGGCGCCCAGCCGTGGGATTCGCCCGTCCAGCTAGCGGTTGCGATCTACCTCGACGCCATCAATATCTTCCTAGCGTTCCTGCAGATTTTCGGAAATCGAAACAGCCGCGATTAGCGTGTCGGGCCGTATCCGACACAGCGGCTCGGCCGAA
>PLAE01000021.1:16551-16753 GCA_003134035.1 Candidatus Velthaea versatilis
ACGCAGTCGAATCCTGACGGGGTGCGCGCCGCGCGGTGTGTAACTAACGAGAATGGCGCGAGCCTACGACGAAGAAGCCGATCAGCCCGCGGGCGACGTTCTGCACGAAGCCTGCGGGGTGACGGGAATCTACGCGCGCGACGCCGACGTTGCCCGCCTTGCGTATTTCGGTCTGTACGCGCTTCAGCACCGCGGCCAGGAG
>PLAE01000179.1 GCA_003134035.1 Candidatus Velthaea versatilis
TGCGTCGAATCCGTTGCGTTCGGCCGAACCGCCGTATCGGGTAAACCCGACAGTCGCTGGCCTGTCGGGCTTTGCCGACGGGCGGCTCCGCCGGAATTATTTCTTCGCGATGATGTACGTTTCGTCGAAGTTGGGTGTCACGAGTTCGAGGTCGGAGCGAAATGTGCGGACGATGCGCTCCAAGCGGGCCGTATCGCGCGGCCTGGCCTGGATGATGACGTAGGGGAAACGTTCGGCGGTTTGGAGCACGGACGCGATCGCCTCGTCGTACGCGGCATGATCGCTCGTAAGCGGTCCGAACACGCTGCCGCGGAAGTAGCGCTCGACGTTGAGATACGGATCGCCCTGCCACCACGCTTCCCACATCCAAATGCGGGCGTCGACTTGCGCTGCGCTGTTGCGTCCCGGCGGGGACATGTACATGCATTGTGCGTTCGACGCCGCGAGCGTTTCGCTATAGTCGGCGCGGCGCACCGTGTTGCGGGCGTTATTCGCGCACACCAGGCGTTCGGTTTCGCGAATGTAGCGCCACGCCAGTTCGCTGGGCGGAACGTCGGCCATCTCGTCCGGATGTTGGGCTTTCTGCAGCCAATAGCAGAGCACGTGCCATAGACCGGTGATGGCCAAGCCCGTTTGACCATCGCTGCGCAGGTTGTGGATGTTCGCGTGCCAGATGCCCAGATATTGGCATTGTTCGTGCGAGAAGAAGACGCCGTCCCAGGCCCGGAACATATCGACCGGATAGACCCGTCCGGGGGTGCCCTCGACGATGGCCGCGACCTCGTCCTCGCGCAGCACCGTGAAGTCGTTGACCACCATGCCTTCGCCGGCGCGCACGAACCACTCGAGGAGATCGCCGCCGTCAACGGCGATGCCGTGGCGTTTGAGGTAATTGAGGTGCGTCGGCAGTCCCATGAACGGATCGACGACGCTCTCGATCGAGCGCTCGGACAAGATGTCGAAGAGCCGCGAGCCGGCGATGCGGCGGGTATGTTCGCGTAATTCCATCATGGCGCGACCTCCGTGCCCAGGTACGCCCGCACGACGGCGGGGTCGAGCCGCGTGCCGCCGGCGCCAGCGATGCGCCGCGACGCGTCGGGCGCGGTGAGCGCCTCGGCGGCGATCGCGACGGCCAGCACGCGCGCGATCGGGTCGATCGCCTCGCCCGCCGCGCCGTCCGGTAAACCGCTGCCGTCGAACCATTCCTCGGTCGCCCGGACGCTCGGCGCATAGGCCGCGAAGGACGGCGCGGTTTGGAGGATTCGGGCCGCCGTTTGCGCGCGTGCCGCGCGGGCTTCGAGGCCCAGCCGCGAGAGGGTAAAGATGTCGTCCGTGCTGCCGTCGGTTCCGGTTCGGGCGAGCGCGGTTAGGCGGCCGGCGAACGCTGCGCGATCCGCGTCGAGCCGCGGTTCACCCAACCGCCCGACGATCGTCCGAACGATCCGCTCGAGCCGGTCGCCGCGCCCCGCGGTGCGCGCCTGGCGGGAGTCGATGTCCGCGCAGATGAGCCCGATGAGCGCCGCGGGATCGGCTTGCGGTAAGGGCCACGTGCACGCGTAAGGCGCGTCGCATTCGGCGCCTTCGGCTTCGACGAACTCGCGAAACTCGCGCATCGCCGCGAGGGAAAACACGCAGCCGCTCTCGGATTCGAGGCCGAAGATCGCGTCGCGCGGCGAACCCAGCGCCCCCTGCGCTTCGAGGGAGGACACGAAGGCGCGCGCGATGTTGATCGTCATCGCGGCCTCGGGGATACTGTCCCAGCGCAATTGGTCGGGAAAGCCCGTTCCGTCGAACGCTTCGCGGTGCCAGCGGACCGCATCGGCGGTCGCGCGCGGAAAGACGCGCGCCGCCGCGACGATCGCGGCGCCGCCGGGCGGATCGTCCCATCCGGCGATCTCGGTCACGCGCGGCGATGAGTCGCGCGGAACGACGACTCGCACCGCGCCGATCCGGTGCAGCGCAGCCGCGAAGTACACCACCGCGATCGCTTCGGGCTCGCGTTCGCGATAGAGCATGAAGCGAGCCGCAACATCGGCGACGTGCATGCTGTAGCCGATGGTTCGGCTGCCGAACACGTCGCCGACGGCCCCCAGGATGCGGATCGCGTCGGTCGTCGAGGGATCCATCGTTGCGAACAAAGTCATCGTGCTCCGATGCCGAAGTTCGACACCCGTGGTAAAACCCTCACACATCGACGTCGACGGATCGTTAAGAATGGTCGACGTCGGGAACAAGCCGGCGACGCTGCGCACGGCCGAGGCGGAGGCCCGCGTGCGCATGCAGCCGGCGACCGCCGCCGCCCTGCGGGAGGCGACGCTGCCCAAGGGCGACGCGCTCGTCGCGGCTCAAATCGCGGGCATCCTGGCCGCCAAACAAACCGGCGCCCTCATCCCCCTGGCGCACGCCCTGCCCCTGTCGTCGGTTGACGTCGCTTTTCGCTGGCTCGATCCGACCACGCTGCGCATCGTCACACGCGCCGTAACGACGGGCCAAACCGGGGTCGAGATGGAGGCACTCGTCGCCGCGAGCGTTGCCGCGCTCACCGTGTACGACATGTGTAAAGCGCTCGAAAAGGGGATCGCGATCGAAACGGTCCGGCTCCTGAGCAAGACCGGCGGCAAGAGCGGCGACTGGCGCCTTGACCTCGGCGCGGCCGGAGCCGACGCCGACCCGGCCGCAGGCGGCTCGGCGTGAGCTACCGCGCCGCCGTCATCATTCTTTCGGATCGGGCCGCGGCGGGGACGCGGCCCGACGGCTGCATCCCGGTCATCCGGGAGGTTCTCGGGCCGCAGTTCGTCCTCGACGACGAGCGGATTTTGCCCGATGACCCCGCGGCGCTGCAGGCGGCCATCATCGAGTTGTGCGACGCCGGCCTCGCCCTGGTGTTGACGAGCGGCGGGACGGGCTTGGGACCACGTGACCGCACGCCGCAGGCGACGGCCGCGGTGTTGGATTACGAAGTGCCGGGCATCGGCGAAGCGATGCGCAGCGAGTCGAGCAAGTTCGTGCCGACCGCGATTCTGTCGCGGGCGATCGCCGGCGTGCGCGACCGGACACTCGTCGTCAACCTGCCCGGAAGCCCCAAGGCCGTCCGCGAAACGTTGAGCGTCATCCTGCCGGTACTTCCTCATGCGCTCGACTTGCTAG
The DNA here is from genome assembly GCA_003134035.1 of Candidatus Velthaea versatilis. Taxonomy (GTDB): domain Bacteria; phylum Vulcanimicrobiota; class Vulcanimicrobiia; order Vulcanimicrobiales; family Vulcanimicrobiaceae; genus Velthaea; species Velthaea versatilis. The sequence continues at coordinate 3,148 of PLAE01000179.1, forward strand.
CCAATTTGGCCGTTGACGGGTAGACCATTTCGTACGTTGATAGTAGGACAATGATCTTCGCTCAAGCCCAAGCGTACTTGCTCGGTACCATCAACGAAACGGCCTCCCGGCGGCTCCCCAACCGCTTGGACCGCATGCTGGCTTTCCTTGACGCGCTGGGCAATCCGCAGGATCGGTACCCCACCCTGCACGTCGGCGGCACGAGCGGTAAAGGTTCGACGGCGACGATGGCCGCTGCGGCTCTGGCGGCCGCCGGCAAGAAAACCGGACTCCACGTTAAGCCGCACCTCTCGTCGGTGACCGAGCGTGCGCGCATCGACGGACTGGCGATCTCTGAGGACCGGTTCGGCGAGATCATGGGCGAGATGATGCCGGCGATCGAGCGCGTCGCGCGCGATCACGGCCGCGCGTCGTACTATGAGACGCTGCTGGCGCTGGCATTCATGCACTTCGCCGCCGAAGCGGTTGACGTCGCGGTCATCGAAGTCGGTGTCGGCGGGAAACTTGATGGGACCAACGTACTCCGTCCGCTCGTGTCGGTCATTACCAACGTCGCGCTCGATCACACCGACATCCTGGGCGACACGACCGCGCAAATCGCCGCCGACAAAGTCGGCATCGCCAAACCCGGTGTCCCGCTGATCAGCGACGTCGTCGACGCCGCGGCTCGGGCGGTCATCGAAGACGGCTGCGCGGCTGCCGGTGCGCCGTTCGTCTCAGTGCGCGACTCCGTTGCGCTCGACGTGCGGTCGGGCGAGCGCTACGCGCAGTCGTTTACGGTCACCACGCCCGAGGGCAGTTACGATCTGTCGCTGCCGATCCTCGGCGCGTTTCAGCAGCGCAACGCGGCGACGGCGATTCGCGCGCTCGAGTTTCTGCCGCCGGCGCTGCGGCCGGATCGCGACAGCATCGAGATGGGATTTTCGCGCCTGGTCCTCCCTGGCCGAATGGAATTCTTCCCCTCGCATCCCGCCGTGGTCTTCGATATCGCCCACAATCCCGACAAAGCCGCGAACCTTGCGGCCGCGCTGACGCAAACGTTTCCCGGCCGGCGGTTCGCACTGGTCATGGCGGTCGGACAGTCCAAAGACGCAGCTCATGTCATCGAACAATTCGTCGCACTGCCGTGCACTTTCACGTTTACGTCGTTCGATACCGACGGCCGGTCCTCGATCCGCCCGCAGCGTCTGGCCAGTATCGCGCGTGAACTCGGCGTGTGGGGCCGCGCGATCACCGATCCGGTCGAAGCGTTCTCGGTCGCGCGGCGCAACGCCGACGCCGAGGATATCGTCGTCGTCACCGGTTCGACCTTCGTCGTCGCGACGTTGCGCGATTGGTGGCTGACGCACGTTGCCAATCGCGTCTAGCCGCGGCGCCCTGCGGGTGCGCGGGCGCACGCTCCCGTGGGGTGCGCGCACCTACATCATGGGCATCGTCAACATCTCACCGGATTCGTTTTCGGGCGACGGGGTCGCCGATGCCGGCGCCGCCGCGGCTCGGGCGATCGCGCAGCGCGCTGCCGGGGCCGACATCGTCGACCTGGGCGCCGAGTCGACCCGTCCCGGGCATCGCCCGATCAGCTCCCAGACCGAACTCGAACGGCTGACGCCGGCGCTCGAACACCTGCGCGCGCGCGACCCGGCGGCGCTCGTTTCGATCGACACCTACAAACCCGAGGTGTACCTTCGCGCGCACGCGGCCGGCGGCGACATCCTCAATTCGATTTGGGGTGCGAGCCCGGCGCTCATCGAAGCGGCGCTGCAAACCGGCTCGCCGATCGTGGCCATGCACAACTCGCCGGTGCCGGTGTACGAGGGCGACGTCGTCGACGAAGTGCTGCGCTTCCTGCTCGACGTCGCGACGCGCGCCGTCGCGGCGGGCATTCCGGCCGCGCACGTCATCGTGGATCCGGGTATCGGGTTCGGGAAAACCGCCGAGCACAATCTGCGCATCCTGGCTCGGCTCGACCGGCTCGTCGCGCTGGGTTTTCCGACCTTACTCGGCACGTCGCGCAAATCGACGCTCGGGAAGCTCACCGATCGGCCCGTCGGCGAACGCGAATTCGGCACCGCCGCGACGGTCGCGCTGGCGGCGAGTGCCGGGATCGATATCGTGCGCGTCCACGACGTGCGCGAGCAGTCCGACGTGGTGCGGGTGAGCGACGCGATCGCGCGCGGTTGGCGGCCGCCGGGCTGGCGGAGCGCCGGATGACCGACACGATCGAACTGCGGGGCATCCGCGCGTTCGGCCGCCACGGTGCGAACCCGGGCGAGAAAGACGTGCCGCAACCGTTCGATCTCGACGTCGCGCTCGAGCTCGATCTCGCGGCGGCGCGCCGGACCGACGTGCTCGGCGAAACGGTCGATTACGATGCGCTGCACGCCTCGATCGTGCAGATCGTCGGGACGACGTCGTACGATTTGCTCGAACGAATCGGGCAGGACGTGCTCGACCGGATCTTTCGCGACCCGCGTGTCGTCGCAGCCCAAGTCAGCATCGGCAAACCCAAGCTGTTGGCGGGTGCGACGCCGGTCGTGACGTTGCGCCAAACGCGCGCGGGCTAACGGCGGTGGCGCTCGCCCGGATCGGCGTCGGCTCCAATGTCGGCGATGCCGCCGCGAATGTCCGTACGGCAATCGACCGGCTCGCGACGCTCGGTGTGGTCACGGCGCGTTCGTCGCTGTATCGCACCAAGGCGTGGGGCGTCACCGAGCAGCCGGATTTTTACAATGCCGCCGCGCTTTTAGAAACGCTGCTCGTGCCCCACGATTTGCTCCGCGCGCTAAAAAAACTCGAAGGCGAGCTGGGCCGGGTCGAGACGTTCCGCTGGGGTCCGCGCGTAATCGACTTCGATATCCTGGCCTACGACGATCTCGTGCTTGACGATGCGGACCTCACTATTCCGCACGCACGGCTGCGCGAGCGCGCTTTCGCGCTTGCGCCGCTGGCGGAAATCGACCGCAGTTTTGCGCCGTTACTCGACGCGCTCGACGCGTCGGCGCGCGACCAGGCCGTTCGCATCTAGCGGGTCGACTTCGTCGACCCNNCTTCGCGTTTGCGGCTGTGCCGGCTTAAACTCAAAGCATGATCCAGCCGCGCCGCACGCCGATCGTCACGGCTTGGGTGCGCGTCGTTGCGTCGAGTTTGGCAAGGATCGATGCGACGTGAAACTTGACGGTGTTCTCCGCTACTCCCAGCCGTGCGCCGATCTGTTTGTTCGACCAGCCGCGCGCGAGCAGGTCGAGCACCTCGCGTTCGCGCGCGGTCAGGTTCGGCGCGGGGCCGGCGGCGGCGCTGCGCGGCCCGGACAGCACGATGAAGCCGTGCGCTACGGCATCGACCGCGCTCGCGAGATCCGAGGGCGACGTGTCGCGCCGCACCACGCCGCGTGCTCCGGCACGCAGCAGCGCACGGCTGGTTTCGTCGCTGGGATCGTTGACGGCGACGATCGTCGGGCGATCCTCGAAGCGCGCGGCCAGCGCGTCCGCGAGCGCGCCGTCGTCGGCCAGATCGCGGACCACCACGCCCGATTCGCGCTCAGGCGGCAGCGGCCGCCTCGCTTTGCGGGCCCGCGATCGGGATCGTGACCGGTTCGCCGCCGCGCAGCACCTCGACGCTGCGCGCGCCGGCCAGCCGCCCGACGTTCCGCGCGACGATGATATCCCCGACGCCCAGGCCCGAGCGCTCAGCCCGGCTGCCCGGCTCGATCGCGATGACTGCGAAGGCGCGCCGGCCGCCGGAAAGCTGCGCGGCTGCGAGCCGTACGCCCAAACGCGGCGCCGGCAGCGATTCGCCGATAAAGCGCCGCACGTCGTCGGACGGAATCGCGAGCGCCAGTCCGCCCGCGACCATGCTGTTGATCCCAACCACGCGGCCGGCGGCATCCGCCAGCGCGCCGCCCGAATTGCCCGGTGCCAATCGCACGTCGGCACGCACGAAACGATCCCCGCCCGCGTGGTGCCGCGCGTAGACGATCCCCGTGCTCAGCACGTGCGCGACGCCCAGCGGATGGCCGAACGCGGCGACGAATTCGCCGACCCGCAGGTCCGCCGGGGCGCGATAGCGCGCCGCCGTCAGCCCGTCGGCTGCGATGCGTACTTCGGCGCGGTCGCGCGCCTCGTCGCGGCGCGCGACCCGGCCGCGCAGGCGCCGGCCGTCGGGCAGTTCGACGTCGACGTCGGCCGCGGGCGCCACGTGCGCGTTCGTCACGATCGTTCCATCGGCGGACCAGATGACGCCGCTACCCGAACCGCCGCCGCGGGCCGAGCGAATCGCCACGCTCGAAGCGCGCAAGGTGTCGGCCAAGGCCGCGAGGTCTGCTTCGAGCTCAGTCATCATGGTCGTCCGGCCGTTCCCCGATCGTCACGTCGAGTTCGTGCGGCTTGCCGCCGCGCAGCACGCCGACGATCGTTTGGCTGCCGACGCTCGCCGCATCCAGCAGCGCGCCGATGTCGTCGCTGGAGTGGATCCGGCGCCCGGCTAACGTCGTGATGATGTCGCCGACGATGAGCCCGCCGCGTTCCGCAGGTCCGCCCGGGGCCACGCCCAACGCGATGACGCCGCTGCCGCCGCCGAGCGATTCCGGCAGCTCGATGCCTTGCATCGCCAAACCCAGGTAGCCGCGCGCGATGCGTCCGCGGGTTCCGAGGGCCGCCGCGACGCGCTCGATGGTCGTCGCCGGAACCACGATCGCTTGGCGCCGGGACAGGCCCCAGGTGTTCATTCCGATCAGCCGTCCAGCCGCGTCGACGAGCGGGCTGCCCGAAAAGCGCGGATAGAGCGAGAGGTCGGCGCGCACGAAGCGGTCGATCTCGCCGCCGCGCCAGGTCCGCCAGGCGGCGCCGACCGATCCGACGACGCCCATCGTCGCGGCCAGATCGCCGTCGTCGTCGCGGGCGACGGCGATGGCGATTGCGCCGACCCGGACGTCGGCGGCCGGCGCGATCGGCGGCGGGCCGGCGGTCGCGACCGCGAGCAGGGCGATATCGGTCGCGGGATCGCGGCCCGCCAGCCGCGCGGTCTCCGAGCGCCCGTCGGCGTACACGACTTCGACTTCATCGGCTTCGATCGCGTGGTCGGCGGTCAGAATCGTATTGGGCCGGATGAAGAAGCCGCTCGAGCCGACCCGGTCCCGGCCTTCGACGGCGACGACCGCCGCGGCGACGGCGTCGACCGTCGCGCTGATGTCATTCGAGAGGGCGGCGAGCGTGCCGCCCAGCGTTGTATTCATGCCCGCAGCATGACATGCCGCCGCAGCGCGCGCTTCACCCGTTCGAGCTAATTCACCTGACCGTTGCCCCCGTCGATCTCGGGCTTCTCGTAGGCGAGCACCGGGAGCGGATCGGTGGCCCGGTCGAGGTAGCCGAACATCGAAATCACGTCGGGCGCGTCCTCGATGACCGCCGCTTCGCTCACGCCGAAGACCGCGACGTCGTCGTCGCTGCCGCTCTCCTCGGGCGGGATATAGGCAAACTCCAGCAAGCCGGCGGCCGCGAAGGCATTGACGATCGCCGCGGCTTCGACCAGCAGCCGCGGGTCGAGCTCGTCGGCATCGTCCGCTTCGAGCGCGCGCAGCCCGTCGCGCAGTTCGGCGGACAGGTTCTTGACGACCGACGGATCGTCGACGGCCAACTCGGGCTCGTCATTCAAATCGCTCATGGACCGAAGTTTACGAAATGTGGGCGGCGCCGCCTGCGCCTTTTGGCGGTCGTGCAACCGAGACCGCAGGGGTTCGCCGTCGGGCGGTCGCCGCCGGGGTCGCCTTCGGGCGGGAGGGCGCTTCGCCGAAGCGAAGTCGGGTGCAAAGATGACCGATGATACGATCGTGGCACGCGTCCGAGCGTTGGCGGAAGCGTTCACGGTCAGCGAGCTGGCTCGGCTCACCGTCAAGAATTCCGACCTCGAACTCGAGCTGCGCCGCTCGAGGCCCTACGTCGGCGCATCGTCGGGCGCACCGCCGCCCGACGTCGCCGTCGTGCTCGAATCCACCAACCCGCCCGGGGGTGCCGGAGTGCCCAAACGCAAACCGGATATCGTAACGAGCGACCTCGTCGGCGTGCTGCGGTTCTCGCGACCGCAGGTCAACGAAGGCCACCGACTCGAGGACGATCGCGAACTGGCTTTCGTCGAAGCACTCGGGATCCGCAACCCGGTGCGTTCACGCGGACCCGGCCGGGTGGCCGCGGTCTTTGTCTCCGACGGGCAGCCCGTTGAGTACGGCCAGCCGCTGTTCGCAATCGAACGCTGACCGGGGATGCGCGACGAGCACTGATGTTTAAAAAGATTTTGATCGCCAACCGGGGCGAGATCGCCGTTCGGATCATTCGCGCCTGCCAGGAACTCGGCGTTGCGACCGTCGCGATCTTCTCCGATCCGGACCGCGCCTCGCTGCACGTGCGCCACGCCGACGAAGCGTTCTGTGTCGGACCGGGGCCCGTTGGCCGTTCGTATCTGAACATCCCGAACATCATCTCCACCGCGCTCATCAGCGGTGCCGATGCGATCCACCCAGGTTACGGTTTTTTGGCCGAGAACGCGCGCTTTGCCGAGATCGCGCAGGATCACGGCTTGACCTTCATCGGACCCTCGCCGGCGGTCATCGCGTCGATGGGCGACAAAGCGACGGCGAAGCGGATCATGAAAGCCGCCGGAGTGCCGATCACGCCCGGCAGCGATATCGTCGCATCGGTCGACGAGGGTCAAAAAATCGCCGAAAAGATGGGCTTTCCGGTGCTCATCAAAGCCACCGCCGGCGGCGGCGGCAAGGGGATGCGCGAGGTGCACGACGGGCGCGACTTCGCGACCGCGTTCGCGACCGCGCAAGCCGAAGCCGAAGCCTCGTTCAAAGACGGCCGGCTGTATATCGAAAAGTTAATCATCGCGCCGCGCCATATCGAAGTCCAGGTCATCGGCGACAATTTCGGATCGATCGTGCACCTGGGCGAGCGCGACTGTTCGATCCAAAAGCCGTCGCACCAGAAGCTGATCGAAGAGGCGCCCGCACCCGCGCTCGACGCGGGCGTGATCAAAAAATTACACGCGACCGCGGTCGCGGCCGGGCGCGCCGTCAAGTACACCAACGCCGGTACGCTCGAATTTTTGGTCAGCGGTACCGACGTGTATTTCATGGAGATGAACACGCGGATCCAAGTCGAGCATCCGGTTACCGAGATGGTGTACGGCGTCGACATCGTCCAGGAGCAGATCCGCGTCGCGGCCGGCGAAGCGCTCGGTTTGCGACAGAAAGAACTGCACCCGGTCGGTCACGCGATCGAAGTTCGCATCAATGCGGAAGATCCCGATGCCGGGTTTGCGCCGGCCGCCGGAACACTCAACGCGGTCGAGTTCCCGGGCGGACCGGGTGTCCGCGTCGACACGCACGTGGTCGCCGGTGCGGTCATTCCACCGTATTACGATTCGATGATCGCCAAGATCGTCGTACACGGCCGGACGCGCGCCGGCGCAATCGCACGGATGGACCGGGCGTTGGGCGAAACGCGCATCGAGGGCGTCAAGACGACGATCGGGTTTTGCCGCGACGTGCTGCGGTCTGAAGAATTCCGCCGCGGCGGGGTGCGGGTCGAGTGGCTCAAAGCCGATTATATGCCGCGGCGCGCCGATGCGCTGGGCGTTGGTGCCGCGTAAGCGCATGCCGTCACGACGACACGCGCGCGAGCTGGCGCTTCAAGCCCTCTATGGTGCCGAGATCGGCCACCGCGCGGCCAGCGAAATGATCGACGAAACTGTCGGCACGTCGGCGGCCGCCGACACCCGCGTCTTCGTGCGCGATCTCGTGCTGGGAACGCTGGAAAACGCGGCTGAGAGCGACGCGATCATCGCCCCGCTGCTCGAAGGCTGGACGCTCGACCGCTTGCCCACGATCGACCGCATCGTGCTGCGCATGAGCGTCTTCGAGCTCAACCATTCGTCGACGCCGAGCCCGGTCGTCATCAACGAAGCGGTCGAACTCGCCAAGAAGTTCTCGACCGAGGATTCAGGCCGCTTTGTGAACGGCGTGCTCGCCCGGGCCGCGTCATGATCGGCGTGCGTCCGGCAACGGTCCGCAAACGCCCCCGGCGCAATCCCTGGCGTGGCTTACTGCTCGTCGCGCGCAGCGCCCTAGTCCTGGTCGTGTTGGGGATCTTGCTCGCGGTCGGCCTCGTCGCGGGCGTCGTGACGTCGTATTCGAAAGGCTTGCCCGACATCAACCGGATGGCGGACTACCAGCCGTCGCGCAGCACGCGCGTGTACGCCCGCGACGGCACGCTGCTGGCCAACTTGTTCCGGCAAAACCGGACCTGGGTGAGCATCGACAAAATCCCCGATTACGTGCGCGACGCGTTCATCGCGACCGAAGACCGCAACTTTTACCAGCATCACGGCGTGGATTTGGGCGGCATCGCCCGCGCCGCGTACGCCGATTGGCGCCACGAGCAATTTCAAGGCGCCTCGACGATCACTCAGCAGCTTGCGCGCAAACTCTTTCTCAACGACGAAGTCTCGATCTCGCGCAAGATCCAGGAGGCGCTGCTCGCGATCGAAATCGAGCGCTACTACACCAAGAACGAAATCCTCGAGCGCTATCTCAACATCATCTATTACGGCTCGGGTGCATACGGCATCGAAGCGGCGGCGCACACCTACTTCGGGACGAGCGTCGACAAATTGACGATCGGCCAAGCGGCGCTGTTGGCGGGCATGCCGGCTGCGCCGTCGGCCTATTCGCCCTACGTCAGTTTGCAGCGCGCCAAGGAGCGCCAGCGTCACGTGCTGGCGCGAATGGTCGCCAGCGGTTTCATCACCGCGCAGCAAGAGCTCGTCGAAGCCGCGCGGCCGTTGGCACTCATCGGCGATCGGCCCACGGGTCTGCAATCGTACAAGTATCCCTATTTCACGACGTACCTGAACCACGTGATCGAATCGCAGTTCGGCAGTAAAGCGGTCTACGAAGGCGGCCTTCAGGTCTACACGACGCTCGATCCGCGGCTGCAAACGCTGGGCCAGGAAGCCGTCGACTGGGGCATCGCGCGCGCGAAGCGGGAGGGCATCGGCGCCGACGAGGCCGCGCTGGTCACGATCCGGCCGTCGACCGGCGAGGTGCTCGCGATCATCGGCGGCGCCGGCGGATTTTCGCTCGACAATCAATTCAACCGGGCGTGGCAGGCGCGCCGGCAGCCCGGCTCGTCGTTCAAGGTGTTCGTCTATACCGCCGCCGTCGACAGCGGCATGCCGCCCACGACGATTCTCGAAGATACGCCGGTGAGCTACCCGGCCGGTGACGGCACGCGCTGGGCGCCGATGGATGACGACGATCGCTTTTTCGGTCCGATCACGATGCGCTACGCGCTCGCGCAGTCGCGCAACGTCGTTGCCGTCAAGCTGGCCAACGAGATCGGCATCGACAAGGTCATCGAGTATGCCAAGCGCATGGGCGTCAAATCGCCGTTGGAAGCGGATCTGTCGTTGGCGCTGGGCTCGAGCGTCGTCTCGCCGCTGGACATGGCGGCCGGCTACGCGACGCTGGCGAACGCGGGCATTCACATCGAGCCTTCGCCGCTGCGGCTGGTGCGCGACTCGCTCGGCACACCGATCCTCGACAACACGTATCCGCAGCAGACCGAAGTCGTCAGCGCCGGGACGGCCTACGTGATGACCTCGATGCTCGAGGGCGTCATCCAGCACGGGACGGGGTATCCGAATGCCGACATCGGCCGGCCGGCGGCCGGCAAAACCGGCACCACGTCCGACTTCCGTGACGCGTGGTTCGTCGGCTACACGCCGGATTTAGTGACCGCGGTTTGGGTCGGCAACGACAATTACAAACGCATGTCCGAAAGCTACGGCGGCAACATCCCGGCGCGCATCTGGGCCCGCTTCATGAAGTCGGCCTTGGCGAAAACGCCCAAGCATGACTTCGCTTTTCCGGCCGGTGAAGTGCGCAAGGTAACGCTGTGCAGCACGATGCAGCCCGAAGTCTTTCTCGCCGGCACGGAACCGGCGCACGTGTGCGGCGACGGCGAAACGCCGCCGCCGATCGTGCCCGCCGCACAGCGGCGGCCACACCTTGCGCAAGGGGCGGCGACCGCTACGGCGGCGCCCGCCGCTGCCGCGCCGGACCCTGCCGCGGCAACCGAGCCTGCGGCGGCGGAGCCCGCCGCAGCGGAGCCTGCGGCGTCCGACCCGCCGGCGCCGGCGGAATCGCCGTGATCGACGCGGCTGATTCGGCGCTGCCCTACGAAACCGTCGCGGTCTCACGCTTGGCCAATTATATCTCGCGCAAACTCGTGCGCGATCCCAAACTGCGCCGCCTCGGCGTGCAAGGCGAGGTCAGCGGCTTATCTGAGCGCCCCGGCGGCCAACTGTATTTCGACCTCAAAGATCGCGACGCGCTCATCAAGTGCGTCGCTTGGGCGGAAGCGGCCGCGACGTTTCCGCCGCTGCGCAACGGTCAGGAGGTCGTCGCGGTCGGCAGCGTGACGACGTTCGTCAAGCGCAGCACCTACCAACTCGATGTCGTCTTCGTCGAAGACGGCGGCGTCGGCCGGCTGCACGCGCGTTACGAGGCGCTCAAGCGCAAGTTGACCGCCGAAGGCTTGTTCGCGGCGCAGCGAAAGCGCGCCTTACCGCGCTTTCCGTTTCGGGTCGCGCTGGTTTCATCGCGCAACGCCAACGGTGCGGGCGATTTTCTCATCCAAGCCGCGCGCCGCGCGCCGCACGTCGCGATCGACGTTTTCGAGACGCCCGTGCAGGGCGACGCGGCGGGGGCCGAGATCGTGCGCGCGCTCGAACGCGCGTCGCGCGCTCCCGTCGATCTCATCGTGCTCGCGCGCGGCGGCGGTTCGTATGAAGACCTCTTCGTGTTCAACGACGAGCGCGTCGTGCGCGCGCTCGCGCGCTGCGCGCATCCGACCGTTTCGGCCATCGGCCATGAAGCCGACGCGCCGCTGACCGATTTTGTGGCCGACTTCCGGGCTGAAACGCCGTCGACGGCGGCCCAAACGATCTTGCCCCGGCGCGACGATCTGCTGCGCGAACTGCGCGAACGAACGCTGGCGCTGGACCGCTGCGCCGGCCGCAGCCTCGAACGCGCCCAGCGCGATTTGCAGCGGATCGAAGTGCGTTCGCCCCTGCGCGCGCCGCAGCGTTTGCTGCACGGCCGGCGCCAAGCCGTTGACGCGGCGGCCGGCGACCTGCGGCGGGCGCTGGACGCCGGCCTCCGAGCGCGCGCCGCCCGCGTAGGCGTGCTGGCGGCCCGGCTCGAGAAGTGCAATCCGAGCATTGCGCTCGGTCGACGCCGCGAACGCTTCGCGCTCGCGGCGTACCGGCTGACCGCGAGCGCGAACGCCGCGCTGGACCGCGAGCGGCGGCGGCTGGCCGCGACGCGCGAACGCATCGATCCGGCGGCCGTTGCCGGGGTCGCGCGCGGTCGCTTCGCGCTTGAATTGCAAGTCGCCAAGCTCGAGGGCCGCGATCCCACGCGCATCCTGCAGCGCGGATACGCGATCGTCACGGTCGGCGGCGTCGCCGTCCGCGATGCCTCAGCGGTGGAGCCGGGGAGCCTCATCACCGCGCAGCTCGCTCGCGGAAGCCTCGTCGCCCGCGTCGAAACCACGTCTCCACATGGCGGAAAATAAGGCGGCGACCTTCGAGGCGTCGCTCAAGCGGCTCGAGGACATCGTCCAGCAACTCGAAAGCGACGCCGTCTCGCTCGACCGTTCGGTCGAGCTCTTTCAAGAAGGCCGCGAACTGGCGCGGCGCTGCGAAGCGCTGCTGAAAACCGCGCAGGAAACGATCGATGCCGCCGTCGCGGGAAATGCGCCCGAGCCCAAACCGGACGCCGCGAAAAGGCCGCCGGGAGCGGCCGACGAGACACTCGACGACGAGCTCCTATTCTAAGCCGTTTGGCGAATGGCCGATCGTGAACGGCTGGACTCCGCTGTTGCCGCTCAGATGAATGTGACGCGCTCACAAGCGCGCGGATTGATTTTGGCCGGGCGCGTTCGCGTCAACGGCCGCCTTGCCGCGAAAGCCGGCTCGCCGGTGCCGGCCGGCGCGCTGCTCGAAGTCCAAGCGTCGCCGGCGTATGTCAGCCGCGGCGGTGACAAGCTGGCCGCCGCGCTCGCCGCTTTCGCGCTCGACGTCGCCGACCGCGAGGTGCTCGATATCGGCGCATCGACCGGCGGGTTCACCGACGCGCTGCTGACCCATGGCGCGCGCCGCGTAACCGCACTCGACGTCGGCTACGGGCAATTGGCCTGGAAGCTGCGCAGCGATTCGCGCGTGACCGTTATCGAGCGCACCAATTTTCGCACGCTCGGCGACGGCGCGTTTCCGAACGGCTTCGACCTCATCGTCGTCGACGCGTCGTTCATCTCGGTGCGGACGATCGTCGCCCGCGCCGCCGCGTATCTGCGGCCGGGCGGATCGATCGTCGCGCTGGTCAAGCCCCAGTTCGAGGCTGGGCGCAGCCGGATCGGCGGCGGCGGCGTCGTGCGCGATCCCGCCGTCCATCGCGCGATTCTGGCCGAAGTGCGCGATGCGCTCCCGGCGTTGGGACTCGTCGCGGTCGACGCGCTGACGTCGCCCTTGCGGGGGCCGGCGGGAAACATCGAGTTCTTCTATCGCATCATGCAGTCGGGCGTTCCGGTCGATGACGCCCGGCTCGACGCGCTCGTTGCCGCAGCTCATCGTCCGGAGGCCTGATGCGCACCGTTGCGTTCTATCTCAACGCCCATCGACCGCGCGCGCTCGAATTCGCGCGCGGCGCCGCGGGGCTGGCCGCCGCGCGCGGATTGCGCGTCGCGCTGGCCGACGAGCAGCACGACCTCATCGATTTGGGGGTGGAGCAGGCGAACCTCGCCGATGCCGACTTGATCGTCAGCTTCGGCGGCGACGGAACGCTGCTGCGCGCCATGCGGCTCGCGGTACCGCTCGACGTGCCGGTGTTCGGCATCAACACCGGACGGTTGGGGTTTCTTACCGAGATCGACGAACACGATGATGTGCTCAACGAACTCGCGCGGGTGTTCGACGGATCGTTCCGGGTCGAGGAACGGGTGGCGCTCGAAGCCGCGATCAACGGCGAAGGCGCGCACTTCGCGCTCAACGACGTGGTCGTGCGGCGCGCCTCGAACGCGCGCATGGCTCCATTTGGGCTCTCGCTCGATGATGAGCCGGTCGCGCGGCTGCCGTCCGACGGCATCATCGTCGCGACCCCGACCGGCTCGACGGCCTATTTTCTGTCGGCCGGCGGCCCGATCATCTCGCCCGGTGTGGAGGCGTTCGGCATCGCGGCGCTCTTGCCGCACACGCTCTTCGCCCGGCCCCTGATCGTTCCGACCAGCTCGACGATCACGATCACGGTCGACTCCGAATCGATGCACGCGAATTTGGACATCGACGGCACCCTTGCCGGCGACCTGGCACCGGGGGATATGGTCAGCGTGCGCCGCGCGCCGCGCCCGGCCAAGTTTGCGCGCACGCGTCCGGACGGATTCTTTTCACGCTTGGAAGAAAAATTGCAGTGGGGCGTTCCGATCAAACGGGACGCCGGTTAGCCATGCGGTTGCTGCGCGTCACCATCGACGATTTCGGTTTGATCGCGCATGCCGAAGTCGAGTTCGCGCCCGGCTTGACGGTGTTCAGCGGCGAGACCGGGTCGGGTAAAACCATGCTGCTCGGTGCGCTGCGCTTCGCGCTGGGGGAGCGGGCCGACGGCGAGTTGATTCGCACCGGCGCGCTCCGGGCGCGCGTCGTGCTCGAAATCGAGCCGGATCGCGGGCTGCGCCTGCGCTTGAGCGATGCGGGTTTCGCGCTCGCCGAGGATGACGATCTCATCGTTAGCCGCGAGCTGCTCGCCGCCGGCCGTTCGCGGGCGCGCATCAACGGCGTCGCCGCGAGTGCCGGCCAGTTGCGCGAGTTGGCCGCGGCGATCGTCGATGTCGTGGGTCAGCACGAGGCGCAGCGCCTCCTCGCCCCGGCGTTCGCACTCGACGTGCTCGACCGGTTCGGTGGTGCGGCGTCGGAAGCCGCGCGCGCCGCGGTGGCGCGGCTCTATCGCGAATTACAGGTCGCGCGCGAAGCGGCGGGCGCGCTGGCGGCGG
>PLAE01000170.1 GCA_003134035.1 Candidatus Velthaea versatilis
ACACCCGAGCCTCCCTCGTCGGCGTTTCCGTAGCGAACGCCGGTCACGCTGGGATGCGCGCGCAGATGTTCTTGCAGGCCGCGGCCGAGCAGGCCGGTGCCTTTGCCGTGCACGAGCCGCAGCGGTGAATAGCCCATGAGCACGGCCCGATCGATCCATTGATCGACCTTGGGTTCCGCTTCGAGGTAGCGCTGGCCGCGCACGTCCAGCTGCGTCTGCGCACTGGTGGCCGCCGCCAGCCGCGCTTCGCCCGCGGCGTGGTCGCGCGGCAGCCGGGGCGCGGGTCCGGCGCGCCGGTGAAGCTCGGTTTTCGGCACCGTCATGCGCATCGAGCCGATCGAGACCAGGGCGTGATCGCCCAAATCCTCGGCCACGACACCTTCCTGATCGAGCGTCGTGACGACGACCCGGTCGCCGACGCCGATCGGCGCTGGCGCTGGGCCCGTCCGGCGCGGCGCGCGGTCAAGGCCCAGATCCCGGCGCATTTCGTCGAGCGTCCGCGACAGCAGATCGCTTTGGCCTGGGGTAACGCGGGCGCGGCCGCGGCCGCCGGACTGCGCCGACCGCCGTTCGAGTTCGGCGTTAAAATTTCGCAGCGCTTCGGACAACCGTGCTTCGGCCCGCGCGGCCAGCTCGCGCCGCTCGCGATCCGCCGTTTCGGCTTTGCGCCGGGCAACTTCCTCGAGGGTATGCAGCGCGACGCGTTCGCGATCGAGCTGCTCGCGCTCGTGCGTCGTGCGGCTGCGCTCCTGGGCCAACTCCGCCAGCGCGCGGTCGTAGTCGCGCTCGGCGTCGGACAGCAGCGCTTCGGCGCGCGCGACGACCGCGGGATCGAGCTCCATCGTGCGGGCGAGCGCGAACGCCAGCGACTGCCCGGGCGAGCCGACGTCGAGCTGGTAGGTCGGCACGTAGGTCTCGGGATCGAACCGCACGCTGGCGTTGCGCACGTGCGCATGACCGGCGCCGAACAGCTTGAGCTCCGTGGCGTGAGTCGTCGCGATACAGCGCGCGCCGGCTTCGATGAAACGTTCGAGCACGGCGACCGCCAGCGCCGCGCCGGCGCCGGGCTCCGTTCCGGCGCCGATCTCATCGATGAGAATGAGCGACCGCTGGCCGGCGCCCTCGACGATCGCCGCGAGCCGGCGCAGATGGGCGGAGAACGTCGAGGCGTTCTGCGCGATCGATTGTTCGTCGCCGATGTCGGTGAAGATGCGAGTGAAGCGGCCGATCACCGCGCTCACGGCCGGTACGTGCATGCCGCAACCGGCCATCGTCACGAACAGGCCGACCATCTTGAGCGCGACGGTCTTGCCGCCCATGTTCGGACCGCTGATGAGCAGCAGCCGGACGTCGTCGTCGAGCCGCAGCGATTGCGGCACGGCGCGGCCGTCGAGCAGCGGATGACGGCCGTCGTGGACGTCGATGACCGCCTCCTCCACGAGCTGGGGCGGCACCGCGTTCATCCGTTCGGCGAGCGTCGCGCGCGCGCACGCCAAGTCGAGCTCGACGTAGAGTGCGACGTTCGTGCCGATCTGCGCGGCTTCGCCGCCGGCCAGCGCGCTGAGCTCGGCGAGGATCCGCGCCACCTCGTGCTCTTCTTGCGCGCGCAGCGAGCGCAGCCGGTTGTTGGTTTCGAGCGCTTCGAGCGGTTCGATGAACAGCGTCGCGCCGCTCGAACTGGCGTCGTGCACGATGCCCGGCACTTCACCGCCGAACTCGGCCTTGATCGGCACCACGAAGCGCCCGTCGCGGACCGTCACGATCTGGTCCTGCACGGCGCGCGCATATTTGGGCGAACGCAGGATGGCCGCGGCCCGGTCGCGCGCGTCGTCTTGGGCCTGCGCGATGCCGCGCCGGATGCGGGCCAGCGCCGCCGACGCGCGGTCGAGCACCAGGCCGCGCTCGTCGATCGCCTCGATAATCCGGTTGACGAGCGTGGGCAGCGCGCGAAACGCCGCGATCCGTTCGCGCAGCAGCGGGGTGTGCTCGCTTTCGCGCACGATCCGCGCGCCAGAGGCCGCGGCGGCGAGCGCGTCGGCGATCGCGCGCAAATCGTGCGCCGAAAGCGGGAGCCCGCGCCGCGCATCGGCCAGCGCCGCGTCGACGTCGCCGATGCGCGCCGGCGCGAAACCCGACTCGTTCATGAGCGCGCGCATCTCGGCCGTCTCGGCGACGAGCCGCCGCACTTGCGCGAAATCCGTCGCCGGTTCGAGCTCGCTCGCGCGCGCGAACGCCTGCGCGGCATGGGTCAGTCCGGCCAGCCGTTCGCGGATCCGGTCGAAGTCGAGCACCTCGCGCCCGCGCGCGTCGATCAGGTTCATCGCATGCGGTCGCGCAACACCGTTTCGACCAGCGCGGGGTTGGCGGTGCCGCGGCTGGCCTTCATCACTTGACCGATGAGGAACTTGAGCGCGTTTTCTTTGCCGGCGGCGAAATCGGCCACCGACTTCGGATTCGCCGCGAGCGCGGCATCCACAAACGCGCCGACCGCGGCGGGATCCGAGACCTGCGCGAGCCCGTCGGCCTGCACGATCGCCTTGGCCGACCCGCCGTCGTTCCACAGCCGCACGAGCACGTCTTTGGCGACTTTCGAGTTGATGGTTTTGGCGTCGGTAAGCGCGACGAGTTCGGCCAGCGCTTCGGGCGTGACCTTCGAGTGCGCGACCTCGATGCCGGACTCGTTCGCCAGCCGCGACAAGTCGCCGAGCACGAAGTTGAGCACGCCGGCCGGGCTCTTCGCGCTGTCCACCGCACGGTCGAAATACTCCGCGAGCGAGGCGTTATCGACGAGCTGCGTCGCTTGCGCCACGCTGAGCTTATAGGCGTCCACGTAGCGTTCGTAGCGCGCGATCGGCAGTTCGGGTAACGCCGCGCGCACGCGCTCGACGGTCGCCGCGTCGATCTCCATCGGCACGAGATCAGGGTCGGGAAAATAGCGGTAGTCGTGCGCTTTTTCTTTGGAGCGCATCGAATGCGTGACGCCGCCCGCTTCGTCCCAGCCGCGCGTCTCCTGGATGATCCGCTCGCCGCGCTCGAGCAGCCCGGTCTGGCGTTCGATCTCGCTCTGGATCGCGCGGTGCACGCTGCGGAACGAGTTCATATTCTTGATCTCGGTTTTGGTGCCGTATTCGGCCGCGCCGCGCAAGCGCAGGGAGACGTTGGCATCGCAGCGCAGCGAGCCTTCCTCCATCTTGACGTCCGAAATGCCGAGCTGCACGAACGTGCGCTTGAGCGCATCGAGAAAAGCGACGGCTTCGTCGGCCGAGCGAATGTCGGGATCCGAAACGCACTCCATGAGCGGGACGCCGGCGCGGTTAAAATCGACGAGCGAGTACGTCGAACCGGCGATCCGGCCGTCGCCGCTGCCGGCGTGGGTCGACTTCCCGGTATCCTCCTCGAGATGGATGCGAGTGAGGCGGCACTCGCGCAGCGTCCCGTCGGCCAGCCAGTAGCGCACGACGCCGCCTTGGGTGAGCGGCATGTCATACTGCGAGATCTGGTAATCCTTGGGCATGTCGGGATAGAAGTAATTTTTGCGGTCGAACTTCGAGAACGCGGGGATCGCGCAGTCGAAGGCGAGGCCGGCCCGGATCATGTGTTCGATCGCCGCGGCGTTGGGCACCGGCAGCGCGCCGGGCAGCGCCAAACAGACCGGACACACCTGCGTGTTGGGTTCGCCGCCGAAGGCGTTGGGACAGCCGCAAAACATCTTGGACGCCGTCTTGAGTTCGACGTGACACTCGATGCCGATGACGGCTTCGTATTTAGCCGCCGCATCGGCGGGCGGGACGCTCGAACGTTCGGAGATCATGGTGCCTTGGCGATCTGCGGGCGCGGCAGCTTGAGGGCGTGCTGCGTCGCGCGCTCGTAGGCGTGCGCGGCACCGAGGAGGAGCCGTTCGCTGAACAGGGGGGCGGCGAGCTGCAGGCCCAGCGGCATCGGCCGCGTGCCGTCCTCGGGGACGACGGCACCGCACGGGACCGAGAGCGCCGGCAAACCCGCCAGCGAGACGGGAATCGTGTAGTAGTCCATGAGATACATCGCGACCGGATCGCTCTTGGCGTTGAACGTGAACGCCGGTGTCGACGCCGCCGGCGACGCGATGAGGTCGCAGCGGGCGAAGGCGCGCTTGAAGTCGTCGGCGATCGCGGTGCGCGCTTTCTGCGCTTTGACGTAATACGCGTCGTAGTAGCCGCTCGAGAGCGCGTAGGTGCCGATCAAAATGCGGCGCTTGACCTCGTCGCCGAAGCCCGCCGCGCGCGTCTTCTCGTACATCTCGCCGACGTCCGCGCCGTCGACGCGCAGCCCGTAGCGCACGCCGTCGAAGCGCGCGAGGTTCGACGAACACTCGGCGGGCGCGATCAAGTAATACGTCGCGAGACCGTATTTCGCCGTCGGCAGTTCAACCTCGACGAGTTCGGCGCCCAGCGCCGCTAAGTCCGCGTACGCTTGGGCGTAGGCCGCGTGGATCGCCGGTCCCAGGTCGGCGGTGCCGAATTCCTTGACGATGCCCACGCGCATGCCGCGCAAGTCGGTGCGCAGCGCGTCGGCCGTCGGTTCGTTCGGCGCGTTCAGACTCGTCGCGTCGAGCGGGTCGTAGCCGGCGATCGCGTCGTACGCGAGCGCGGCATCTTCGACCGTGCGCGCGAACGGCCCAATCTGATCCAGACTCGAAGCGAACGCGATCAAGCCGTAGCGCGAGACCCGGCCGTACGTTGGTTTGAAGCCGACGACGTTGCAGAACGCCGCCGGTTCGCGAATCGAACCACCCGTATCGCTGCCCAACGCGAGCGTCGCGAGTTCGGCGCCGACGGCGGCCGCGCTCCCGCCCGATGAGCCGCCCGGGACGCGATCGAAATCGTACGGGTTGCGGGTCGTGCGCAGCGCGCTGTTCTCGCACGAGCTCCCCATCGCGAACTCGTCCATGTTGGTCTTGCCGATCGGCAGCGCGCCCGCCGCGAGCAGCCGCCCGACGGCCGTCGCGGTGTACGGCGCGATCCAGTTTTCGAGCATCTTCGAGCCGCAGGTCGTGCGCGTGCCGCGCAAACACATGTTGTCCTTGATCGCGACGGGGACGCCCGCGAGCGGCAGCGTTTCGCCGGCGGCGATCCGTTCGTCGACGCGCCGCGCATGCTGGCGCATGAGGTCGGGCGTCAGCGTCAGATACGCGCCGAGATCGCGGTCGCGCTCGGGCAAGGCCACCCTGACCGCCTCGGCGATATCGGCGGCCGACCGCTCGCGACGGTTGACGGAACGGGCGATTGCGCGCGCTCCGCTGGTGAAGAGCAGGTCGTCGGCGCTCATCGTCACTCCGCCGCCGCGATGATCTTGGGCACGCGGAAGAAACCGTTCTGCGCCTGCGGCGCGCCCGCGAGCGCGTCCTCGCGCGACAGACACGGCCCCACGACGTCGGGCCGAGTGACGTTGCGCGATTCGACCACCTGCGCGGTCGCCCCGACGTGCTCGGTATCGAGTCCCCGCAACTCGTCGACGAACGTCAAGAGGCCCGCGAGCTGGGAACCATACCGCAGGACCTCCGATTCGGTGAGCGCGAGGCGCGCGAGCTTTGCCACATGCCGCACGTCGATCCGATCCGATGCCATAACCTCCCGCTGATTCGACGCGTCCCCCCGTGCATCTTACGTCCCCCCCATATCGCTTCCACTCGCTTCCCATACAGCCGCAATCCGCGGCTTGCGGCGCAGCCGCAAACGCTGTTATCCGGCGAAGACCGGGACGAGCATGAGCAGGATGCCGGCCAGGAGCGCGACCGCGCCCGAGATGCGGTAAAAGTCGGTCAGCCCGCGCGCGTAGCGTTCGCGATCGCTGGGCGGCCGGTCGGCCGCGGCAGCGGCCCGCGCGGCGGCTTGCACCGGCGCGCGGACGATGCGCCAAGCGCCGAAAACCGCGAGGGCGAGCCCCAGGACTTGAACGCCGGCCGCGATGCCGTGAAACACCCGCAGGGAACCCGCGCTCAGCGATCGCCCAGGTCGGCGAACTCGTCGCCGGTGAAGCGTTCCTCGGCCGGCCAGGCGGGCATGTCGTCCAGCCAGGGGAACGCGTCGGCCGGCGGCAAGCCGATCGGGCTGCCGCCGCGGCGATGCAGCGTCACGAACGTCTCGACGTGTCCGGTCTGCGGGAACATATCGAACGGCTGCACCAGCCCCGGCACGTAACCCTTGGTTTCGAGCGTGCGCAGATCGCGCGCCAGCGTCGCTGGATTGCACGACAAATACCAGACGTTGTCGACGCCGGCCGCGGCGATCGCGTCGAGCGTGGCCTCGTCGGAACCCTTGCGCGGCGGATCGAGAAACACGATGTCGGCCGCGTTGAGCGCGGCCCGGCCGCCGGCCGCCGCCACGGCCCCCTCGACCCGGCCGGCGATGAACCGCGCCCGTCCGGTGACCGCATTGAGTTCGGCGTTGAGATTGGCTTCGCGGATCGCCGCCGGGTTCTCTTCGATGCCGACCACCTGCGCGCCGCGCGCCGCGAAGAAGATCGCAAACGTCCCCGCCCCGCAGTAGAGATCGACGACTTTGCGGCCGGGCGCAAGTCCGGGCGCCATGAAACGGAAAATCCGCCCGACCATGTCGCTATTGACCTGAAAGAACGATGCCGGCGAAACGCGGAAGCGCACGCCTTCAATCACTTCTTCCATCTCGCGAGCGCCCCAGACATAGGCCATCTTGCGGCCCAGCACCGCATTGGCATTGCGCGGTTCGAACGAATTGGAGATGCCGACGACCCCGGGAATCTTCTCGGCCAAGGCCGGCGCCGCGGCCGCGATCGCGGCCGAATGCCGCTCGGTCGTCAGCGAGAGCACGGCTTGACCCGACGCCGTCCCGACCCGCATGATCGCATGCTTGACGTCGTTGAACGCCGGTGCTGTCCGCGGATCGGCTGCGGCGGCGTGCAGTCCGGCGATGGCGGCGTCGAGTTGCGGCACCACGACCGGACAGGCTTCGATCGGGACGAGTTCGTGCGACCGCGCTTGATAGAAACCGAACCGCGTCGCGTCGGCGCGCGGCACGACCACCAGCGACATCTTGTTGCGATACGCGCGCGGATGCGCCATTCCGACTGGATGCGCCACCACGATATCGGTGAAACCACCGATTCGGCGCAGCGCGTTGCGCACGATTTGCTCTTTCCACGCAAGCTGCGCGGGATAGGCGAGATGCTGCACCTGACAGCCGCCGCAAACGCCGAATACCGGGCAGAAGGGCTCAGCTCGCAACGGCGAGCGCGTGTGGTACGTCAGCGCTTCGCCGACCGCGTATTTCGCTTTGACGCTCGTCACGCGCACGTCGACGGATTCGCCCGGCAGCGGCCCGGTGACGAAGATAACCAAACCGTCAATTCGGCCGACCGCCTGCCCATTCGCCAAGAGATCGGTGAACGTGACGGCGGCGACCGATCCGGCAACGAGGTTGCCCGGCGGCGCGGCGTCGGCCGCGGAGCTGATCCGCGCGGCGGCGGGTCCGCTCCTAGGCGTGTTTCTTCTCGTCGAGTGTGCGCAGCAAGCGGTTCGCTTCATCAATGAGCGATTGGATACGCTCGCTCGTTTCATCGACCGGTGCCCGGCGCATCGCGCCGCGCACGGCGAAAAACGTGACTGCCGCCGATACGACGGCAATCGCGACGCCGATGAGCGAGCGTTGCAGCACGACGTTCTTGCCGGCCGCCGACGCCAGCGCGCCGTTCTCCGAGCTGGGCGGAACGTTCATCTCGATATTCGTCACGCGCTCGCTTTCGTCGGACATCGCCGGCCGCCCCCGCGCCTGCACGGCTTGCGGCCGCAGCCGCGACGGCTTAAGACCGTAGCCTCCGCGGCTTGCGGCCGGAGGCCGCAAACGCCTAGAATTCCGGCGCAGCCGGAATCCGGTTAGGCGGCTTGGATTTTCTGCAGTTCGAGTTTCTCGTTGCCGGAAATGACCCTGCTCAGATCGAGCATGATGATGAGCCGGTCACCCATCTTGCCGACGCCGCGAATGTACTCGGTGTCGATGCCGGCGACGAGATCGGGTGCGTCCTCAATTTGTTCGACCGGGACGCGCAACACTTCGGAAACCGAGTCGACGACCATGCCGATGCGCTTGCTGCCGATTTCGGTTACGACGATGCGCGTGTTCTTGGTGCGTTCGGAGCGGTCCATGCCGAAGCGCGAGCGCAAATCGATGATCGGAATGAGCTGGCCGCGCAGATTGATGACGCCCTCCATGAACTGCGGCGCCCGCGGAACGTGCGTGATCGTCACCATGCGGTTGATCTCCTGGACCTGCGCGATGTCAACGCCGTATTCTTCGCTGCCCAGCGCGAAGGTGACGACTTGAAGCGTCTTGCCGGAGAGCTGCGTTTTGAGGTTGTCGTCGAGCGTGGCCATGAATTCTATCCTTACTGATGCTGGTGGTGGATTGCGCTGCGCGCAANNTGGATTGCGCTGCGCGCAATCCTTCGCGTTTCGGCTGGTGGATTGCGCTGCGCGCAATACTTAGCGTTTCGGCTGCGCCGAAGCCGCACGCGGTTGGCTTGAACCACGCCGCAGGGTCGATTGACCTTATGCGACGCCGGTCAATTGCGGGCGGGCGGAGCCGCGCGCGTTGTGCGCCGTGCTAACGAGGGAGTGCACGTCGAGGATGAGCGAGATCGAACCGTTGCCCAGAATCGTCGCGCCCGAGATGCCGGCGATCGCTCCGATCACGTCCGAGAGCGGCTTGATCACGATCTCTTGTTCACCTTGGAACGAGTCGACGACGAGGCCGACTTGTCGCCCCTGCAGGCCGACGATCACGATCATGACTTTGTCCGGGTCGCGCGGATTGCCCAGCTCGAAGAACTCACCCACGCGGATGAGCGGCACGACTTGCCCGCGCAGCGTGATGACTTCGCCGCCGTGGACGGTCCGCAGGTCCGCCGCGCTGATGCGCTGCGACTCGATGACCGAATCGAGCGGGATCGAATACAGTTCGTCGGCAACGCGCACGAGCAGCGCCTGAATGATCGCCAGCGTCAGGGGCAGTTTGATGGTGAATTTCGTGCCTTTGCCCTGCACCGAATCGATCTCGAAGATGCCATTGAGCCGGGTGATGTTCTTTTTGACGATTTCCATCCCGACGCCGCGGCCGCTAATGTCGGTGACCGTGTCGGCGGTCGAGAATCCCGGCGCGAAGATCAGCTCCATGATCTCGCGATCGGTGGGGCGGTCAGACTCACTGAGCAAGCCGTTTTTGATCGCCTTGGCGCGCACTTTTTCGATCGGAATTCCGCCGCCGTCGTCAACGATCTCGACGATGACCTGATTGCCCTCATGGTAGGCGTTGAGCTGCAGCAGACCCGCGCGCGGCTTGCCGGCCGCCTCGCGTGCTTCGGGCGTCTCGATGCCGTGGTCGACGCAATTACGGACCAGATGCATGAGCGGTTCGCCGACCTCATCGACGATCGTCTTGTCGAGATCGGTGTCGCCGCCGTTGAGTTCGAGGGTGACTTCTTTGTTGCGCGTCTTGGCCAGATCGCGAACCATGCGCGGGAAGCGGTCGAACACGCCGCCGATCGGCACCATGCGGACCTTCATGATCGACTCTTGAATGTCGTTCGTCGTGCGCGCCAGCAGCGCCGCTGATTCAGCGAGGTCTTTGGCCAGACCGGCGATCTCCGTCTTCGCGCTGGCGTCGCTGACGCTGCGCGCCAAGGTCGTGGCGATATCCGAGATGCGCGTGCGGTTGATGACCAGTTCGCCCACGAGGTTGAGCAGCATGTCGAGCCGC
>PLAE01000117.1 GCA_003134035.1 Candidatus Velthaea versatilis
GCGATCTCGGCGCGCCGCTCGACCTCGTGCAGTACGTCGCCGAGCACAAGAAGCTGCCGGTCGTGCTGTTCTGCGCCGGCGGCGTGGCGACGCCGGCCGATGCGGCGCTGATGATGGCGCTGGGTGCCGAGGGCGTGTTCGTCGGCAGCGGCATTTTCAAGTCGACGGATCCCAAGGCGTTCGCCAAGGCGATCGTCGATGCGACCACGCATTGGAACGACCCGGCCGTCGTGCTCGCGGCGCACAGTTCGATCCCCGAAGAAGCCAAGGCGATGGACGGACTCGATATCCGTCAACTCGCCGCGCATCAGCTGCTCGCTTCACGGGGAAGCTAAGTTCGGTCGTGGCGGGTCCGGTCGTCGGCGTCCTGGCGCTCCAAGGCGACGTGGTCGAACATCTGCGCGCGCTTGAAGCGAACGGTACGCGCGCGCTCGAAGTCAAAACCGAACGTCAACTCGCGGCTGCCGATGCGCTCATCATCCCCGGCGGCGAGTCGACCACGGTCATCAAGCTGCTCGAGCGGTTTGGTCTAGCCGCGCCGATCACAGCCCGCGTCGCGGCCGGAATGCCGCTGTGGGGCACCTGCATGGGGATGATCGTCGCCGCGCACGACGTCGCCGGGCTCGCGCAGCCGACGCTCGATCTTATCGACATCACGGTGCGGCGCAACGCGTTCGGCCGCCAGATCGCCTCGGCCGAAGTGGCGCTCGACATTCCGGTTTTGGGGCCGGCGCCGTTTCCGGCGATCTTCATTCGCGCGCCATGGATCGAACGTGCCGGGCTTGGCGTCGAGGTCCTCGCGACGCACGAAGGTCACGGCGTCTTCGTGCGCCAGGGTCACGTGATGGGCACCTCGTTCCACCCCGAACTCACCGGCGACAACCGCGTGCACGCCTATTTCGCCCGGCTCGTCGCCGAGGCACAAACCGGACTGGTGGTCCGCGCCTCGTAAGGACTCGAAGCCTCCCAGCTTTCATGTTCAGCAGACACCTGGCGCGAAGCTCAAGGTGAAACGCTGCCTTTAAATTTAAAAGCAACGCCTTCGCGAAAACGGACGTACGCGGCGTACACGCCGGCTCCGTAGGCCGAGCGGCGCACCAGATGGCTCGCGCGCCGGTGATTGTCTTGTGAAACGTTCAGCCCAGCCAACTCGGGTTTTGTACGGTGCTGTCGAAGAAGTGCGAGGTCTTGTAGCGCTCGTACGATCCGTCGCGCGCGAGGCTGGCGGTTTTGGCGAGGATCGCGTCGACACGCGCTTGCGACAGCGGCTCGAATGTCGTCGCCGCGATGATCGCTTGGTCGAGAATTTCGGGCTTGTCGATGCCGGTGATGACCACGCTCGTCGGCAGATTGAGCCCGTAGTGCAGCATCTCGATCGGATCGAGACCGGAGGCTGCGAGCAGGTTGTTGTCGCCGAAGGTCTTCATCGCGAGAATGCCCATGTCGAGCTTTTGCGCGATGGGAATCACCTCGCGGGCGAAGCTGTCGTAATGCGCGTCGAACACGTTGAGCGGCATCTGCACGGTATCGAACGTGAAGCCGTGCCGGGTCGCAAGATCGATCATGTGCAGGTGGTATTTCGGGCTTTTGTGTCCGGTGAAGCCGATGTAGCGAACTTTGCCCGCCGCTTTGGCCGCGACGGCAGCTTCAAACGCGCCGCCCGGCGCGAAGATCCGGTCGGCGTCGTCGGGCCGGATGTTTTCGTGAAATTGCACCAGATCGAGGTGGTCCGTCAACAGCCGCGCGAGTGATTCCTCGAGCTGCGCGTTGAATGCCGCGGCGGTCCGGCCGTCGAGCTTGGTCATCAGGAAGACGCGGTCGCGATAGCCGTTGACGCTCAATGCGCGCCCCATGCGCAATTCGCTCATCCCGGCGTTGTAGTCCCAGGAATTGTCGAGGAACGTGATGCCGCGGTCGATGCCCGCATGGATGAGTTGGATCGCGTCGTTGTCGGGCAAGTACGGATGGCCGATATGGAATCCGCCCATGCCGATGATCGACACCTTTTCCTCGGTGCGGCCGAGCCGCCGCTTGGGCATGCTCGAAGTGGATGAAGTCGTCGCTGCAGCAGTCATACGGCGCATCCGTTCCCCGCAAAGTACCGATCTACGCCGGGTCTCCATGGATGGGATCGGCCATGGATAGGATCGGTCACTGCGTGCCGAAGCGCGCGCAATGAGCGCTGCCCGGCTTGCGCCGCCGCCCGGTCCCCGCGGTCCCGACGTGCTGCGTTTCTTCGGCGGCGGAAAGTTCGCCGCGACGCTGGCATACTTCGAGGAAGTCGCGCAGCGCTACGGACCGATCGCGTCGTTCAAAATTCTGGGCCGCCGGCTGCATCTGGTTACGGGACCCGCGCTCGTGCGCGAGGTGCTCGTGGTGCAGCAGCACCGTTTCACGCGCGCGAACGGCGCGGTGATCCTGCGCGATTTGCTGGGCGAGAGCATGTTGACCGTCGACGAGCCGCGCCATCGCGAGCAGCGGCGCATCGTTGCGCCGGCGTTCCACGCGGCGCGCATCGCGGCGTACGCGACGGCGATGATCGACGAAACGCGGCGCGCGATCGCGGGTTGGAACGACGGCGACGCGATCGATGTCAGTGCCGCGATGACGCGGTTGGCGCTCGCGATCGTCGGGCGAGCGCTCTTCGGCGCGGATCTGGGCGGCAGTGCCGGCGCGCTCGAGGCCTCGCTCGCGGGAGCGATGCGCACCGTTTCCTGGCTCGGTCCAATCCTCGAGGCGGTGCCGCCCTGGGCGAACGACCTGCGCCTGCGGCTGCCGCTGCCGCCCAACGGCGAACTCGCGCGCGCGCGGCAGGCGATGGCGGCGGTCGTCGAACGGCTCATCGCCCTGCGCCGCGAAAGCCGCGCCGCCGGTGATGACCTCCTCTCACTGCTGCTGGCCGCGCGCGATGCCGGCGGGGCGCCGCTGGCCCCGCAAGCGATCGCCGACGAACTCGTGACGGTGTTGCTCGCCGGCCACGAAACGACGGCCAACGCCCTGGGTTGGGCGTGGTACCTGCTCGCGCGTCATCCCGAGATCGAAGCGCGTTTGGCCGCCGAGGCCGCCGCGCTGGGCGGTTCGGACGAACACATCACGGCCGCCGATCTGCCGCGCCTGCCGCAGGCGGCGCGCGTCTTCGCCGAGGCCCTGCGCTTATATCCGCCGGCGTCGGCCTTCGGGCGCCGCGCCCTCGAAGCGTGCAGCTTGGGCGGCTACGCGGTCGCGGCGGGCGACGGCGTCATGCTCAGCCCGTATGTCAGCGGCCGCGATCCGCGCACGTTCGCGGCGCCGCTGGCGTTCGATCCCGATCGCTGGGCCGGACCGCCGCCGCCCCCGTTCGCGTTCTTCCCGTTCGGCGGCGGTTCGCGGCTGTGCATCGGCGAGGCGTTTGCGCGCATGGAGGGGACGCTGGTGCTCGCGACGATTGCCCGGCGCTTCGCGCTTCACGCGACGAGCGCCGAACCGATCGGCATCGCCGCGCACGCGACGCTGCGGCCGGCGCGCCCGATCGTGCTGCGCGTCCGNNACGCCGGGCCGGTTTTTTCCGCCGCCTCGTGCGGCTTCGGAAAAAAACCTACGAGCGCGTTGCCGCGCTCGTAGGCTAGGAAAGGCTCGGCCGTGCGGCCGATGCTTACGGGTTGGTCGAGGTTTGCGGGTTGCCGGCGAACGGCAAATTCGGTGCGATGATGTTGGCTCCGCGTGGTGAGCCCAGGCCGTAGATGTAGTTGTAACCGTGGTGCGAGGTCGAGTACGCGTAATAGCCGTCGTTGCCGGCGTTGTTGTCGTGGAAGTAAAAGGCTTCGTTCTTTGCCCCCAGACTATAGAGTTCGGGCAGTTCTAAGCCCAGCCGGGAGTGCAAGGCGGAAGCCTTGAGCGCGAGCAGAGCGGCGAAATCGGGCGCCGAGGCACTCGTTCCGAGCACGCCGGTGAGCGCGCCGCCGAAGACTTCCTGGTCGTAACTTCCGGCCACCGCGCTATTTATCACATAGGAGCCAATATGACCGCCGACGTCGGGAGCCGTGCGCTGCGTGCTGCCGGTATCAACCAGCTTTTGATACGACGGCTTCTTGAAAATCGTGCTGATGCCGCCCGTCGCAGCGAAGTTCAGTTGAACGAGATTCCCCGTTAGATAGGGATCGTCGACCGGAAGCGGCGCGACGATGCCCTGTTCGAGCACGTATTTCGATTGCAGACTGCCCGCAACGTAGGTTGTCCGCAAGTCGCCGCCGCCCACGAGGATCATGTTCGGCCAATCGACGTCGGTGCCGAGGACCGTTTTGTAGAGGGTCGGCGGCGTCGTTGGCGGGTTGAGAAAATATCCCGCCTCCGGGCACGAGTAAGCGCCATTGTCGCCGCTCGAGTTGACGAACGTGATCCCCTGCGCGTTGCCTTGTTTGAAGACGTCGTTCTGCGCGGTGAGAATACCGGTTTGGTCGACGCCGTTATTGTATGCGGCGGTGTACGCAAGTTCGCACTCGCCGTACGACCACGAGACGATGTCGAGCTTGTTGCCCTCGACGATCTGTACGAATGCGTCGAAGAAGCTGCCGTCGCTGTCGTCCGCGGCGATGACGGAGGTAAGGCTCGCACCGGGAGCCGTTAGGGCGACTTGCTGGGCGTCAAGGTCAGCTTCGAACGAGTCGCCGGAAAGCGGGCTGAAAACGCTGGCGCCGGGCAGGAGGATATGGTGCGTGACGGGCGCCGGAGCGAGGTCGACCTTGAGCGGTCCCACGCCTTCGTTCTGAAGGTAGAGTTTGAGGTCGGTGTCGCTGAAGTCGCCGCCGTCGACGATGGCGACCGCAACGCCCGAACCGTTGGTCGTCTTGTACGATGGAAACGTATAAGCTTGCTTGAGGTCGTCAGCCCAGTAGCCGCCGAGCGCGCTGCCCTCGGGCCCGTAACGGTTGAGTGGAAGCTGGCCCGGGGCGAACTTGTGCGCCATCGATCTCAGCTTGATCCCCTCACGCAGGCGCAACGGTATCGCGCCGATTCGGGCCAGCACTGCCGGCAGCGTATACGGGGAAAGTGCGCTAATGTGTCCCTGGCCGGTCGTTGCGTCGACGACGCGCGAGAGCTTCGTTGAGAACAGCGCTTCAACGGCCGCCGCAGGACCATGCGCGGAGATGACCTGTGTGCTGGTTTGAGCGGCCTGGATGCCGGCCGCATGAAGCGCCGCGAGCGCCGCGCTGACGCTGGCCGGCGAGGGTCCGTACCGAGCCCGGAATTGCGCCGGCGTCAGCCAGTGGTGATAGAGCGGCGATTGCGGTAGCGACTGATTGACGACGAGTTCGTCGAGTTCAGCCTCATTTTGAAGCGGCAGATGGAGCGAAAAATCGACGCTGTCCGTCGGCGCCGCCGCACCGAGAACTTTGCTCGGCAATGCATTGGCCGGACCGAGCGTCGCAGCACCGCAGCCGAGCACGACAAGAGCCGCAATGAGAGAGCGTTTGAAAAGCATTTTCCTCATCTCGTTGTGAAGGGGTTGATCGATCCGGGATCGGGCGGACTTTGATGATGCCGTTGCTTGCTGAAAAAAGCCGCGGGCAGAAAAAAATTAAGCCCGGCTGATCGCCTGTCCGGCGCCGGTCTGGACGAAGAATCCTAAACTTATCAAGCGTCGTTGGCTTCCCTTCTCCAGGTGCGTTACTTTGCCGGCACCTGCGTTATCAAATAGGGCGCAGCGAATCCAAATGGGGCGTGCTAAGGTGCTAATCCGAAGAGTTCCGCCCGACCGTGCCTGGGTGCACCCGCTGTTGACTCCAGACCAGTGCTTCTCGTTACCGCGCGCGTGACGCGGACAAGCGAAAACGTGCGCCTCGACGTTGCGCCCCGGCCCCGAGAATGCGGGCGATCCGTTTCGGACGTTCGGGCGAGCGACGTCGGAACGGAATCGCAACCCCATCGCGTTCCGCGCCTCGCGGCATCGACGGAGCTCGAGCCAGATTGCGAAAAACAAAGGCGAAAGACAATCGCCGCGCGTTGTAACGTTTCGCTCCCTTGCCTGATTGAAGAGCCAGGCGCTACCAGGGCCGCGCGCCGTGCTTCCTCTCAACGGCCAAACTCTCGTGCGTCGATCCTTCGCGATCAGATTGCGTCCGAGCCGCCGCGTCGGGCCCCGGGGGCCGTTGCCCTCGGCGCTCTTCGACGCCTCGACCGGATGTCGTCGTCGACCGGCTCGGCGGTTGCCTCGCCTCCTCTGATCGCCGGTGGGTAAAGGGCGTCCGCGGTGCGAAGATAGCGCCATGTCGACGAGTCAAGATCAACTCGCGGCCCCACCGGTAGATGCGCTCCTGGGTGAGACGGTCGCGACGCTGCTGTATGCAGCCGGCGCCTACCTCGAGCCGCGCGAGAGCGACGCGCAACCCGATCTCGCTTCCGCCGAACTGGCCGTGGACGTCGCCGGCATCGCCTTCGACCGAATAGCGTCTCGCCTGAGGCCAGATGCGCGCGGCGCGCTCACGGTGATGCTCACCGACGCGCGCCTGGCGATCGTACGAAAGCGAGGCTGATGATGCCTCGCTTTTTTCATCGTCAGGCGCCGCCCGGCGCCGCTGCGCGGAGCGCAATGTCCGCGACCATCGTCATGCTGCGACAGAGAGGCTAACGTGTCTGACGTCCTCGTTCTGAACTTCACCTATGAAGCGTTGAACATCACGAGTTTTCAGCGTGCGGTCAAGTTGATCTTTTCGGGCAAGGCCGAGGTCGTGCACGGGCGCGAGCACATGCTCAGTTCGGCCCGCTTCGCGATGCGGATGCCGTCGATTATCCGGATGCTGTATTACATCCGCCGGCCGATGCAGAAGGTCGCGCTGACNNGCCTGCATGCGCTGCAACAACCGCAAGAACAACCGCACGCCCGAGCACGCCAACATGCTGCTCAAGCGCAAGCCCAAAACGCCGAAATACATCCCCTGGATTCGGGTCAAGCGCAATACGCTGCCCGGCGAGTGGCACAAGTTCCTGTTCTTGTACAACGTGAGCATCGACGAGGCGATCGAGGGCGGCTGACAACCGAGAGCGCCCGCTGTACTTGCTTTCCAGAAGTGCCGATACGTCTGCTATGAGCGTTTTCATAACGGTTTCGGATGCCGCGGGGCGGGTCCTATTCCGCCGTCCGGCGACGGACGATGAAGTGATGAACGCCGTCCGGGTCGCGCAGGTGGCGGAAACCGAAGCCCGGGCCGCCATGGAGCGGATCGCCGCCGCGCGTCGCGCTGCGCTGGATCCAGAACCGAGCGCCGACGCGTGATGCCGCGCATCGAGCGGGGGCACGCGCCGCTCAAACGTGCGGCGCCGGCCCGCCGGCGGCGGTCCTCCACGCCGCTTTCCGACCCGCACGAACCCGAGCTCGCGCTGTCGTATTCCAACGGCTTCGTCACCGTCGAGATTTCCCACGACGCGGTCGACGCGTATATCGAGATGACCGGCGACGTTCCGCTGCCGATCGTCAGCGATCCGGAAACCGGGGATCGGCGGACCTACGACGCGCGCAACAGGGTCCGTGTCGTCTACGACGCCGCAGCGAACTTGCGTGAGATCTCGACGCGCAGCAAAGACGGCCTCTTCGTCCGGATCAACTTCACCTCCGACGTCGAGGATCACCGTCCGGGGTAGTGGATTGGGCTTCGCCCAATCCTTCGCGTTTGCGGCTGCGGCGCAAGCCGCCCGCTCTCACACCCGGGTGGGAGCCGATCGCGTTTCGGCCGGGCAGGCTTAAAGGCCGAGTTTGGCCCTGATTTTCGGCCAAACCGGGGCCAGACCCGCGGCGAGGCCGCATTTGAGAGCGTCGCCGACCATGAACGGAAGCACGCCGGCAACGATCGCCGCCGGTCCGGAGAGATGGTAGATCGCCACGAGCCAAGCGACGCCCCCGGCGAACACCAGTGCCGTACCGGCCAAGATCGCCGCGAAGCGCAATGCGTAGTTGCGGTCCCAGCCGCGCTCGAAGAGCAGGCCGATCGCAAACGCCGCCGCCGGAAACGCCAAGAGGTAGCCGCCGGTCGCACTCATCAGCGCGCCCGACGCGAAGACCGGAAGCCCCACCGCGCCTTCGACGAGGTAGGTCAAGATCGCGAGCGTGGCGCCGTTGCGGCCCAGCAGCGCGACGAGCAGCGGGATCGCGAGGGTCTGCCCGGTGATCGGCACGGGATACATCGGGACGCTGAGCTTCGCCGAGAGCGCCATGAGCAGCGACCCGCAGACCACGAGCAGCGCGCGGATGGCCACCGAGCGCGAGCGTGAAGGCGATGAGGGCCGAGCGTACAGCATCGACACGGCTTCCGGTTTTCGGGGGCATCCCCTGCGCGTGTCCTTCCGTGCTATAATCGCGCCCGTTGTGATCGTTCGCGAACCGGTCAACGTCCCAGGCTATCGGCTGGATCAGACGCGCACGCCCTACTTTCAAGTCCTGCTCGACTACGTCGACTCGGGCGTGATCCCGTTCCATACGCCCGGCCACAAGCAGGGTGTCGGCATGGACCGGGCGTTCCGCGATTTCGTCGGCGACAACGTCCTGGCAATCGATCTGACCCAGATCCGCGGGCTCGACGATCTGCTGCAGCCCGAGGGCCCGCTCGTCGAAGCCCAGGAGCTCGCCGCCGAGTGCTTCGGCGCCGAGCAAACGTTCTTCCTCATCAACGGATCGACGAGCGGCAACCAGTGCATGATGATGGCCGCGCTCAATCCCGGCGACCGGATTCTGTTGCCGCGCAACTCGCACAAGAGCGCGATGGGCGGGCTGATCATGAGCGGCGCGTTCCCCGTTTGGATGCAGCCCGAGGTCGATGAAGCGCTGCACATGGACCACACGGTCACGCCCGAGATCGTGCGCGCCGCGCTCGAAGCGCACGCCGACATCGCCTGCGTCTACGTGGTGTCGCCCACCTATTACGGGGTGGCCGCGGATCTTGCGGGCATCGCCGGCGTCGCGCACGAGTACGGCATCCCGCTGCTCGTCGACGAAGCCTGGGGGCCGCACTTCCACTTCCATCCGGCGCTACCCCAGTCCGCGATGCAAGCCGGCGCCGACATGTGCATCAACTCGACCCACAAAATGCTAGGCTCGCTCTCGCAGACCGCGATGCTCCATGTGCAGGGCGAGCGGATAAAACTCGACCGGCTCAAGGCCGTCTACAAACTCTTTCTGTCGACGTCGCCGAATCTGGTCCTCGTCGCGTCGCTCGACGTCGCCCGCCGTCAGATGGCGCTCGAAGGGCCCGCGCTGCTCTCGCGCACGATCGAGATCGCCAACGACACGCGCCGCCGGCTCAACACGATCCCCGGTATTTACTGCTTCGGCGATGAGCTCGAAGGCCGTCCGGGCGTCTTCGATCTCGATCCGACCAAGGTGACGATCACCGTCAAAGAGCTCGGCTACACGGGGTACGAGGCCGAAGAAATTTTGCGCCGGCGCTACAACGTGCAGTGCGAGCTGGCCGATCTCTTCAACACGCTGGCGCTCTTCACGATCGGCACGACTGTCGACGCCGCCGACGAGCTGGTCTACGGCGTGCGCGAAATGGCGCGCGAGGATCGGCCGGTCGACATCTTTTCGCCGTCGGGCGTGCTCGACCGGCGCATGAAAACGGGGACCTATCAGCTACCGAAGATTCCTCCGATTCGACTGCTCCCGCGCGAAGCGTTCTTGGCGCCGACCGAGTTCGTGCCGTTCAAAAAAAGCGCCGGCCGGATCTGCGCTGAGGTCATCACGCCGTATCCGCCCGGCATCCCGGTGATTTCGCCCGGTGAAGAGATCACGCCGGAAATCATCGCGTACCTGGACCTGGAAAAGAAGGCCGGCGTGAAGATGCAGGGTCCCTACGACAGCGATCTCAAGACCATACGCGTCGTCAGCTAAGCTCGCAGCGCCGCCGGACGCGCGCCGAAAGCGGTGCTCGATACGGCCGGAGTCGCGTGCCCGTCAATCTGCCGTTCGTTTGCCGCATCGAAAAAGCCGGGGAGCCGCCGTAGCGCCTTCCCGGCTTTTGCCGTTCATCCCGAAAAACTAACGTCGTCTAGGTGGATCGACTGCGTCGATCCTTTCCGGTCGGGCGGCCTTCGGCCGAGCCGCTGTGTCGGGCAAAGCCCGACACATTCCTAGCGCAGGGTTTCGACCGGCCGCGATCCGTTCGTGGGGGTCAGGATGATCGGGATCGGATCCATGCCGTGGATGGCGAGATCGCCGCCTTCAACGTCGCCCTCACTGGCGCGCAGCGGGACGATGAACGAGGTGATTTTGAGGACGACAAACGTCCCGATGATATTGTAGACGATGATGAACGCCGCCGCTTCGAGCTGATGGATGAGCTGCGTCGCCCCGCCCCCGTAGAGCAAGCCGGACGCCGAGACGACCGAGCCTTTCGGATCGTGGGTATAGTATTCGACCATCGCCGGGTTCCCGAAGAGGCCGACCATCAGCCCGCCGAAGAGGCCCGCTACGCCGTGCGTGTGGACGACACCGAACGTGTCGTCGACCTTCTTCATGAACGCCAAGTTGCCGATGCGATTGAGGCTAACCCAAGCGATCAGGCCGCAGATCAATCCGATGGCGATCGCGCCGAAGCCGTCGACGTAACCGGCGCCCGGTGTAATTCCGACCAAACCGACGATCATGCCGTTGATGATCGAAACCGCATTGGGCTTCTTCGTGACGATCATGTCGAGGATGAGCCACACGAGCAATGACGTCGCCGTGCACAGGTTCGTGTTGAAAACGGCCGCGCCGGCATCGGCGTTGGACGTGTACGGATCACCGCCGTTGAAGCCGTTCCAACCCAGCCACAGGATGCCGGCCCCGGCGAATGCCATGATTAAATTATTCGGCTCGAAATCTTTGCGGTCTTGGAGCGAACGCGCGCCGACCATCGCGGCGGCGACGAAACCGGAAACACCGGCCGCAAGATGGATGACGTACCCGCCCGAGTAGTCGAGTGCTCCGAGTTGCGACAACCAGCCGCCGCCCCAGATCGAGAATGCGCCGACCGTGTATACAAACGTGCTCCAGAGCGGGACAAAGATCATCCACGCTTTGAAATTCATGCGCCCGAACACGGAGCCGGCGATCAGCAGCGGCGTGATCGCCGCGAACACGAATTGGAAGTAGATCATCGCCGAGCCGGGCATCCGCAGCGGCGGCAAACCAGCGGCGGCATCCGGGATGACGGCTTGTCCGATCAGCGCGTCAGGCGTCAGCGACCAGTGCGGAACGCCGAGGAACCATTGCCCGGCGATTCCCAGCCAATGGTTGCCGAACGACATGCTGTAGCCCCAGAGCGACCAGCAAATCAGAACGACGGCAAAGGCGTAAAAGCACATTACGGATGCATTGAGCGCCCATTTCTTCTTGACGAGCCCGCCGTACAAGATGGCCAAGCCCGGCAAGCTCATCAAACCGACGAGTGTCGCGGACGTCAGCTGCCATGCCGTATCTCCGGAATTGAGCCAATCCGGCGCGGAGTATAATGGATTCGGCGCATCCGCCAGAAAAAGCAATACGAGCCCCTCGCTAAGCGACGTGAGGCCCCTAGAATAGCCCGCTCTCGGTTACCACGCATTCGACATGCGCGTAACAGATGCACGAATCGTCGTTCTATACGTCTATACTACAATCGGACGATTCGGGTTGGCAGGTCTTCGAATTCGGCCCAGAGGCGCACTCCTTCCGAATCGTGCGGGCTCGCGACTGCGAGCGGTGGCTGCCAGCCGTAGACGAAGACGTTGCCGCTAGGCGCCGCGGAAACGCTCCCGTCGGCCGGCCGGCAACGTTGCGCTCGAATCGCAAAAAATCGAAAAGGGCTGCTAGAACGGGCTACGGAAGGCCCTTTTCCGTCGCAGCACCGCGACGGTGTCTGCGAACGACAGACAAAATGAGGATGGAAGTTGGCTCTTAACGCCGAGTCCTTCGCGCCGAACCGGGAGCTCACGCAGCTCCTCGACATTTTCCCCCTCCCGCTCCGCCAGGCGCTCGTCCGCCTACCGAACATCGAAAACGTGATCGAGGTAATCCTCGACCTGGGGCGCCCGCCCGAGGCGCGGTTCGAA
This sequence comes from Candidatus Velthaea versatilis, assembly GCA_003134035.1. Lineage (GTDB taxonomy): Bacteria > Vulcanimicrobiota > Vulcanimicrobiia > Vulcanimicrobiales > Vulcanimicrobiaceae > Velthaea > Velthaea versatilis. The sequence goes on from PLAE01000117.1 coordinate 12,040, forward strand.
GATGACTTCGTGTTTCTCTCGGATCACGCGGTCACGCAAGAAGACATCGCGCACGTCGTGTCGCGGCTCTCGCCCTTCGGGGCCGACAACCGCGCTGGTATTGAGAAGACGCTGCATCGCATCAGCGCGATCAAGAATCGGACCGGCAAAATCGTCGGCCTGACCTGCCGCGTCGGGCGCGCGGTCTACGGCACGATCGACATCATACTCGACGTTATTCGCAGCGGGAAATCGATCTGTTTGCTGGGCCGGCCCGGCGTCGGCAAAACGACGATGCTGCGCGAGTGCGCGCGCGTGCTCAGCGAAGACCGCAAACGCGTCGTCATCGTCGACACCTCGAACGAAATCGCCGGCGACGGCGACGTTCCGCATCCCGGGATCGGTCACGCGCGGCGGATGCCGGTCGCCGATCCGGCCCTGCAGCACAACGTGATGATCGAAGCGGTCGAGAACCACATGCCGCAAGTCATCGTCATCGATGAAATCGGCACCGAAGCCGAAGCCCTTGCCGCCCGCACGATCGCCGAACGCGGCGTCCAGCTCATCGGTACCGCCCATGGCCAAACGCTCGAAAACCTGCTCATGAATCCAACGCTGTCGGATCTCATGGGCGGCATCAGCGCCGTCACCTTATCGGATGAAGAAGCGCGCCGGCGCGGCACGCGCAAGACCGTGCTCGAACGCAAAGCGCCGCCCACCTTCGACGTCCTCATCGAGATCCAAGACCGCGACCGGCTGGCGATCCACACCAACGTTAGCGACGTGGTCGACGCGCTGCTGCGCGGCTACACGCCGCAGCCCGAAGTCCGCCAGCGGATGCCCGGCGGCACGGTTTCCGTGCTGCAGGAAGCGAACGCCGAAGCGCTCGCCATCGCAAAACCGCGCGACACCCGGCCGCAGCAGCAGCGTGAAGACGAGCTGCTGTTCGGCACCGGCGCCGGACCGGCCGACGACCACGACAAACCGCTGCTGATCTTTCCGTACGGCGTCTCGCGCAACAAGATCGAACGCG
>PLAE01000101.1 GCA_003134035.1 Candidatus Velthaea versatilis
GCGCCGAATCCTTGGCGTTCGGCTTCGACCGAGCCGCGGTCGCGTTTGCGGCTTCGCCGCGAGCCGCAGTCTTGTTCTGTCCGACAAGTCGCGCAGACTCATGGCGCGGCTTTCCGGCGCTTATTCTGCGGTGACTGCGAGCGACGCGAACTCGTCGTCGGTAAGTTCGATCGCGCCGGCCGCGACATTTTCTTCGAGGTGCGCGAGCGATGCGGTGCCCGGGATCGGAACGATGACCGGCGAGCGCCGCAGCAGCCACGCGAGCGCGATTTGATTCGGCGTCGCGCCGCGTCTCTCGGCGACGGCGCTGATGCGTTCCGATGACAGTTTGCCCGCCGCGAGCGGGCCCCACGGGAAGAACGCGATTCCTTCGCGCGTGCAGTACTCCACCACCGCGAGCGTTTCGGCGTCCGTCACCCCGTTGAAAACGGCGCTTCCGCCCGTCGCGTTGTTGAACCGGTTCTGCACCGAAACGACCGGCACGATCTTGCGCGCACTTTCAATCTGAGCGACGCTCACGTTGGAGAGCCCGACGTGGCGAATCTTGCCGGCGCGTTGCAGTTCGGCGAGGACGAGCACCGATTCCTCGAACGGCACTTTGGGATCCGGCCGATGGAGTTGATAGATGTCGATGCGTTCGAGGCGCAACCGTTTGAGGCTGCCGTCGAGCGCCGTGCGCAGATGCGCCGGCTGGCCGTTGGGCGTCCATTTGTCGGGGCCGCTGCGGGTCTGGCCACCCTTGGTTGCGACGATCACGCCGGGCGCATACGGATATAGCGCCTCGGCAATGAGTTCTTCGCTGACGTCTGGTCCGTAGGAATCGGCGGTATCGATAAGGTTCACGCCCAACTCGACTGCCCGGCGCAACACCGCTAGCGCGTTATCGTGGTCGGCGGGCGGACCCCAGATCCCTTGGCCGGTGATGCGCATTGCACCGAACCCGAGCCGCTTAACGTTGAGATCGCCGCCGATCGCGAAGGTGCTCACCGCATCGGCGAATGTTTGCTCTGGCATGGTGCGCATGTACCCCGTACCTTACCCGACATCCCGGTGCGTACGCGGTATCGCTGCCGCCTCGGGCCAGCCGGAAAGATGCCGGCTTTACCGCACGCCCGCGCGCCGAGGCAATAAACTACCCAAATCGGAAAACGCGATGATAGGAAACTTCTACCGTCGCGCCGATCATTTCACGACGAACGGGCTGCGGCGCAGCTGTGCGCCGGTGCTTTTTTCAATGCGTCCAGCTTTACGGGAGCCAGATATGAGCCAACAACCGGCGAGCATGAATCGTCGCGAACTTTTGCGCGGAGCGGCGATGCTGATCGGTACGATCGCGGCTGGTTCGGTGCTGGCCGAGGTCGCGCCGACGCGGGTTTGGGCGCTCGAACTCGCGCATCTTTCAACGCAGGAAGGCGCGACGCTCATCGCGTTCGGAAAGGTGCTCGACCCGCATAAAAAGCTCGACACGGCGGTGTATGCGCTGCTCGCGAAGGATCTCGACGCCAAGGCGGGCGCCGATCCGGCCGTCGCCGATCAACTCGCGAAGGGCACAGCGGCGCTCGATGCGGCGGCCGCCGGCAATTTCGCCGACGCCGGCGACGAGGCGAAACTCCGGGCCGTCAAGAGCCTTGAAGGCACGCCGTTTTTCGCGACCGTGCGCGGCCAATGCATTCATTCGCTGTACGACAACGAGATGGCGTTCGCGCACTTCGGCTATCCTGGGCCGTCGCGGAAACAGGGCGGCTCTATTCGCCGTGGCTTCAACGACTTGACGTGGCTGCCGAGCCCGCCCGACTCCGCGAGCCCAACATCGCCGGCGCAAATCTGCTCGATTGGCCCTTGACGCTGGCCGAGCTCGAACCGTATTACGCGCTAGCCGAAGCCAAGATGCGCGTCACGCGCACCAACGGTAACGCCGGACTGCCGGGCAACAACAACTTCAAAGTTCTCTACGGCGGCGCATCCAAACTCGGCTACAAGGAAGTGTCGACCGGCCACATGGCGATCAACAGCCATCCGCGCGACAAACGCAGTTCGCGTCTGCAGATGGCTTCTGCTTCCAAGGCTGTAAATCGGGCGCGAAGTGGTCGACCCTCTATACCGAGATCCCGCGTGCCGAGGCCACCGGCCGGCTCTGCGCCCGCAATCGCACGTTGTGACCATCGAAACGAACGCCAAAGGCAAAGTCACCGGCGTCGTGTATGTCGATGCCGACGGCAAACAGCAGCGCCAAAAAGCGCGCGTTATCGCCGTTGCCGCGAACTCGATCGAACCGCCGCGGCTGCTGCTCAACTCCGCGAATAGCGCGTTCCCCGACGGGCTGGCCACAGTTCGGGGCAAGTCGGACGGAATTACATGCGCCACATGACCGGCTCGGTGTACGCGAAGTTCGATCGCGAAGTGCACATGTATCGCGGCACCACGATGGCCGCAATCGTGCAGGACGAGGCCAAGCACGATCCTAGCCGCGGCTTCGCCGGCGGGTACGAGATGGAAACGATTTCGCTCGGCCTGCCGTTTTTCGCCGCGTTTCTCGACCCGGGCGCGTGGGGCGCGAATTTCACCGACTTCGTGGACAATGACACCAATGTCGCGGGCATGTGGCTCGTCGGCGAGGACCTGCCGCGCGATACGAACCGGGTCACGCTGAACACCGACGTGAAGGATCAGTACGGCGTGCCCGTGCCCAACGTGCACTACGACGACAGCCCCAAAGACGTCGCGATGCGCGACCACGCCTTCGAGCGGGGCGAAGCGATCTACAAGGCCTCCGGCGCGACCAAGACGTTCCGCACGCCGCCCTACCCCTCGACGCAGAACATGGGCAACAGCCGCATGAGCGCCGATCCCAAGCTGGGCGTCGTGAACAAACACGGCCAAACGCACGACATCGCCCCACCTGTTCATCAACGACGGCAGCGTGTACACGACGAGCGCGGCCGAGAATCCGACTTTGACGATCGTCACGCTGGCGATCCGGCAATCGGAATTCATTACCAAAGCGATAGCGCAGCAGGCGATCTAAAGGCGCGGTCGACCCTGTTCGCTGCGCGCGGCGTGACACAAAAAGAGTGACCGACCAATACGGACCGATCACTCCTGGACCCGCGAGCATCTAAACTCACGGACAACCCGTTGTCGCACAACCAAAAGCACGGTCTTCTGACAAACGTCGGAAGACCCGGGCAACCACCGCGCGGCGGGTCCGGGCGGCGCACGCTTCTTGTACGCTTGCGCGATGCGACAAGTTCCCATCGCGTCGCATCGCGCCAATTTCTCTGGTGTCCATTTCAAGCCGATAGTCGGAGCAGCCGGTTGCGATTGCGGTTGTGCCGAGGCGGTACGGCGATCCGGTCGCGCCGCGCGTGCGCACGAGTCTCGCGAAGTATCGCGTACGGATTGGGCGAACGAAGCTGAGCCGGTACGTCCGGTATTGCTCGTGTCGAGCGCAAAAGCGACGACTGGCGGCCGTGAGGAAGGGCGCTTGGGTCGGAGCGGCCGGCGGGCGAGTTGCGGCGAATGTGTTGGGCTGCGCCCGTGGGGCGCCGGTTCTCGAGCAGGAACGCACGCCCAAGCCGCACATCAACGAACAGGTATCATGACGCAATACGTGTACTCGATGCATCGGGTCGGCAAAACCGTGCCCCCCAAGCGTCAAATCCTCAAAGACATCTCGCTGAGCTTCTTGCCCGGTGCGAAGATCGGCATTCTCGGGCTCAACGGCGGCGGGAAGTCGACACTGCTGCGCATCATGGCCGGCGTCGATACCGATATCGACGGCGAAGCCAAGCCGATGGCGAATCTCAGCGTCGGATATCTGGAGCAAGAGCCCAGGCTGGACCCCGACAAGACGGTTCGCGAGACCGTTGAAGAGGCGCTGAGCGAGATTCTCGCCGTGCGCAAGCGACTGGACGAAGTCTACGCCGCCTACGGCGAGCCGGATGCCGATTTCGACAAGCTCGCCAACGAACAAGCCAAACTCGAGGCGATCCTCTTCGCGCAAGGCGACGATCTCGAGCAGCAACTGGAGATGGCGGCCGATGCGCTGCGGCTACCGCCTTGGGACGCCAAGATCGGCCCGTTGTCGGGCGGCGAGAAGCGCCGCGTCGCCCTGTGCCGGCTG
>PLAE01000229.1 GCA_003134035.1 Candidatus Velthaea versatilis
GCAGACAACCGTCGCCGCCGCGGACAGTTCGGCCCCCGTGACGCAATACAAGCCGGTAACGAGCGAAGAACTCCTCAAGCCCAGCGGACTGGCTGCTGCCGCGCCGTACGTACGACGGCACCGCCTACAGCCCGCTCAACCAAATCAACACGGAGAATATCAAGAGTCTGCATCTCGCGTGGTCCTTCGCCACCGGCGTGGTCGAAGGCCACGAGGCGCCGCCGATCGTCAACAACGGCGTGATGTTCGTCGCAACGCCCGAAGCGCAGATCCTCGCGCTCGACGTGCGAACCGGGAATCTGCTGTGGCGCTATAAGCAAGTCAATCTCGGACGCTCGGTAACGGCTTCAAATGCTAACCCGCCCGAGACATCGCGGGTGTGAGTTCGGCGTGAGATTTCCTTTCAGCCACAACGATATCGGCTCGCGTCGCCCATCCTAATCACGAAGGGGGAGCGACGCCTGTGGTGCCCGACTCAACATCCATTGGCGATAATCCGCTCCACCTGGCAGGGGAGATTTTCCGAACCGTTCCTCACCATGGTCAGTTCGACCGTTGATTCCCGTACCGGTGAATGGCGATACGAGTATCGCCTCGATGCAGGTCCAGGCGTAGGTGCGAGTGGCCTCACGATCGGAACAAACCGACCAGCTCCATGATCCTCAATGGAGTTGTCGAGCAGAGCATTGACGTCGTAAAGGTTTGAAACAGCACTCGCATTACTTGCCGCGATCAGGAAGCTCCGTTCTCCCTCGCTGGGCCTCATTAACGGCTTCTTGAATCCGCTTCCGGCGCGTTTCGGGTTTAACCGCCTCGTCAATGCGCCGAACGATGAAGTTCCGCCGTCCGGGAAAAAGGGCTTTGAAGTCCCTCGTGGCTCCTTGCGCCCGCAGGGCGGAGAGCAAATCGGCCGGATATGTCACGGCAGCCCGGTCGAGGACGGTGATTCGCATATGCACCGGATCGCCAGCCCTGGTTCGTGTCTCTTTTCGGACCCTCGCTTTGATGCGCATGTAATGCTGGCCGCCCCCGACGGGGAAGAGGCTTACCTTGAACGGCGCAGAGTCGTTGAGACAGGCCATGACAAGGACAGAGCCATGTGTTCCGAGAGCCTCGGTAATCGCCGCCGGAATTGGAATGGCGCAATAGTCCATTCCCTCCGCCCACTTTTCGAGCGTAGCTTCGAAACACAGTTCCTTGCCTGCGATAGGTGAGCTCTTCATGGATGATTGCCAGCCAAGCGAGATTTAACATTCGACGAGGGATACCCGGTCAATCCCCGGCCGTGGGGTTGTGCCCCAGTCGTCCGGCTCAGCCGCAAGAACGAGGGAGCCGGGTTTGGCTTGATCGTCCGTCGCATGAGACCGTTCCTGATTCTATAGACACACCTCCGCCCGAACGCGTATCTGGCGTAGCAATTACACCCGCGGATTCGCACCGCAGAACGTCCGACGTCTCCATCTCGGTCGGCTTTCGACGACGAGGAGCGATCCGGATACCTTGTCACATTCTAGGCGGCGGCAGCGAACTGCGCGCACCCGAGTGCCGCAGAGTGAGCGGCGGGTTCTGGCTCCGTCCCCGCAATCGCAAAGTAAGTAGCTGCTTTACACCGTGTAGCGTTTGTGCTACAGTTAACTGGATGGAACGAATCATCACGCAACGCGAACTACGCAATGATAACGCCGAAATCATTCGTGCACTCGAAAGTGGCGACTCCTTTATCATTACCCGCAATGGCGTGCCTGTGGGGCGCCTAACTCCTGTTGCCAGACGAACGTTCATCCCGACTTCTGAACTCAAGAAATCCGCCGCCCATTTGCCTCGAATCGATTACAAGAAGTTCCGCGATGACATCGATGCGTTCATCGACCAAGACCCTGCCCCGCGTGTCTAATCATCAGCGCGGCGTCTTGGATACGTCCGTCATTATCGACTTTACAGACATTAGCGACGACACACTTCCGCAGCTAGCCTCAATCGCAGCGCTTACGCTCGCGGAATTGACATCCGGCCCGCTCTCGACAAACGAGCCGGTTGAACGGGCTGAGCGTTTAGAACGTTTGCAGTGGGCTGAAAGTACGTTCGAGGCAATCCCCTTCGATGTGGCCGCTGCGCATACATATGCAAGAGTTTATGCTGCTTGTCTTACTACCAAGCAGAAACCACGCGGTGCCAGAGCTGTCGATCTCCTCATTGCGGCAACGGCATTATCTCGCGGCTTGCCGCTATACACGCGCAATCCGGCGGATTTCACAAGCGTAGCCACCTTGATGAAGATCATCGGAGTATAGTCTGACGAGACGTACTGTGCCTGAACTCCCTCATGGGACCATGTTGGGGGAATTCCTGGGACTCTACGGATCATGCCGGTGGAATGGATCGCGGATAGCGGGCAGCGCTACGGCGGCAAGGACGAATGATACGGATACGATGGACGACGGTTGATGGTTGATGTCGGCCGCATTCAGTTGCTCATCGCTGCCGTTTCGGTGACGAGTCGTCGTCTTCGGCAATGTGATTGACGCGCTCGGCGCCGCCGGTTCCCTCCCTAAAGGCGCGCCGTTCGCATCGGGTAATCTCGCGCTGATCCACATCGTTCTCGCGAAATTCGGCTGGCTCTCGTGATCGCAATTTTGCTCGAGACGTTCAGCGCGTTTTGGCTGTGGACAGCGGTTCTCAAGCGTAATGACCGTGCAGAAGATTTGGCATTTGCGACGCTACTGGTGATCTTCGGCGGATTCGTCGTGGTCGACGAGCTCGCTGGATTGTACGAGCTCGAAGCCGTCCATAGGTCACTCGTCGTCTTCGTGGCGGCGCTCTACCTAGTCGTTCACTGGACTTTCCCGCGTGAATAAACCAGCCACGCTGGGCGCCTAATAGAGTAAATCTTCCGGCGCCATCCGTGGTGATTCGCCAATGGCGGTTGCCGCACGTGTAACCTGGTCGTTCAAAACGGCCCGCCGCGGCTGCCGGGATACGCGCTGATCTCGACGGACGACCAGACGACGGGGCTGCAAGCCGATGAGCTGGCACGCGCCCCGTCGATGTGGTCGTCCTTGACCCACGGATGATATCATGAGATGCTATCATCAGTGAACATACTCATCCGCAACGTACCGGCACACGTTCTAGACGCGCTGCGCTCACGAGCTCGCGAGCGCGGTCGATCTGTCCAAGCCGAAGCACTCGATGCACTGCAAGCGGGACTGAAGCCTATGGGCCGTTCCCTGGTGGAATGGCTGCACACCGTTGCCGACCCCGACATCGACGTCAAAGCGGGCTTGAAAGCGATCCGCGAACAACGCGACGAGCGGTGAAGATCATCATCGATGCAAGCGCTGCCTTTATCATGCTTGCGGATCCCGCACGGGTTGCGGAGATTTTCGCCGACGCGGCCGACGTCCTCGCGCCGGAACTCATCGTAGCGGAGCTGCTCAACGCGCGTTGGAAAATGGCACGCGCGGGAGCAGCGGCGCCATCCCTCAACGTCGTTCTCGGTCTGTTCGGCCGCATTCACCTTGTCGCGACCGTTTCGTACGCGGCGGACGCCGCGGCGCTTGCGCAACGTCTCGATCATCCGGTCTACGACTGTCTGTATGCGGTGCTCGCGAAACGCGAGAATGCACGATTAGCCACGGCGGATCGGCGCTTCGCGGCGAAATTCGTTGACGAGACGGTTGACGTCGTCACACTGTAGGAGCCCGCGCAATCGTCGAGAGCCGGTGAGCGATGGCGAGCGCCGTGCGGCCGCGCATGAGGCTGTCGAGCTGTTCCTGGATGCCGGCTTCGGCTTCGGAGTCGAGCGCCGCAGTCGCTTCATCGAGCACCAGGATCGGCGCGTTCTTGAGAATGACGCGCGCGAGCGCGATGCGCGATGCGTTGGCGCTGGCCGCCCGAGAGCTTGACGCCGCGTTCGCCGACGTGCGCGTCGAAGCCGCGCCGGCCGTGCCAGTATTCGAGGCGCAGGATGAAGTCGAGCGCGTGCGCGCGGCGTGCGCGTTCGTCCAGATGGTTTGCGCCCCACGTTCTGCACGAAATGTTCGGCCGCACATAAACGCGCCGGTCGGAACTCAGCGGCGCGGTCAGTCGTCGAGTTGCGGCCCGGCCGAATCGCCGATCTGCAGCAGCGGATCGCAGCGGCCGACCAGAAGCTGGCGAAGTTGCGCGAGTCGAAGCGATCCCTGTCACGGCCTCGCATCGATCACCGCGCAGTCATGAAGCGCGACGTCGGCTGCGTAGAGCGGCGACCTTTTTGCGGTTGCCGCATCCCGCCATGCGGCACCAGCGCCGCGTGCCGTTCTTACTCGCGTCGTAAAAGTAGTGGGTGCAGGCCTCGTTCGCGCAGCGCCGGATCGCTTGTCTGTCCTTGCGCGTAAAGAGTTCGCGCGCTGCTTCGGCAACGAAGTAGAGCAAGGCCTCCGGAACGTCCGTCGCCACCCGCCGCACGCTCGCAACGCCGCCGGCGAGCGCAACGAGTTCGTCGTGTATCGGCGCGTGCTGCAAGTGCGCGTTGATGACGGCGAGGTCGTCCGCCACGGGCGCGCGTCCGGCGACGTATGCCTCGACCATGCGCCGCAGCGCCGAGCGGAATGCGTGAACGCGAGCGATGGTCCGTTCCCGCTCGGGCTCTGTCGCACGCGCGAGGGCGGCGTGTGCTTCGTCCGCGGTCAGCATCCCGACCGCCTCGAGCCAGCCGACGAAGGCGATAACGTCCGGGACCGTATCGCCGCCCGCGAACGCCGTATTCACGAAGTCCAGCGCGCGATCGTTTGCGACGAACAGGTACCGGCTCATGTAACCCCCATAAACCCTATTGACAGGATACATTTGGCGTTGTATACCGTCAATAGTTGCTCAAACCAGTTACATCACGTCCACCAGCGAAAGGCTCATATGCCAACGCAAGCACCCGATGTCATCGCAACCACCGGCCACGTCGGCATCAACGTCACCGAAATCGACCGCTCAGTCGCCTTCTATCGTGCGATCCTGGGCCTCGACGTCCTCAACCGCAGCGACGAGAACGGCAAACGCTTCGCCTTCCTGGGCGCCCACGGCAAGCTCGTCCTCACCCTGTGGGAACAGGCGACATCGCCGTTCGGCGTGACCGTCGCCGGTCTCCATCATCTCTCGTTTGTGGTTAGCGACATCGCAGCCGTCCGGTCCGCCGAGCTTCGTGTCCGCGCGGCGGGCGCGAAGCTCCGTTACGACGGCATCGTGCCTCACCGCGAAGGTGCGAGCTCCGGCGGCATTTTCTTCGAGGACCCCGACGGCACGCGTTTGGAGATTTACGCACCCGCCGGCGCCAACACGGCACCGGCTCCTAGCGGCACCGCGCCTACCTGCGGCTTCTTCTGAGCGTGAACGCCGAGTCCGCGCGCCACGAAACGTATCACGCGGGCGAGCTATACGTCCAAGATCGCGCCGGACAGGCGGCTGCGGCGACGGCCGCGCTCGGGGCGATTCACACCGCCATCCCGCCGCCCGCGGCGGCGTTCCTAGCCGAACGTGAGCTGCTCATCGTCGCGGCGCCCGACGGCGACGGCCGGGTCTGGACGACCCACCTCACGGGCGCGCCTGGTTTCATCCGCGTCGACGGCGATCGCTCCATGCACGTGGCAGGGCTGCCGCACGCGCGCGATCCGCTCGCCACGAGGCTCGCCGGCCAAACGGTCGTCGGCACGATAGCGATCGATTTCGCCACGCGTCGACGTATGCGCCTCAACGGCACCAGTCTGGGCAGAACCGGCGGCATCACGATCGTAAGTGATCAGGTCTACGCAAACTGTCCAAAGTTCATCGCCGCTCGCTCCGTTGAAGCGATCGCCGACGCATCGACCCCGCATAGCCACGAAGCCGAACGCCTCGACGCAGCGTCGCGCCCACTGATCGCGCAGGCCGATACGTTCTTCATCGGCACCGCTCACGACGAGGCCGGGGCGGACGCGTCGCATCGCGGCGGTGCCGCGGGTTTCGTTGCGATACTGGACGATCGCACCCTCCGCTTTCCCGACTATCGCGGAAACGCGATGTACATGACGCTCGGCAACCTCGCCGTCTCGCCGCGAGCGGGGTTGCTCTTCATCGACTGGGAACGCGGCGATGCGCTGCAAATCACCGGCACCGCGAGGACCGACTGGGACGCAGCGCTCGCCGCTCGTTTCCCGGGGGCGCAACGCATGGTGACTTTTACGATCGAGCGCATCGTGGTGACCACAAGCGCATCAGCGCTCCGTTGGTCAAAGGCCGTCCCCTCACGCGTCAATCCGCCACTCGAATAGCCCCCAATCGGATGCTGCGACCTGCTCCGACTCATGACGGTCGCTTAACAAAGTGTCCCACGAGTCTGACCGTCCGTGGCCCGATGCGCGACCGGCTGCGGGGCGAGGCTTCATGACGCTGGGCACAGCGTGTCCAGCGCTGCGCGGGTCTTTTGGTCTTCCGCCTCACCGTCCGGACGCGAATACGTCGCCCGGTACACCGTATCACCTGCCAAGTAGAGTGTGTCCTCGAACTGCCATGTCGGGTCGCCGTTCGGCTTTTCGTAAGCGAGGAACCACCCGAGGCGCTTTCCGCCGCAAACTCGCTGCGCTTTGCTAACGTAGACCTTGGCGCCCTCGGCGTGGAGCGAGGCAACAATATCGTGAATCGCATCGTTCAGCGTTGGCCCGCTCAAAAACGCAGCGTTCACATGCCAGAGCATCACCTGCGGCACGAAAGGGCCCCGCGCCTTTTTGAAATCCATCCAGACCGTCGTATTGGCCGCTGCGGCATTCCCGTTGTCTTGCGTCGCCCAGCTCGCCGGCAACTTGAGCGCGGCGGACTGATGCGGCGTGAATGTCAGGTTCCCCGACCACCGTTGCGGGTCAGCCGATTTGCTCTGCGAGCGTGGGTGCAGCGGGCGCCGCGGCTTGTTTCGCGGGTGCGAGCGCGGTAGCCGCTGCGGCAAGCGTCGTACGTTGGGGGGATGGAGCAGCAGCCGCGGCTGCGTTTGCGCGTGAAGCCGCGGCCGCGGTTGCGCGTGAAGCTGCGGCTGCGCGCGGCGCCGGGGAACGTGTTCGATGCGTATCGACGAAACGCTGGTCTTTCTTTTCTGCACTTCTCGTGGAAAGGAAAGATGGGGATACACCGTCTCCCACAGGAACATATTGATGACCATAGATGCGAAGAGCGACCACAGCAGTCTTCGTGGAACGCCGCGCCATTGCCAGACGCTACTCGATATCATCGCCGAGGAGACACTCGATTGGCGCATGAACTCACTCCGAAACTGCCGTGTTTTGCCGCACGTCGCCGCGAACGCCAAGAGCGCGATCCCGTCGTCTTGCGCGATGGCCGCGGCGCGTGCTAATCCGATAGTGCAGAGCGATAACGGTCGCAACCGGGGTCTCCTGCACGCCGAGCATCAAAAGTCCTATCTTGCGCTGCCGCACCTCGTCCGCACCACGAAAGGCGTGGAACGTCGTCTCTCGTTATCGGCGCAGTCGCGCAGTCCCTCGCTGACTTTTCCGCTCGCGCCGACGCAGTCTCATGCTGCTCAAAGCACAAGCTTGCAATCGATCATCGCTTGTCGCGGCAAGTAGCGAAAGAGCTGGCCTACCCGGCCTAAGCCGTGGCTTGCGGCGGCCGAATGGGCTCGGTGATTGCCGCATCGAGCGCGAGCACGATCTTTCCGCGCGCCTTGCGCCGCGCCAGCTCGACGTAGGCATCGCGCACCAGCGCAAAGGGATAGATGGCGGTCAGCGGCATGACGATCTCACCCCACGCCACGAGGTTCGCGACCCACGCAAGCGTTTCGCGCGCCGCGGCCGCCGCCGAACCGTCCGTCTTGACGCCGTGCTTTTGCGCGGCGGCGAAATCGATGATCGTGTCGATGCGCTCGGGAGCGACGCCCAGCGTGAGGGCGAGTTCGACGTAACCGCCGCCGAAGAGGTCGATGAAGGCGTCGAGTCCGCTCGGGACAAGCGTCCGCAATCGCTCCGCCAAATCGTCGCCGTAGGCGAGCGGTTCGACGCCGAGGGAACGTAAAAAGGACGCGTTCTCGGTGCTCGCGATGCCGATGACACGCGCTCCCGCGCGCCGCGCGAGCTGCACCGCAAGCGACCCCACCCCGCCGGCCGCGCCGCTGATCGCCACCACCTCGCCCGGATGCAACGCTACCGCGCTCACGGCGGCGACGGCGGTCGTTGCAACGACGAACAGGCTGCCCGCGCGGAACCAATCCAGGGACGGCGGCTTGGGAATGAGGTTTGCCGGGCTGCTCACGACGTACTCCGACTGGGCCGAGCGCCGCTCGGTCCATCCGAACACTTCGTCGCCCGGAGCAAATTCGGTCACGCTCGAACCGACAGCATCGATGCGTCCGGCAAAATCGGTGCCTTCCCCGAACGGGAAGTCCATCGGAAACCGATCTTTGAGGAGGCCTTCGCGAATGGAAATCTCGCCCGGATTCGTGCCTGCGGCAACGACCCGAACGACGACCTCGCCGGCCCCCGGCTCGGGCTTCGCCGCATCGACGATACGGAGCTGGTCGACCCCGCCGTAAGCGGAGAGCTGCACTTTTTTCGGCATAGCGCAACGAACGTTCTTGCAGGTACGAAGCGCCCCTTGCCGGCGTACCCAAGTCGGCGTTCCCCGGGCGCCGGGGCTCGATCCGGACCCGCGCGTTTTTCCGCAAGCCACGCATATCGTGAAAAAGCCCGATCACCGGAGATCGCCTCACGTGCTATAGTGGTCTCCGCTGCACCAAGCTCATCGAAGGGGCATTCGTGGACACTGTTGCTCGGGCTGACCCGTCATGTGCGTCGTGAAGCAGCGCTTGCGCGGCGCTGCGCGTTGAGTCGCGAGACGCTCGCGACGGCGCACATCGCCACCGTTACCAGCGACACGTTCGAGGGGCTCGTCGGTGCCGGCGAAGGACCGATCGTCGTCGAGTTTATGTCGTACGGCTGCACACACTGCCGAACGCTTGAGCCGATTTTGCAGTACGTTGCCGGCGAACTCGCATCGAGCACGCGAATCTTCCGCGTTAATGTCGCGCTCGATGGAGACCTTGCGAACCAATACGACATCCAAGCGACACCAACGTTGCTCATGTTCTTGAACGGACAGGAACTCGCGCGTTTCGAGGGTCCGCATCCGACCGTCGCAAACATCACCGCGACGATAACGGAGTGCTTTGCATCGGCCGACCCGGTCCATCATTGAGCCAGAGCCGGAGCCACACCGCACCGATCCTGCTCTACAACGACGAATGCGCCGTATGCCGCGCGATTGCCAAGTGGGTTCGGACATCGGCCCGCATCGGCAAAGGCGAGATCAGCATCGTCGTGCGCCCGATCGGGAACGACCCCGAGGCCCTCGCGCTCCTGAATCCGCAGCTCGATATTTGGGACGCTTACGCGACGATCCATCTCCTACTGCCGGATGGCTCGATGAAAATCGGCGGGGAAGCGGTCGCGGAGGTTCTGCGCGATCTTCCCAACACCAAATGGTTCGCGTGGTCATTTGCGATTGGGCCGGCTGGATTTCGCCCATTCCAGATCGTTCTGAACGTGGGCTACGCCATATTGAGCGACATCCGTCCGTTGCTGGGCTGTGCGAGTTGCGGTTCGAGCAATGCCGCCGTTCGCTTGATCGAGAGATCGATCGCGTTGCTAAGGGCGCCCTTGCGCGGTAATCGGAATAGTCGAAGCGGACGTCCGGCTGCGGCAACGCGTCGCCGTCCGGCACGGACGCCAACCCGAACTTCGTAATTGCAGATTGCCGTTCGCACGTCGAGCCCCGGCGTTCCCTGCGTAGCGGTCGACGATACGCCCGAAGCTCGTCACCGGAACAAAGTCCATAGCCTCCAGCGTCCGTTCGACACGACGGCGCCAACCCCGATCCTGCGCTCAATCCTTGCGGTCACAGGTCGATCGCGCGGCGTTCGAGCATCGAGCGTTCGGCGGCAAGCACGATCGCGAGGGATCGCACGGCGTCGTCCATGTGTTTGCCGAGGTCGACGTCGCCGCGAATCGCGTCGAGGACGAACTGCTGCTCGCGCTCGCACAGTTCCTGATGCCCGGGCTCATCGTGCATCGACAAGATCTCGTCGGGCGCGATGAACCCCCCGTCGTCGCCGGTCGCGGCAGCATGCACGCGGATTCGCGCCGTCTTGGTGTGCGTATCGACGCTGGCGGAAGCGGCGCCTTCGTCCATCACGATCGAGACCGCGCCGCGCGGACCCATGACGTCTTTCACGAAAAACGCGGTCTCCGAGATCATCGGTCCCCACCCCGCTTCGTACCAGCCGACCGAACCATCCGCGAATAACACCTGCAAGTGCCCGTAATTCACCTGGCGTTCGGCGATCTCGGCGGAGAGGCGAACGCCCATCCCGCGAACCTGAACCGGCCGGCTGTCGCAGATCTGCAGCATCACGTCGATGTAATGCACGCCGCAGTCGACGACCGGGCTCGTGCTGTCCATCAGCCGCTTGTGGATCTCCCAGGCCGGCCCGGACGATTGCTGATTTAAATTCATGCGCATGGCCAGCGGCGAGCCGAGTTTGCGCGCTTGGCGGATGAACTCCACGTAGCTCGGGTGATGCCGCAAGATGTAACCGACCACGAGTTTGCGGCCGGTTCGGCGCGCCGTCGCGACGACGCGCTCGGCTTCGACCACGCTGGCCGCCAACGGCTTTTCGACGAATACGTGGGCGCCCGCTTCCAACGCGGCGATGGCGTACCGTGCGTGGCTGTCGGTATAGGTATTGACCGAAACGAGCTCCGGGCGTTGCGCCAAGCCCGCTTCGCCGCTTTCGAAGCGCTGATAGCCGGCGAGTTCGGCCGGGAGCGCTACCGCGGTGCGGTTGACGAAACCGATGAGCTCGAAGCCGGGATTGCGGTGATACGCGAGGGCATGACTTTGACCCATCTGGCCCAGGCCCACGACCAATGTGCGAATGGGCTCCACCGGCCGAACTTCGCTTTGCGGCTTACGGCCGCCTGGAGAGCGGTGCCCGCTCCGGCAGCGCGCGCAATGCGGGTGCGATGCGCGTACCCAGCAACTCGACCGCGCGCAGCAGCTTGTCGTGCGGCAGCGATGCGACGTCCATTTGCAGGCTGATGCGCGAGATGCCGCCGAGTGCGTCGCTATGCCGGGCGATCTTCTCGATGAGATCGTCCGGACCGCCGACGAGCAGCGCCCCGTCGGCGGAGACAAGCGCGTCAAAGTGCGCGCGCGTCACGGGCGGCCAGCCGCGCTCCCGGCCCGCTTCGGTAAACGCGCGCGCATAACCGGGGAAGAACTCTTCGAGCGCGGCGGCGCGCGTTTCGCCCACGAAACCCAACGCGTGAACCCCGACGCTCAGCCGCTCGGGCGGATGGCCCGCCCGGCGCCCCGCTTCGCGATACAGATCGACGAGCGGCCGAAAGCGGCGCGTTTCGCCGCCGATGATCGCCACCATCAACGGCAGACCGAGCGTGCCCGCGCGAACGAATGACTCCGGCGTGCCGCCGACCCCGAGCCGGATCGGGAACGGTTCTTGGAGCGGCCGCGGGTAGACGCCTTGACCGGAAAGCGCCGGACGAAACGCCCCCGACCAGTGCACGTGTTCGCGTTCACGAATCATCAGGAGCAGCTCGAGTTTCTCCTCGAAGAGCGCGTCGTAATCGGCCAGCGCGTAACCGAAGAGCGGAAATGCTTCGATGAACGAACCGCGGCCCACGACCATCTCGGCACGGCCGTGCGAGAGCAAATCCAACGTTGCGAACGACTCAAAGACGCGCACCGGATCGGCGGCGCTCAAGACGGTAACCGCGCTGGTGAGGCGAATGCGCGACGTGCGCGCGGCCGCCGCCGCGAGAATGACCACCGGCGCCGAGTCGAGGAACTGCGCGCGGTGATGTTCGCCGATGCCGAAGACGTCGAGGCCGACCTCGTCGGCGCGCACGATGCGGTCGATGAGTTTGCGCAGGTTGACCGAAGCGCTGGCCGGCGTGCCGTCATCGTCGCCGTGGAACGCCGCAAAACTATCGATTCCGACCTGCACAAAAAAACTCCTTAATCAATCCCAAGGAACGGCGCGTCGCCGTGGCGTTACGCTAGTACACGATTCGTCGTTCAGCGAGCCAAATATTTCCACCAATGAGAAACGCCCTGTAACATCCATCGTAGCGTTGTGTTGCGGTCGTCAGATGTCCCACCGTCGCACTTCTAGATCATACCCGGAACGCTTGAACGCTTGGGTTCGTTTGCGCTCATCAATCCAGCGTCGCGCTAAATGCCGCGAGGCGATCGTACCACTGCGTTTGGTCGGCCGCCGTGAAGTGCGCATTCGCGCCGCTCGGATTCGGTACGAGAAACAGCCGCGTCGCATCCAAGCGCAGCGCTTGCGCACCCAGACCGATCGGTACTGTTTGCCCCGTCAAGACGCGCGCGACGTGCTTGTAGCCGGTGATCCCGTGAAAGCATGCGACGCGCGGCCGAAATCGCTCGAGCTTGCGCAGCAGCACCGCGACACCCGCGCCCAATTCGGCCGCGTCAATGTCGGCCGCGCGCGCGGTCGGGCGTTTCACGACGTCGGTGAAGCCGATGCCGTAGTCGAGCAGCGCGGCATCGTGCTGTGGTCCGAGTTGCGCGACCGCGAGAGCGGCGCGGGCGGCCCGGCTCAACACCGAGCGTGAAAAGCAGGGCCAAAAGCGGTTTCCCGCGCGCGCGAAATAGTGCCCGCGCCGGGCCGAGTAGATCGATGGATTGATGCCCACGAATACCACGTCGAGCGCACCCGCCAAGAGATCGTCGAGCGTGGGCACCGGGTCGGCGGCGGGCACGGCGTTCATCCGGCACAGCATTGGCGCCCGTCGTCCGCCGTCCCCGGGACGTGCGTCCGACGGATCCGCGTTGCCGCAGGTTCGCGACGCCGGCGGCGACAACGCGGGGAGCGTGTTGGAGAAATCCGGTCCTTCGTACGACGGTCGGCCGTCGGCGCGGCGCGGTATCGCGTGCGCGGGCAATTGGATCGTCGACATCGTGCACACCATCACGCATTGGCCGAACCAAGGCGATCTCGTGCGCATCAGCCGGCAGGCGATCGGTTTGGGCGGCGGCGCGGCCAACGTCTTGACCGATCTGCACACGCTGGGCGCGGATTTTCCGCTCGCGGCAATCGGCTGCATCGGCGACGATGCTTACGGTGGGATGGTGCGCGAGCATTGTCGCCGGCTCAACGTCGCGCGCGACGACCTGCTCACGCTCGTCGGCACCGCGACGGCGCAGAGCCATGTGATGACGGTGCCCGGCAAGAGCCGCACGTTCTTCTATCACGGCGGCGCCAACGACGCCCTGACGGCGGATGCGGTGCCGATCGACGAACTCGCCGCCGACGGTTTCCGGCTGTTCTACCTCGGCTATCTCCTCGCACTCGACGCGCTCGATCGGCTCGATACCGCGGGCACCACCGGCGCGTCGGTGCTTTTGGAACGCGCGCAGCGCGCGGGATTAATCACCTGCGCCGACGCCGTTTCGGACACGCGCAGCGATTTCGACCGCATCGTCGCGCCCGCGCTGCCCCATTGCGATTACTTGATCGTCAACGAGATCGAAGCATCGCGCGCGACCGGTGTCGCCGTGCGCGCGGCGGACGCGGGCGCACTCGAGCGGAACTCGGTCGAGGCCGCGGCGGCGCGGCTGCTCGAACGCGGCGTCGGGCGCGCGGTCATCATCCATGCACCCGAGGCCGCGGTCTGGGCGGCGCCCGGCAGCGAGCCGGAGTGGGCGGATGCCGAGCGACTCGACCCGGACCAAATCGTCAGCCCCGTCGGAGCGGGCGATGCGTTTTGCGCTTGCCTCTTGTACGGCATCCATGAAGGCTGGCCGGTACCGACAATGTTGCGGATCGCTCACTTGGGCGCCGCCGCTTCGCTGGCGGGTGCCACGGCCACCGACGGACTACCCGCAATGACCGACTTGGCCGAAAGCGCCCGGTTTGATATCCGCTAATCGCTCGCGTGCGCTCGCGGACGGGGTCGTGTAACCATGCTCTTCGGCACGGCGCGCTCGTCAAGCACGGCCGTCCAATCGACGTTGGGTCTGCCAAGTGTCGAAAGGACGAACTCCGACACACAGGCGGAAGCTGAACTCACGCAAACGACAGATCGGACGCGTGGGCACGCGGACCACTCACCAGCACAAGGAGAACGTCGAATATGCAACTCGGGATGATCGGCCTCGGCCGCATGGGCGGCAACATGGTGCGCCGGCTCGTTCGCGCCGGCCACCATTGCGTCGTCTATGATCGCAGCTTGGATGCCGTCAAGGGGCTTGCCGCCGACGGTGCCATCGGAGCGTCCTCGCTAGCCGATCTTGCCAAGCATCTTACGCCGCCGCGCACCATCTGGCTGATGGTTCCCGCGGCGGTCACCGACGCAAGCATCGACGACGGCGCCGCCGTGCTCGAACGCGGCGACACGATCATCGACGGCGGCAATTCCTATTATGTCGACGATATCCGGCGCGCGGCGAAACTGCGCGCGGCGGGCATCGATTATGTCGACGTCGGGACGAGCGGTGGGGTGTGGGGCCTCGAGCGCGGGTACTGCATGATGATCGGCGGTCCGACCAAAACCGTCGAACGACTGGACCCGATCTTCAAAACGCTTGCGCCCGGTGTGGGCGACATTCCGCGCACCCCCGGCCGGCCGCGCGGCCAGGGGACCGCCGAGGAAGGCTATTTGCACTGCGGCCCCAACGGCGCCGGACATTTCGTCAAAATGGTGCACAACGGGATCGAGTACGGTCTCATGGCCGCGTACGCCGAGGGGCTCGGCATTCTGCGGGCCGCGAACGTCGGCAAACGCGATCATGCCATGGACGCCGAAACGACGCCGCTGCGCGATCCCGAAAATTACCAGTACGATCTCGAACTTGCCGACATCGCCGAAGTGTGGCGCCGCGGCAGCGTCGTTGCGTCCTGGCTGCTCGATCTGACCGCCGCCGCGCTGATCGCCGATCCGACGCTGTCGGCGTTTGCCGGCCGCGTTTCGGATTCGGGCGAGGGCCGTTGGACGATCAAAGCGGCGATTGACGAAGCCGTGCCGGCTCCGGTCCTCACCACCGCGTTGTACGAGCGCTTCAGTTCGCGCGGCGAATCCGACTATCAGGACAAGCTGCTCTCCGCGATGCGCTTCCAGTTCGGCGGACATCTCGAACAGAAACCGGAGAAAGCCCCGGTCTGAGCCGGCCCGCACACAACGATCGGGGATTCCAACGATGGCGCGCACGTCGTGCGGATGCTATCGTCGTTCGGAGACGTCCGGTTACCTTTGCGCTGCCGGATTCGCACGCACGACGTTGCTGAAAGCGGTGCACTTTGTTCTCCATCAAAAGAAAGCATCCGGGCGCCGCGATTGTCGCGGGCGCGATCGGCGGCCTCATGGGCGCCTGGTTCAAACTCGGCTGGGAAGTCACGTGGGCGCCGCGCGCCGCGAATCGGATCCCCGAACCGATGGTCCTCGTTACCATGTTCACCCACGCGCCGACCCCGGTCTGGGCGTCGCTGGTGATCCACTTTACGTTCAGCATTCTCTCGGGCATCGCGTTCGGCGCGCTCGTCGAGTTCTTTCCGATCGTGGCACTCGGAGCGGGCGTCGCATTCGGACTCGCGATCTGGATCGGCGCGCACGAATTCGTGATGCCCCTGATGGGATTGACCCCGCCGACGTGGCAGTTGCCCGCAAGCGAACAGGGCTCGGAGTTTTTCGGCCACGCGCTGTGGGGACTCGTCATCGCCGTCTTCTATACGTACTTTCGCGCTCGCTTC
The DNA here is from genome assembly GCA_003134035.1 of Candidatus Velthaea versatilis. Classification (GTDB taxonomy): domain Bacteria; phylum Vulcanimicrobiota; class Vulcanimicrobiia; order Vulcanimicrobiales; family Vulcanimicrobiaceae; genus Velthaea; species Velthaea versatilis. The sequence goes on from PLAE01000229.1 coordinate 15,803, forward strand.
GTGAAGCCCGAGCGGGTCCGATCGGTTCGAGGCGACCACATCGTTACGCCGTTCGCCGAATCGCTCGAGGTTTACTGACCCGCCGATCGATACGTTGATCGAGCAGCACGCTCATCTCTGAAAGCACACCAATGACGCAAGTAGCAACCGATACCGGAACCGGCACCGCGGTCGCCGTTTATCCCGATCACGGCGAGGCCGATACCGCCGTCAAGGCCCTTCAGCACGGCGGTTTCGACATGCGCAAGCTGTCGATCGTCGGCGCCGACTATCACAGCGAAGAAGATGTGGTCGGCTACTACAACACGGGTGACCGCATGAAGTCATGGGGCACGAACGGCGCCTTTTGGGGCGGGATCTGGGGTCTGTTCTTCGGCGCGGCATTCTTCATCATTCCGGGCATCGGGCCGCTCGTTGCCGCCGGTCCGATCGTGGTCGCCATCGTCTCGGCGCTCGAAGGTGCCGTTCTCGTCGGCGCACTCGGCGCGTTCGGAGCCGGTCTCGTCGGACTCGGTGTTCCAAAAAACAGCGTCGTCCAATATGAAACCGCGGTCAAGGCCGGGAAATTCCTGGTGATCGCGCATGGTTCGCGCGCGGAAGCCAACAAGGCGAAAGATATCCTCGCAAACGCCGGTCTCGAGCTGCCGGACATGCACAGCGCGGTACCGTCGCCTAGCTGATTGGCACCGCGCCGGTGCGCGTGTTCACGCATGATGCCGAGCCGCACGGCGGCGCGGCATCGGCGCGGCGATTTCCAGCGCCGCAGTCGCAGTGCCGGCACATTAGCCGATGTTGGTGTGCTTGTTTCCGCCGTGCAGTTCGGCGTGAATCTTCGCGGCATCGGACATGTATTGCCCCGCATGCTGCATGTGCGCGTGCGCGAGCAGCGCGAAATGCGCCGCTTGTTCGTGGGCTCCGTGAGCATAGGTTTCGGCCGCACGCTGACTATAGTCGGCCGCCGAGCGCAGGTACGCGGCCGCTTGGGTGTGGAGATCGGTCGATGGATGTTCGGACATACGGGGCTCCTCGGCGAATGCGGACGCGTTCAGAATCGGCGAAAGCATCGTAGCACGCCCGGCAGGGCACGCATATCCCCGCGCCGGCGGTTCGAGCGTCGCTGCGATCGGCGCCGTTTTCATTGGCGTTTTGCACGATTGCGTACGCGTTGGTTTGAGTGCTACGCTCGCGAAGCCGGTCTGCGCCCACCCGCGAGTTCGCGCGTCGCCGAATGAATCGAGCAAAGCGTGAAGGACCGCGATTACCGTATGAATGTCGACCGATGAGAGCCGCCATCCATGAGATGCGCAATCACTTGTGCGTCGCGATGGCGGGCGTCGAGGCATTCCTCGACGGCAAGCACGAACCGAACGATGCGCGCCTGCGGGCGATCTTTGCCGCTTTGAGCAGCCTCAATCTCTTGATCGACGATTTACCGCGCGATCGAGCCGTCCGCTTCGCGGTCAACGCCGTCCCAATCGACGTTTGCCGGTTGGTCGGCCTGCACGTTGCGGCAATGGACGGCCTCGCCGCGCGCCGTGGTGTGCGGCTGCACGTCGACGGCTGCACGGAAGCACACTCGCGGGGCAGGCCGTTTCTGGGGGATCCTGTTCGGATCGCACAGATCGTCACGAACGTCCTCATGAACGCGATTCGCCATACGCCGCCACACAGCGACGTGCGGATTACTTATCGTCGCTGGGGAACGAACCTGCGTTTCGCGGTCTCGGACGAGGGTCCGGGCGTGGACCGCTCCGAGCGCGTCCGCATTTTCGAGGACGGGTACCGCGGGCGATCAGTTTCACTTCCGCCGGGCAGCGGGATCGGACTTGCGATCGTCAAGCAGTTCGTCGAACACCACGGCGGAACGATCGGCGTTTCCAACGGTCCGCTGCGCGGCGCGACGTTTACCATCGACCTGCCGGGAACACCGCCCACCAAAATCCCGTCCGGGACAATCGAACCTTCGGTGGTCGCCGCGCGTGCGACCGTTCCGTCGGTCGGGCGTCGGGCGACAATTCCGGCGAGCGGCGATAATTGCGTGAAATCCACGATTGCACGTTAGCGCGTATCGGCCTACGCTGGAAGAAAACGCGACGCGGGCGGCGGTCCGCCGGAGGAGACTCGTGACGATCAAAACCCAAAACGACCTGTTGGTGAAACTTAGCGAAGACACGCTGACCCTGAGCGACCCGGCCCAGGATATCCGCGGCCGCAACGTCATCGATCGGCACGGCGATGCGATCGGTCACGTCAGCGACCTGTTCATCGACAAAAACGAACGTAAAGTCCGCCTGCTGCAAGTCTCGGCGGGCGGATTTTTGGGACTCGGCGACCGGCACTTCCTCGTCCCCGTCGACGCCGTCGCGCGGGTGTCGCAAGCCGAGGTTCACATCGACCAAACGCGCGACAAAGTTGCAAAGTCCCCGGCCTACGATCCAAAACTCAGCGAGGTTCCGCTACACAATTGGTGGGCGGGTTACTACGGATATTACGGCTATTCGCCATACGGCAGCCCGGCCTATCTCAATCCGGTTTTCCCCGGCGTCTACTAGAGGACCGACTTCGTGGTCCGTCGCGTTTGCGGCTGCGCCGCAAGCCCCCCTCGCCGCCGATGATTCTTCCACCCGGCCAATGAAACGCTGGCATGTTGCAATCGCGATCGTGGCCTGCATAGCGATCGTTGCCTACTTGGCGATGATCGTCGGCCGGCATGCGCTGCCGAAAACCAAGCTGCCTTCGGTAGCCCAGCATCGGACTGACGGCGTCTTCTTCAGCACGGCCGGCGCGAACGAGAATCATCGGCGGCCTGCTCACCGCAACGACGCCATCGTGGAATTTCCCGATGACTTGGCCGCAGCCGGCGCACTACAAGGCACAACCGTGCCATGAATGCCGGCGAAGCGAATGTCGAGCGGGCCGACTTGCTCACGCGTACGACGCTGCGCATGGATTCGATCCCTTCGGCAGACGCGATTCGGCAGATGATCGCTGCACTGCAGCGAGTGCCGGGCGTGCTGCTGGCCGAGATCGCGCCCGGAGCGGATCGCGCGGTCGTCGCGCACGATGCTGCTGTCCCGAACGCGGCCCTGCTAGCAGCCGCGGCTCGCACCGGCATTCGGTTGACGCTCGTGCGCGATGCGCGGGCGCCGGAGGCAAAATCCGTCCGTTCACCGTTCCCGCTGGGGATGTCGATTCAGCACTTTGCCGCGCTGTGGGCGGCAGCTATCTTCGGTCCGCTGCTTCTGGCGGCGATCAGTCCGCATCTCGCGACAAATCGGCTTTTCTTCCCCGTCGTCCTGGGGTCGATCTGGGCGTTCTTCGTCGTACGGGCAATCGTCGGCGGCCGGCCCAAACTTCCGTAGCAACGACGACACCTTCGTACTTCGCACCGCGCGGCTGAGGTCGCGGACCGATCCGCGGCGCCGGAGTTAGACCGGGGGCGACGCCGGCGTGCATTCCCAGCCGAGCACGCGGGCAACGAGTTCGGTGCGATTGCGGCTCTCGGTCTTTTCAACCATGCTGCGAATGTGATCTTGCACCGTTGAGGACGTAATGTGCAGGCGACTGCCGATTTCGTCGAGGTGGGCGCCGTCGAGAAGTAACGCAAGCACTTGCAGTTCGCGCGGCGAGATGTGAAAGCGCGAAGCGGCACCCGTGAGTGAATTTGGGGCATGAAAACGGTCGATGCGAACGCCGATGAACAAGCCCGTCGGCCCGGACATCGGCTGCGTCCGCACGACGAGGAACGGCACGGGCCGGGCGATCCCGGCACCCAGCGTCGCCGGATCGATGCCCCACGCCGCGGTCAGCTCGCGAACCGATTCTTCAAGCACCGCCGGTAGGTGATCCGCGATCCGTGTACGCAGGCCGGTCAGCGCGATGCGGCGCTGATCTTCCGATGTCCAAGCAAGCACGATTTCCATGTTTCGGTCGAGGACGTAAAACGCGGCTTCGGGCGGTTCGGCGGAAGTCGCGTGCGCTTCGCCGGTCGGCCCGCGCGCGAGACTGGTCTGTTCGGGCGCCTGCAGGCGCAACGCCGAGAGCTGGTCCGATGCGGCCGTGAGGGCGAAGGTGAGCATGCTCACTTCACTCGAGGTGAAAGGCCCCAATTCCGCGGTCCGCAGCAGCGTGAGGATGCCGAATGTCGCGCGGGCGTCGGCGAACAGCAACGTGATGCCGCTTTCGAACTCGTCGAGCGGACCGAGCACCGCGGCGATCCGCGGCCCGGCTTTGACCTTGAGACGCTGGCGCCGCAATTCACCCTGCAGCACGGCGGCATCCGGCTCACCGGCCGGCGAGGGCAGCAGATGATTGAGGTCGCCGTCAGGCGCAACCCGGGCGAACGCCCAGCGCGAGGCCGGAACGACGCGCAGGATCGCTTCAATCGTCGGCCAGGCGGCGTCCGCGCGCGAAAGCCCGTTGGCCACCAGGGCGCTTTCGTCATCTGGAGCGGGCCTCGTTCGGGACGTTCGGCGAGCCGGCTTCGCGCCGGTATCGGGCTTTTTCACGATGGTCCCCGCTCGGTTAACGATGCTATCGTTGTTCATGCTTCCCTGCTCAGCGAAAACGGTACCATCTTTCGCTGTCGATCGTGAAAGCGTTGCACTAATGCCACGAATCTCTTGCTTAGCCGGTTTGCAGAGCGACGAAACCGCGCTCTTCGGTCCCGTTCTCAAAGCGGCCGGTTTTCCGGGGCTTGCGCTCGTCGCACACCTCAACGTCAGCGAGCTCGGTAAGATCAAACCCGCTTTACTCGTGTGCGACATCGACGCGCTCGAAATCGATGCGCTCGAATTTTTGCGCCAAGTGCGTTTTGTGCTGGAAGGCAGCACCATCGTCGTCTACACCAAGACGATGAAGAGTTCGTGGAGTGTAGCATGTCATCTCGCCGGTGCCAATGGCCTGCTGTTGAAAGATTCGACGCCGGCCCAGCTCACCGTGGGCGTGCGATCCGCCGTCCGTTCCGGCTGCTTCACCGATCCCCGATTCGCCGCAGCGTGATTGATTCGAGTTCACCCCGCACGGAGTTCGCGGCCTACGAAGTGCAGGCGACACGCTGGAACTCTCCGGCGGGACAAGCCGCGGCGGGCGGCGATTGGTGCGACGTCGTCGCCGTCGACGAGGGCATTCTCGCTCTCACGGTCGGTGACGTTTCGGGCCACGGCGAATCTGCCGCAGCAACTATGGACTTGCTAAGAGCCATAATCGTCGAAGCCGTTCAAGCCGGCCCGCGCGCTCCGTCGACGATCTTGGCAACCGCCAACTCGCAGGCATATAACGGCGGCGAGGGCATCATCGCGACGGCCATCGTCGGCTTCCTCGATCAACGGCGGCGGACGTTCACCTTCGCGAGTGCGGGCCACCCCCCGCCGCTTGTCTTCAGCGGGAGCCGTCACGCCTTTCTTTCTCACTCACCCGGCGATTTGCCGCTGGGCATCTTTCCGCTGCACCACGCGGCTGTGTACGCGTTGGCGCTTCCACCCGACGTTCTGCTGACGCTGTACACGGACGGAGTCACCGAACACAAGCGCAATCTCCTTACGGGCGAACGCGAACTCGCGCGGGCCTGCCGGCATGCCTACGAACGGCCGGACCTCGATGCGGCGCACTGCATCGCCGAGCACGTCTTTCGGACCGGACGCGGCAGCGACGACGCCGCCGTTCTGGCAGTGCGCACCTGGCCGAGCGCCGCACGCTTCCCCGCGAGCGACGCGAGCCGGTCGGTGGGAGCCATCGCACCGGGGGACTCGCGCTGGTCGCCGCGCTGAGGGCCGGCTACCTCACACGAACGCGGACTCGATGACATAGCCGGCGCGCTCGAGCACCGACGTGAGCGCGCGCTGCCCGATGCGCGCGTACTCGAGCGGCGGTGCCGCGACGGGATCCTGTTCCGCCTCGACGATGAACCAGCCGTCGTAACCGGCGCCGGCGAGTTTGCCGGCAATCGCGCCGAAATCGAGCGTGCCGTCCCCCGGTACCGTGAACACGCCTTTGAGGACCGCGTCCAGAAATGAATCGCGGTCGCGGTCGAGCGCGGCGAGCACGTCCGCGCGAATGTCTTTGGCGTGAACGTGCACGACACGGTCGCCGTGATGTTCGAGCACACGCAGCGGATCCGCGCCGGCGAAGGCCAAATGGCCGGTGTCGAAAAGTAACCCGACGGCGCGACCCGTGCGCGCCATAAGCCGATCGATGTCGCGCTCGTCTTCGATCGCGGTCCCCATATGGTGATGAAACGCGAACGCGACGCCGGACGCCGCGCAGAATTCGGCGAACCGCGTGAGTTTCGCCGCGTACGCGTCGACCTCGCCGTCCGTGAGTCTGCGGCGTCGCGCGAGCGGCACATCTTGGCGATTTTGAATCGTTCCCGCGGTTTCGCCGTAGACGAGCACCGACGCGCCGCAGTCGCGAAACAACGCGAGTTGGGCGCGCACGCGCGTTTGCTCGTGTTCCAACTCCGTATCGAGCAGCGTCCCCGAGTACCAGCCGCCGACGAGTCGCAAGTCGTACCGCGCCAGCAGTGGCCGCAGTTCGTTTACCGTCGTCGGAAATTTGCCGCCCATCTCGGTGCCGAGAAAACCCGCTTCTTGCGATTCGGCAAGGCAGGTCGAGAGCGGCGTATCGCCGCCCAGCTGCGGCAGATCGTCATTGGTCCACGCGATCGGTGAAATCCCGAGTTTGGCTTTGCGCACCGCGCCGGCTCTGGCGGTCATTACCCCGTGCCGGATGCGGCGGCCGGGTTCGGCTCGGGCATGGTCGTTTTCATCATGTGCTCGCCTTTGGAAGCGCGGCGGCTCGCCGCGCGGATGCCGCGCTGCCGCTGCAGCGCCGGGCTTTCTTGCGCTTGCATCTTTCGCGGCGCGGGTCCTCCGGTTCAAGCGCGCGGCCAGTTCCGACTGCGACTTGCGGGCAGCGGAATTGGCGCTGGACGTGGCGGATTACGCGGGGACCACCGATGAGCTCGAACAAAGCGCAGCAACCGCTTCAGGCCGACGGCGCGCTCGCACCGCCGCGCCGCCTGTCGCGAAAAGAATACGAGAAAGAACTGCGGCGCCTGCAGACCGAACTGCTGCGGCTCGAGGAATCGATCCGCCAGCAAGGGCAGCGGGTCATCATTATTTTCGAGGGCCGCGATACCGCCGGCAAGGGCGGCATGATCAAGCGCATCACCGCGATGCTCAACCCGCGCTTCTGCCGCGTCGTCGCGCTGCCGGCACCGACCGAACGCGAGCGCACGCAGTGGTACTTTCAGCGCTACGTGGCACATTTGCCCTCGGCCGGCGAGATGGTGCTCTTCGACCGCAGCTGGTACAATCGCGCCGGCGTCGAGCACGTGATGGGTTTCTGCAGCGAGACCGAGTACGAAGAGTTCATGCGCACGTGTCCGCAATTCGAGCGCATGCTGATCCGGTCCGGAATCGTGATCGTGAAATACTGGCTGTCGGTGAGCGACGAAGAGCAGGAGCGGCGCTTCGCCGCGCGCATCAACGATCCGCGCAAGCGCTGGAAGCTCAGCCCGATGGATCTCCAGGCGCGCGCGCATTGGGTCGACTACTCCGAAGCCAAAGACCAAATGTTCTCGTATACGGACGTCAAAGAGTCGCCCTGGTACGTCGTCGAGACGGACAACAAGAAGAGCGCGCAGCTCAATCTGATCAGTCATCTGCTTTCGCTCATCCCCTACCAGGCGGTGGCGCACGAACACATCGAGGTCCCGGCGCGGCAAAAGCGCTCCTACGAGCGGCCGCCCAAAGACCTGCAGACGATGGTGCCGATGCGTTACGAAGTGGAGTGAACGATGCAAGTGAGCGAACTGCCGATTTATCCGCTCGTTTCGGTCACCCCGGACGCGACGCTCGCGCAGGTTGCCGGCCGGATGCGCGTCGCGGACTGCGGCTCGGCTGCGGTGATGCGTGACGACAAACTCTTGGGAATTATCACCGAGCGCGATTTGGTTCAGGCCATCGCCGACGGCATCAATCCCCGCCAAACCAGCGCCGGCGTGTTCATGTCGGCCGATCCGGTGACCGCCAGCCCCGCCGACGACGTCGCCGTCATCGCGCTGCGCATGGTCGCGCTGGGGATCCGCCATCTGCCGGTTGTCGATGCGGCGGGCAAGCCGATCGGCATGCTTTCGGCGCGCAGTCTGGCCGCCGCGCTCGAAACGCATCCCGCGCCGGCGGCATCCGACCCCGCCGGCTGATCGCCGCGCGCAGGGGCGCGCCGGTCGCCCGCGCGAAGCGCATGCATCCGCTCTTGCCCGGAGGCTTAAAACATGAAAGCGACCGATCTTCGGACCCTCGGCCGAACCGGGGTCGAACTGACGCAACTCGGTCAAGGCACGGCACCGCTGGGCGATCTGTTCGTCACGCTCGACGAGGTCCAGGCAACGCAGGTGATCGACGAAGCCTGGTCCGCCGGCGTCCGCTTCTACGATACCGCGCCGTGGTACGGCCTGGGCCAAAGCGAGCACCGCTGCGGGCGCGCGCTCTACCGCCGTCCGCGCCACGAATTCGTGCTCTCCACCAAAGTTGGTCGCTACCTGACCGCACCGGCACCGGGCCGTACGCCCGCTCCGACGATCTGGAAAAGCGGCGCGCCGTTCAACGTCGTTTTCGATTACAGCTACGACGGCGTGATGCGCTCGGTCGAACAGAGCATGCAGCGCTTGGGTCTGAGCCGCATCGACCTGCTGCTCATCCACGACCTCGATTTCGCCTACCACGGGACGGAAGCGAGTGTGGCGGCGTATCTCGGGCAGCTGAAGACGGGCGGGGCGCGCGCCTTGGCGGCGTTGCGCGAGCAAGGCGTGATCCGCGGTTTCGGCGCGGGCATCAACGAGCGCGGAATGATCGCGCGGCTGCTGGGCCTCTTGGATATCGACTTCTTCTTGGTCGCGATGCCGTACACGCTGCTCGATCAAGCGATTTTGGACGATGAATTCGCGCTCTGCGAACAGCGCGGCGTGGGGCTCATCATCGGTGCCGTGCTCGCATCGGGCATCCTGGGCACCGGCGCGCGGCCCGGCGCGACGTACAATTACGCTCCGGCGCCACCGGAGATCATGGCCAAAACTGAACGGATCGAAGCGGTTTGCAAACGGCACGGCGTTCCGCTCGCGGCTGCCGCGCTGCAGTTTCCACTCGGCCATCCGCTCGTCGCGTCCGTCATTCCCGGCGCGCTGTCCGCCGCCCACGTGCAGCAAAACGTGCACAGCCTGCAGACGCCGATCCCCGCCGCGCTGTGGGACGAACTGCGCGCGGAAGGTCTGCTGCACCCGCGCGCGCCGGTCCCCGCGGCGCGCGATGCCGTCGCGGCCGCCGCTACCGCCCGCTGAATCAAGCGCGCGAAGAGATGTGAACGGTGACGATGAGGTCCGGTATTTCGCCGAGGGCTCGGGCGCATTTTACTTGCGTTACAACAATTACGTCTACCAGCTAGTCTGCACGCAAGGCGATCTGCTCAGCGTTCCGGCCCAGACGCGCCATTGGTTCGACATGGGCGCAAATCCAAGCTTTACCGCGATCCGCTGGTTCAACGATCTCGACGGCTGAGTCGGCAATTTCACGGGCGATCCGATCGCCGACCACTTCCCGCGGTTCGAATAACCGACGCTTGGGGCGAGCGCGCTACGGCGCCGGCGGGGCCGCGGCACGCTCGACGAGTTGCCGGATGTTGCGCGCGAAGCCGTCGAGCAGCAGCGCGCCCGTCGGCGCGATCATCGGCCCCGCCAGCATCGTCGTCGCAACATCGAGGCCGATGTCGTTGACGATCGCCAAGCGGCTCGCGCTTTCGCCGTCGGCGCTGACTTGAGCCGAGATGCGCACCGCAAGGGTCAAGCCGCCGAGCGCGACGCCCTCGAAGCCAAATGCGACCCGCCGCCGCTCGTGGTCGATCTCTTCGACCGTCAAGCGGCCCGCGTACAGCAGCGACAGCAATCCGACCGAAACGCTGATCCGGGCGGCGAAGCTGCGCTCGTCGAGCGCGGCCCCCAGGGAGAGCCCCGGCAGACAGGCCGCCGCGGCCGGAACATCGCCGATGACCGCCCAAACCCGCTCGGCCGGAGCGCTGAACTCGATCGAGCGTTCAACGACCGTCATGCGAGACTCCGGCTCGCGCGCGGTTGCAGATTTTTCACCACCACGTCACGACGGCTTTTGATAGAATAGCGCCACCGACCCTCGCGCGCCGAATCGGCCTAGCGGCGCGGGTACTTCGCGCCAGCTTGAGATGTGAGGAATGCATGCCGTTGCGGTTCGGCTCGATTCCGCGGGCGGTCGCCGTGCGCGCGATCATCATCCTGAGCCTCGCCGCCCTCACCGGCGCCGGCGCCCTGGCGCGAGCCGGCGCTCCCGGCGCGACCACCCCGGCCGCTCTCGCATCAACGAGCGACACCGCCGAACGCGACGGGGCTCGGCGGTGAAGGTGGTCTTGTCGCGGCCGTTCCCCGAGGCGCACGCGTGAACGAACGGCACGCGCTACAGGACGTGCGGATCAACGTGCTGCGCGCCGAAGAAGTCGGCGCTTGGCATTGCATCCTCAGATTGGCGCTCGAGCTCGGTAGGCCGGGTGCTCCGCTGCGCTCCGTGCGGTTGGGCTGCTTCGACTATGTAACGGCCGACGGCCGAACCGGCAGCTTTTCCCCGGCGCTGATGGCTCAAGTCTTCGAGCTCCCACCGGAGCTGGTCGCGTCGACCGTCGATACGTTACTCGAACTCGGGCTGCTCGCGCGCGACGGTGCGACGCTTTGGATCGAGGATGCGGCGGACTGGTTCGTTCCGCTCGCGGAGCACGCGCCGCTGCGCAATTGATTCGACGACCCGAGCGCCGTTCGCGACGGGCCGCGGGCTTCGAGAGCCCGCGACCCTGGACGAACGGTCTTCCTGTGCCAGGCTTCCTGTGCCGATTAGTATTAGTGGGCGCCGGCGGCCGTGAACTGCGCCTCTTCGGTCGACCCCGTCAGCGCCGTCGTCGACGACTCGCCGCCGCCGACGACCTTGGCGACTTCGTCGAAATAGCCCGTCCCGACTTCGCGCTGATGACGCGTGGCGGTGTAGCCTTTGCTTTCGCTCAAAAACTCGTTGGCTTGAAAATCAGCATACGCCGACATGCCGCGCGCGTTGAAATCGTGCGCCAGGGTGAACATGCTGTGGTTGAGCGCATGGAATCCGGCCAGCGTGATGAACTGGAAGCGATAACCGAGCGCGAAGAGTTCCGAACGGAACCGCGCGATCGTGTCTTCGCTGAGCTTGGCCTTCCAGTTGAACGACGGCGAACAATTGTACGCCAGCATCTTGTTGGGATATTGCGCGTGGATGCCGTCGGCAAAGCGTTTGGCTTCCTCGAGCGAGGGATGCGACGTTTCGCACCAGATCAAGTCGCAGTAGGGAGCGTACGAGAGACCGCGCGCGATCGCTTGGTCGACGCCCGCGTTGACGCGGTAGAAGCCCTCCGGCGTGCGTTCACCGGTACAGAACTTGCGATCGACGGGATCGATGTCGCTTGTGAGCAGGGCCGCCGAATCGGCGTCGGTGCGCGCGATCAGCACCGTCGGAACGTCGAGCACGTCCATCGCCAGCCGCGCCGCGATGAGGTTCTTGACCGCTTGCTGGGTGGGGATGAGCACTTTGCCGCCGAGATGGCCGCACTTCTTTTCCGAGGCAAGCTGATCTTCGAGGTGGACACCGGCCGCGCCGGCTTCGATCATCGACTTGGTGAGCTCGAACACGTTGAGCGCGCCGCCGAAGCCCGCTTCCATGTCGGCGATAATCGGCGCGAACCACTCGGTACCCGACTTGCCTTCCATGTGGTCGATTTGATCGGCGCGGGTAAAGGCATTATTGATGCGCCGGACGATATCCGGAACGGAGTTCGCCGGATAGAGACTCTGATCGGGGTACATCTGACCCGCGAGATTCGCATCGGCGGCGACTTGCCAACCGCTGAGATAGATCGCCTTGAGCCCGGCCTTCACCGCCTGAACCGCCTGGTTTCCCGTCAGACAGCCCAGAGCCGCGACCGGCTCGTCCGCGGCGAGCAAGCCGCGAAGACGTTCCGCCCCGCGCCGCGCGAGCGTGTGCTCGACTTGGACGGTTCCACGCAGCTTTTCGACCTCGGCTTGCGTGTAGGGGCGCTCGCGTAAGATTTCAGACACCGTTCGGGTTCCTCCAAAAGTCGGACGATAATTGGGTGTTATAAGGGCCACCCAATCTTAGCGCTCGGGCCGAAGACCGGCTGACGAGTGAGCGCAGAATGGCGAAAATACGCCCCGAGATGCGTTTCCATTGCATCGCTGTTGCGCTCACTAATTACCGTCGCACGACGCGTATCTGCGCGCCATTCTACCAAAGAACGAAGTATCGCGTTTTGAACACAGGCGTACGCGCGCGTACTGCGACTTAAGTAGGCGTTGCGGCGCTTATGTGCGTGCAAGAGCACTCGTCGCCGCGGCTGTGTTGCTCGTCGGCGCCGCCGGCACCGCTGCGGGACAGCCATGGGAGCCGGGCGATACATCATCCCCAGTACGGCCGCACTGTCGCGTGCGCGTCATTGGCACGTCGACAATGGCATCGGCTCGAATACCGCCGACGCGCCGGGTATACGAAACCCAAGTGGCTTCACGACGAGCAGCCGGCGCGGGCCAACGTGCGCGTCATCCGGATCACGGCCAAGCGTTCTCCTTGCGGTAACGCGACATCGACGTCACCGACGATGGCGTAACCGCGCGCGAGATAAAACGGCACGCCGGTGCGCGTCGCGCCAAGTTCGGCGCATGTAAAACCCGCTGCTGCCGCGGCCCGTTCGCACGCGGCGAGAAGCCGCGTCGCCAAGCCGCACCGCGCGTACGCCGGCGCGACGAAGAACGCGCGAATTTTGGCCGCGTCGCTGCGCGGGTCGAGCAGCGCTTCGCTGCGTCCGTGAAAGCCGTCGCCCCCGTACAGCGTGGCACGCCGGCTCCAACCGCCGCACGCGACGAGTTCGGCATCCGCGGCAATTGCGTAGTACGTGCCGTCAGCGATGAGCGTCGTGTCGACGCCGTAGACCGTGGCCAGCGCGAGTTCGATTTCGGTGGCCGTGTAATCGGCGTGCTGCAGTTCGCGCACCGATCCGTCGATCAGACGCGCGAGCTCGGTGACGTCGTCGAGCGTCGCTAAGCGGATGTCGAACGCGTGAAGCTCGCTCATGGCGCGTGCCCTCGCGGTTCGATCCGGCACCGCGCACCTCCGGCCCCGCCGCACGACGCCGAGGCGGCACGAACGCGGCGGCGGTAACGACGCTCCGAGGACATTTCTGCGGCCTCCCAAACCCGACACGAGCCTGGAAAGGAGTTTCCCGTGCCGCTCGTTCGAATCTCCCATCCGCGTCGTGACGATCCCGCATTCGCGACGGCGCTCGGCGACGCCGTTCATCGGGCCCTCGTCGAGTCGATGAACGTCCCGGCCGACGACAAATTTCAAATCATCACCACCCACGACGCCGGCCAAATCGTGCATCCGCCGGCGTACCTCGGCATCGCGCACACCGACGCGGTCGTGATCATCCAGATTACGCTCAATACCGGCCGAACCGTCGAACAGAAGCGCGCGCTCTACGCGCAGATCGCCGACCTGCTCGCGGACGGCCCCGGCGTTCCGCGTTCGGACATCATCATCAGCCTGGTCGAAGTCGTCAAAGAAAACTGGTCATTCGGCGATGGTATCGCGCAGTACGCGACCTGATGAATGCCTTCAGCATCCTCGATGCGTGCGCGTCGATGAGTCGCAGCGCGGCGCGTTCGGGACCGCGGCGACATGCCGGCGGGAGGAACAATCATGGTTCCGGGGGCACCGTTCGCGGCCGGCGCTCCGCGTCGATAGCGACAAAGGTAAACACACCACTGGTTACCTGATTGGTTACATGAGTGTCCCGACTGCGGCGCCAAGCCTCGACGGCGATACGCATCGACGTGCGCCCAACGGCGATAATATCGGCGTACAGGCTGACCTCGTCGCCGACCGTCACCGGGCTCAAAAACGACATCGCTTCAACGGCCACGGTCGCACAGCGGCCACGCGCGCGGCGCGCCGCCGCGTTTCCCGCAGCAAGGTCCATTTGCGCCATCAGCCAGCCCCCGAAGATATCGCCGTCCGGATTCGTATCGGCCGGCATCGCGATCGTCCGAATCACTGGGTGCTCAGGAAGCACCGCGTTTCGTTGGCCTTCAGATCTTGCCATGCAGGGGGCATTTCGCTCCGGATACCGCCTGGGCCGCTTGACATATCGTTGACACGCACGCTGTCTGGCTTTATCACTGAGACTGACGAGAAACCTCGGTACCGCAAGGCTTTGCAGCCGAGATTTTCGGTGTCGATTTGAAGTCACGGTCGCGCGATTCCTGCAGGAGTAGCGAGCCATGACCTAGAGCAGCGCCGCGCGATGCACCGTGGAAGCGTTCTGTTGGGACATTGAGACAAACCCGCGAGCCGTGAAAGAGTTTGGCAAATGCGGCGTAAAGCCCCGTCCTTAGGGCGAGCAGCACTTGCGACCTTAGCGATGTTCGCATTGCACCTGTCACGCGTGCACCGCCAGCGTGGCGAGATACTCGTGGATGAACGCGATGACCATGCTGCCTTCGCCCACGCCCGATGCGACGCGCTTGATCGAATTACTGCGCACATCGCCGGCAGCGAAGATACCCGGCACGCGTGTTTCCAGCGCGTAGGGCGGGCGCTCGAACGGCCAGCCGCTCACGTCACGGCCGGTGCAGATGAAGCCGCGCCCGTCGCGCTCGATCTCGGCCGGCAGCCACGCCGTGTCGGCATCCGCACCGATGAAGCTGAAGAGCGCGTCGGCCCGGCGTTCGGCCACGCCGCCGGCGTCGTCGCGCGTGACGATCGATTCGAGATGCGCCTCGCCCCGAACGGCGGTGATGACCGTCTGGGTTTCAACCGCGATGTTGTCTTTAGTGCGCAGCTGCTCGATCAGATAATACGACATGCTCTTCTCCAGCGACGTGCCGCGCACCAGCAGCGTGACGCTGCGCGCGTAATTGGAGAAGAACATCGCGGCTTGACCAGCCGAATTACCGCCGCCGATGAGGAAGATGTCCTTGCCGCGCGCGCCCAGGGCTTCGGTGCGCGCGGCGCCGTAATAGACGCCGCGGCCGACGAGCCGGTCCGCACCATCGGCTTCGAGCCGGCGCCAACTGACGCCGGTGGCGATCACGATCGCGCGCGTGCGAATCTCGGCCCCGCCGTCGAGTTGCACGGCGTGTCCGGCGGAGCCCACCTCGAGCGCCGATACCCAACGCGTCACGAGGATCTCGGTCCCGAAGCGCTTGGCTTGCAGCAGCGCGCGATTCGCCAAGTCACCACCCGAGATACCGCCGGGAAAGCCGAGGTAATTCTCGATGCGCGACGACGTGCCGGCCTGGCCGCCCGGCGCTTCGCGCTCGATCATGATCGTGCGCAAACCTTCCGAACCGCCGTACACGGCGGCGGCCAATCCGGCGGGGCCGCCGCCGATGATGACGACATCGTAGCCGGCAATCTTCGGCTGCGTCTGCAGCTGCAGGTTCTGCGCGAGCTGCCGCGAGGTTGGGGCTTCGAGCACGCGGTCATCGGGCAGCAGGACAACGGGATAACGCGCGGCGTCGCGCACCGCGGGCGGGATGCACTCGGCGTCGCCCGGATCGCCGGGATCGAGCCATTCGAACGCGATCTGATTGCGGGCCAAGAAATCGCGCATATCGTGACAGGCGAAATCGTAGCGATCACCAACGATCGTCGCTTGGGTCAGCGTCGCCGCCGCGTACGAATCGCGGATGATTCCCACCCGGCGAACGAGCGTCGCGGCAAGCTGCGCTGCGACTTCCCGGCATTCGGTGATGATGGTGTGAAAATCGATCGCATCGATGCGCGCCAAACGCGTCGGACGCAGCGCGCGCAGGCCCATAAACGCCGAAGTCCCCAGCATCAGCGGGACCTCGCCGAAGTATTCTCCGGGATCGAAGGTCGTGGCTTGATGGATCTCGCCGCCGGTCCGTTTGAGCGCTTCGACCTCACCCGAGATCACGGCCCAAAAATAGGCCGGATCGCCCTCGTTCACGATCCATTCACCGGTATTGGCGTGGATGTCGGCGGCTCGCGAGGCGACGCGCGATCGCAGCGCGTGCGGCAACGCCGCGAAGATCGCAATCTCTTGCAGCTCGGACGTGGTGATCATGCCGGGTAATTCGATCTCGGCGGGGGCGGCAACTCTCGCGCCATTTCGACCGGCACGAATTAGGCACCGCCGGCGCGAAGCGGCTGCGGAATGACGATCGACGAGCTCGACACGCCCACGCTGCTGCTCGATCTCGATGCGCTCGAACGGAATCTCGACCGCATGGCGGACCAGATCGCGCGCATGCCGGCCAAGCTGCGCCCACACGCCAAAACGCACAAGACGGCGATTATCGCCCGCATGCAGCTCGAACGCGGCGCGATCGGCGTGTGCGCGGCGAAGTTGGCCGAAGCCGAGGTGCTCGCCGACGGCGGCGTCCCGGATATCCTGATCACCAGTGAGCTCGTCGGCGCGCCCAAGCTCGAACGGCTCATCGCGCTGGCGCGGCGAGTTCGCCTCACGATCGTGGTCGACGGCATCGCCGTCGCGCAACCGATCGCGCAGGCCGCCGTGGCGGGCGCCGTGCGTCTGCGCACACTCGTCGACGTCAACGTCGGGCAAAACCGGGCCGGCGTCGACCCCGGCGAACCGGCCGTCGCGCTCGGGCGCTTCGTCGCCGCCGCGCCCGGTTTGGCGCTCGCGGGCCTGCAAGGCTATGAAGGCCACCTGCAGCACGTCGCCGCCGCGCCCGCGCGGGCCGCCGCCGACGCCACGGCGCTCGAACTGCTGCGCGGCACCGCGGCGGCGTTTCGCGCGGCCGGACTTTCGACCGAAATCGTGACCACCGGCGGCACCGGGACGAGCCGATTCGCCGCGTCGTTTGCGGGAATTACCGATGTGCAGCCCGGATCGTACGCGGTAATGGACGCGCAGTACGGAGCCGTGCACGAACTCGATTATCAATACGCGCTCACGGTGCTCTCGACCGTCATCAGCGTGCGCGGTTCGACCGCCGTTCTCGATGCGGGCTACAAGTCGCTCAGCGATGACGCCGGGCCGCCCCGGCTGCTCGCCGGCGGGGCCGGCTTTTCGTTTGCGGGCGACGAATTCGGCAAGCTGAGCGCCGCCGCCGGACAGCCCTTCGCGGTCGGCGACAAAGTTCGGCTGATCCCCGGCCATTGCGACACGACCATCAACTTGCACGACGAGTATGTCGTGCATCGCGGACAAACCATTTGCGACCGTTGGACGATCGCCGCGCGCGGCAAGAGCCGTTGACGCGCACGTGAGTGGGGCTCTGGGCGATGCGCTGTATCCGAGTTTGCGCGATCGCGTCGTGCTCGTGACCGGCGGCGGCTCCGGCATCGGTGCCGAGATGGTCGGGGCATTCGCGCGCCAGGGCGCACGCACGGCGTTTCTCGACACGGCAACCGAAGCGTCGGTCGCCTTGGTCGACGCGCTGCGCACGGCGGGCCCGCATGTCCCGCTGTTCGTGCGCTGCGACGTGACGGACGTCGCCGCCCTGCGCGCGGCGTTCGCACTCGTTGCCCAGCAACTGGGAGCGGTGACGATTCTGGTCAATAACGCCGCAAGCGACGACCTTCACTTCACGCGCGACATTACCCCGCAATACTGGGACGAACGCATGGCGGTCAATCTGCGCCATCAGTTCTTCGCCATCCAAGCCGTGATCGACGGCATGACGGCGGCCGGCGGCGGCTCGATCATCAACATCAGTTCGATCTCCTGGCTCATTCCGTCGATAAACCGAGCTGCCTATATCACGGCCAAGGCCGGAATCGTCGGCCTGACGCGCACGCTGGCGCACGAATTCGGAGCGGCAAACATTCGCGTAAACTGTGTCTTGCCGGGCGCGATCATGACCGAACGCCAACGCCGCTTGTGGGTGACGCCCGAATATGCGGCGCAGATCATGGCGGCGCAAGCACTCAAACGCGAACTCGTTCCGGCCGACGTCGCACGCTTGGTCCTGTTTTTGGCTTCCGACGACAGTTCAGCGATGACGAGCCAAAGCTATATCGTCGACGGCGGTTGGGTCTGAATGCGTGGCGTTGCGACACAAACAGCACGATTGCGTCGCCGTGCGGAGTAGAATGGGCTTCAAGTTCGTGCCGGCACGGGCCGCGTACATCGCCGCAACGATGGCATCAAGGCTGCGCGTCCGAATCGTTGAAGACATCGAGCCCAAGACAACCGGGTAGCGTCGCCCTACGGGCAGGAGAAATTCTACTTTGTCCATCACGTATTTAGACGCGATCAGTCAAATTCAGCGACGCGGTATCGAGGCGCTCAAAGCCGCCCAATCGACTCAGTTGGCGTCGCTTCGTGCCTCACGCGACATCGCACTCGCGGCCTCGCGCACCGCACCGCTCGGCGTGTCGCCGTTCGTAAGCGCAATTTCGGAGCTTACTACATCGTTTACGTTTGCGCTGCTCGAACAGCAAGTCGCATACGCCAAGAAGATCACCGACTCGCTTGTGACGAGCGCACCGCCAACGGCAGCGCAAGGCGCCGGTCGAACCGAAAACGTCGTCGATGTGCCTCCTTCGGCAGAACAAGCGCAAGCGGTGGAAGCTCCCGAAGCAGCCGCCGTCGCGGAGTCGCTCGATTCGCCGATCGGCCGGCACATCACGACCGTGCCCGCCACGGTATTGGCCGAACCGATTGCCGAAGCATCCGGCGTCGGCCCGGTCGCGGCCGCCGGCCCAATCGCCGTTGATCCGCCTCACGCCGTGCAACCGATCGCAACGATTTCGGAACATCGCTCGACCACTATCCCGGACGTCGTTCCCGTCACGTCTACGGACGCCGAGCCGATTGCCGCGGAAACGGCGCCGACCACCGCGGACGTCGCCACGTCGCTTGCCGCGAAGTCCAGTTCGAGCTCGATCACAGCGGACGAGCCGCGCGGCCTGGGAGCGGTCACCGCCGAGCCGCTCGACGTGCGGCACGTAGCCTTCGGCGAGCGACCAGTCGACGCCAATGAGCTCGCTTCGCCGCCGCCATTTGCGGGCGCTATTGCCGCAACGCCGGTCTCGCAGGCGGACCATCCCGCGGCGCCGGTCGCACAGGTGGAACGCCCCGCCGTGCCGCTCGCGCAGGTGGAACATCCCGCCGCGCCGGTCGCGCAGACGGAACATTCCGCCGTGCCGGCGGCAGAAGAACCAGCGGTAACGGTCGCCGACCTCGACCGATCCAACGAAGAGATTCTCTCAAAGACGCTACCGGCTCCGAAGGCGCCGGCGATGAGCGCGAACGCCGCACGAAAGACGCACAAGGCGTCCTCGGTCTCCAATAAGCGCCCCCCGAAACCAGGGCTCGGCAAAAACTAAAACTCGCCTATTCGCGACGCGCCGCGCGCAGCGCGGAGCGGTGAGCCGCGGTGGCGACGTGTGCCATCCGCGCTGACTTCGCTGCGGCCGCGTCTTCGCACAGTTCGCGCAGCCGGCAAACGCGACACACGAAACCTACCCGCTTGCCGCTTCGAATCATGGTGACCGCAAGCATCGAGTCCGAGGCTTTGGCGCACCGCGTACGGACCCTGCGACGTTGGCCGCGATGACGTTGGCCGGGATAATGAAACCGGGTGCCCGTCTTCCGATGGGCACCCGGTTCGGCGCACTGGGCGTTCGCCCGAAAGCCGCTTAATCGCTACCGGGGCTGATCAAGTACGCGGCTGCGCGGACTAAAGATCCGTTCCGAGCTTGCGCATTTCGACGCGGCGCTCGTCAGCGTTGATCGCGTTGAGCACGGCCTCGCGATTACTTTGGGCCGAACCCGACGAGAGCGAGACCGTATTGCTCGTGGTATTCGTCGGCAGGTTGCCCGGCGTGGCGGTGGTCTGTGCGGAGGCCGCTAGTCCGGCGCCGACGATGCCCGTCGCAAATGCGCCGGCTATAACGAAGCGATGAATTTTCTGCGAATTGATGAACATTGAACTTGGTTCCTTTTCCTGTGCTGATATTGCGGATACGTTTTGTCGATATGATTTGCATCCAGCAGTTCAACACGTACATACCTTAGAAACCGGGCTAAAACGGAGTGGTGGCAGCTTTACATGTCGGCCAGCCGGAGACTTATGCCTAATTGATTTTTACTTTGAGAACAAAAGCTTTTTCCAGCGCAAGATACCATTCTCGGTGCACGACAGCAGGCAGAAAATAGGTTCCGGCGTGCCGGCGCCCCGCCGACAAAACATCATCACCGTCGGATGACCAGTTGATCACGTAACGCTTCCTTGCCTCACTGGCGCATTTGCAATCTCTGCTGCGCCGCACACAATGCCTGTCGACCAGCGCAGATCTTACGTTTTAATAATTAATAACTATGGCGAGTTATACTATTGCCGATTCGGCACGCTGATTAGCGTTCTTTGCATGACGACTCCCGCATTACGTCACTTTCATTAGCAGAGCTTGCCGAGTACAAAAAGCGATAAACGCGCGATCACCGCTTTCCCTTTGATGACGATAGCGGATCTGAATGACGAATTTTGGTCGCTGGTATCGAAGCTATTGCTCGTATCGACGCTATCGATCGTATCAAAGCCGTCCCTCGTAATCGACGGGTCGCATAAAGCCATCGCGCGTATCGACGCCCTGCCGGGCGACCGCTGCCGTGTGACGGTCTGCGCGAAGGCCGAGACTTGAAGCGGCCAACCGTCGGCATGCCTACCTCGCGCACAGGGAACATTCGGCCGCGACGCGCAATCGCGCAGAATGGCCGCAAAGAGACGAGTCCCTCCGCCCCAGCCCGTTCCCAACCGAACGTGGCCGCAACTGAGCAAAGCCGAGCAAAGCGCCGCCTATGCCGCCGCACTGCACAACTACGGTAAGGGTGCCGGTCCGAATCCCAAGACGCGCGGCGACTTCTTCCGCGCGCGCGCAGCGGTCGCTACGAGGCCTGCTCCCTAAGTTCCAGCGGTTCGTCGCGCGCGCGGAGCAACGAATGCCGAAATCCATACGCCGCGTAGACCGCGAGCCCGACCGCGAACCACAGCACGAACCGAACCCACGTCGCACCCGACAATCCGTCGACCATGAGGTAGAGACACATTCCAACGCCGAGGACCGCCACTAGCGGCGCCGCCGGACACCGAAAAGGCCGCGCCGCGCCGGGGTCGGTATAGCGCAGGATCAGCACGCCGCCGCAGACGATCGCGAACGCCGAGAGCGTTCCGATGTTGACCAGCGACAGCAGCACATCGAGCGGAATCGCGCCGGCCAAGATCGCGATCAGACAACCCGTGATCGCGGTCGTCCGGACCGGCGTCCGCGTCTTCGGGTTGATTCGCGCGACGGCGGCCGGCAGCATCCGGTCGCGCGCCATCACATAAAAGATGCGCACCTGCCCGAGCATGGTCGTGAGCATGACCGTGGTCGTGCCGGCGATCGCCCCGACCGTTACCGCGATGACCAGCACCGGGTTGTTGCCGGCGAGCCGCACGGCGTCGAGCATGCCGGCGTTGTCGCTGATGTTCCGAAACGGCACGATGCCGACTGTTACCGCCGAGACCGCCATGAACAGCACGGCGCCGATGATCAGCGTCGCGACGACCGAGAACGGCACATCGCGAATGGGATTCTTGGCCTCCTCGCACGCCACGGTCACCGTATCGAAACCGATGTACGCGAAGAACACCAGCGCCGCGCCGCTGACCGCGCCGTGCATGCCCATCGGCAGAAACGGATGATAGGCGCCGGGATGCACCGCGCCGATGAGTGCAGCGACGAACGCGATCATGCTTGCGATTTGCACCACGACCATGATGCCGTTCGCGGTGCACGATTCACGGATGCCGATGATAAGCACGGCCGAGAGAGCCAACACCGCGAACATTGCGAGCAGATCAATCTGCGAGTGCGCGACATCGATGCCGTTGGCCCCGAAAACGAGGTGCGCGCCGGTGGCCCAGTGCGGCAGCACCAGACCGACGTTCGAAAGCGCCGACTGCATGTAGCCCGACCAGGATGCGGCAACCGGCGCGACGCTGATCCCATATTCGAGGATGAGATCCCAGCCGATAACCCATGCGACGAGTTCACCCATCGTCGCGTACGCGTATGTGTAGGCGCTGCCGGCGACCGGCACCATCCCCGCAAGTTCGGCATAGCAGAGCGCGACGAAAACACAGGCCAGCCCGGACAGCGCGAACGACAGCAGCACGCCCGGGCCGGCGACCCGCGTTCCGACGCCCACCGTCGTGAAGATGCCGCCGATCATCGTGCCGAGCCCAATGCCGATAAGTCCCCAGCGCGTCAACGTGCGCCGCAGCGTGGGCGCTTGATCGGCCGATTCCGGCCGCACGCGATCGACGGGCTGACGTGCGAATAGACGCTCGGCGATTGACGTTGCTATCGCATGATCCTCATCACGATCGGAAGCGGCGGCCGGACCACCCTTCTCTGCCCGCGCCGCGCGTTCTTCGAGCGCCGGCGGTGCATTTGGCCAACGCGAGCCCCCAAGATCAGCGCGGCGGCCGGGCGGCGAACGTGAAGGCGCCGGGCTTCCATTCGCAAACACTGCCGTCGCGCATCACGAACGATTCGCAGCCGTCGACCTCGGCGTTGAAACTTTCGTTGAGGAGCTTGGTGCGCGGCCAATCGACGTTCTCGTCTTTCCGCGCCGCGGCGCGCGCCTTCACGTACGAGAACTGCGACGACTTCGTGAGCGCGTTGAGCGCGCGTGCCAATGACTGCGCCTGAATCATACGCGCGCCGTTTCGGCGCCGGCGATGCCGCGCCCGTTCGGCACCCGACCCAAACGCAGAGCCGCGGGCGCGGATGAAACCGGTCGCGATCGTCTTCGACCTGTTCGGAACCCTGTTGGACATCGCGTCGCTGCGAACCGCGGCAGCGCGCTACACCAGCGATCCGGCCGCGTTCGTCGGCACTTGGCGCGAGAAACAACTCGGGTACGCCTTCGCCGCGACGATCATGGACCGCTATGAAGACTTCGACGCTCTGACGGCGCGCGCGCTGGCGTATGCCGCCGCGCGTCACGGCCTGAGCGCGACCGACCGGGACTGGGAACGGCTCGCCGCCCAATGGCGTCGGCTCGCCCCGTATGCCGACGCGCCGGCGGCGCTAACGGCGCTGCGCGCGGCCGGGGCCGCGTGCGCGATCCTGACCAACGGAACGCCGGCAACCGCGCACGCCGCGCTTCGCGCGGCCAACCTGGCCGACGCGATCGACGTGACGCTCAGCGTCGACGCGGTGCGCGTGTACAAGCCGGACCCGCGCGTTTACGCGTCGGTGACCGCGCATTTCGGCGCACCCGCGGAACGAATCGTCTTCGTAACCGCCAACGGTTGGGACGCGACCGGAGCGGCGGAGTTCGGACTGCGCGTGGTGTGGTGCAATCGAACGCAGGCACCGGCCGAAACGTTCGGCGCCGCGCCCGCGTGCGTCATCGGCGGTCTAGACGAGTTGTCCGCGGCCGTCGCCAAGCTCGCCGACTGACGCCCCGCCAGCCTTCGATCCCAGATGTGAGGGCGGCTTGCGGCGCAGCCGCAAACGCGACGGATTCAGCGCAGCCGAAGCCCGAACGCGAAGGGTCGACGAAGTCGACCCTCTAGTGAGCCGCCAGTTCCGCTTCGAGCGCGAGATCGGCGGCGCTGAAATTCAATTCGATCTTAACCCCGTTGGGATCGCGCACGAAGATCTGAACGTCGCCGGTGCGCGGCACAACGGCCTCCTCGGCGGCAACCCGCGCGCGCCGGATGCGCTCACGCATCGCGTTCACCCCGACCACGCGAAATGCGACGTGGTCGATCGTACCGCTGCCGTGCACCGGCGGTTCATCGGGGTCCAAACCGATGACGTGGATGACCGCCGCCGTTTCGTCGTACAGCCACAAACCGGGAACCGCGAACGGCGGACGAGCGCCGACCTGCAGCCCGATCACGTCGACGTAAAAGTCGCGCGTCGCATCGAGGTCGTGGGTCCGGATATTGACATGGTCCAATCGCTGAACGTGCATTGCCGCGAACCCTCCGGGAGGCCGATTCTGCCGAATGCTCAGTGCCGTTCGACGGTGCGGCGCAATTTCGTTTGCGGAACCTGCTCTAGATCCGCTAATCCGTCGGCCGCAATCGCGCGCTCGGCGGCATCGCCCGAGGCCATAGCGATGCGAAAGGTCGCGGCGGCGGTACGGCTGCGGCACGAGGTAAGTCCGATCAGCGCGGCTTGACGGTGAGCGGGCTTGGACTCCTCTTCGTACGCCTGAGCGAGCAGGGGAACGCACCAGTCTTTGGCGATGACGCCCAAATCGCCGATGAGGCGCAGCCGCGCGGTCTCGTCGAGCACTCCGGAGCGCGGATCGAACTGCTGGCACCAGCGAATCTCGGCCGGACCGGTAACCGCCGCCGGCTCGAGGTCCAAATCGAAAAGCGGCGGCGATGCCGCCGCCGCGGGCACCCCCGCGTCCGGTTCGGCGGCCTGGGAAACGGCCGGCGCGGGACGCGACGGAGTTGGGCGCGAGAAATCGGGACGGGACTGAACGGGACGCGTACTCTCGGGACGCGTACTCTCGGGACGCGCCGGCGTCCCCCGCGACGAATCGGATCGCGGCGCTACCGGCCGCGGCGGTACGGGCCGCGGCGGGGCCGCGCGCGGAGTCGCCGGCGGAGCGTCGGCCAGCGGCTTAACCTTGAGCCCGGGCGGGGCGACGGTTATGAGGCGCTGCGGCGGGCGCTTCCGTTTCGAGGCGTAAAACAAGTACCCCGTTGCCGCCGCCGCGATGAGCACGACGATGGCCAGAATGTCCACGACGTCCATTCGCTAGTTTAGCACGCGCTGTTGTTCGGCTAAAGTACGGACCATTGATTCACGTCCTTCGTCTAGGAGCGGATCGACCGGTTCGCGCAGCGATGCCTCGAAGGCACCGGGGTCGAGACTCGTCCGCTGCCCCAGCTCGTGCACGAGGGCATTGCGGTAATCGGCAAAATCGCTAACCACTCCGCCGTCGCGCTCCAGGCTCGTGCCCATGAGCATGGCCATGACTTGCCACGCGCTGGCGGTGGCGATCTCGTCCCGGCCCAGTTTCTCGGTGGCCGCGGCCAGGGTCGGGCCGTCGAGCGTTTCCGCCAAGCGCAGCCCCGAGCGCAGCGAAGCCCGTTCGGTGTTGCCGACGGCCAGCTCTTCGACGAGCGCGACGAGGCTCGTGCGCAGTTCGGGCGTTTCGACGTCGGCGGGTGCGAGGGGGAAATCCGGCAGCCGGACTTTGATGAACAGCCGATCGGCCAGTTCGGCCAACATCTCGCGATGGCTGCGCAGCCGCGCGCGCAGGAGCCGATCCGCACCGCCGACCCGATCGGGGAACAACGCGCGCACCGTGAGCAGATGCGAAACGATGCCGCCGACGCGCGTTTGTTCGAGATACTGAACCACCCACGACAGATGCTCGTCGGACAGCTCGAGAAACACCGTGGTCTGGGCGGCCGCGGCCGGCTCAAAGGCGACGCTGCCGCCTGCGAGCTGCGGATACTCGATGGTCGGTATCGAATCGGAATCGGCGACGATTTTCGCGCCGCTGCTCGTATTGCCGCCGCCCGCGGAGCCGCCACCACCGCCGTTGAGCCGGACGGGGAGCGCCGGGCGCAATTCGACGTACGCGGGCTGGAAGTTACCGATCTCGGTGCGGGTGGTAACCGTGGTCTGGCGGACCGGCGCCGCGATGGCCCCGAGGACGGAGAACGGCAGTTCGGGCTCGATGATCGGCAAGGCCGACGTCGAGCGCACCCGTACCACCGGCGCGACGACCGACATTTCGGGCGCTTCATCCCAATTCACGGTAGCGCCGGTTTCGATCGGGGTCGCCGGCGGCAGCGGCATATTCACGATCACGCGCCAGCGCGCGATCACCTCGACTCCCGCGCCCACGTTGGCTAGCGTTAAGCCGGCTTCGCTCAGCAGCGGCGACGTACCGGCGAAGTCTTGCAGCGCGATGCCGTTGACGGTCGTGCTGCCCGGCGCATAGACCGCGTCCTGGAGAAGCGCGACGCGCGCCGTGAGCCGCTTCGCCGATCCGTCGCCGCAATTGCGCAGCGACAGCGTGTAGGCGATTTCCGCACCCGCATCGACGCTTTCGGCCGGCGACGACGACAACGTCGCGCCTTCGGCGAACGAGGCTTCGGCGTGCGTCGCGAGTTCGATCGTGTTGAGCGCGAACGGCACGACGTTGAGGCCGCCGACGCGCGCCGAGATGGCGAGCAGTTCGGCGCCGGATACAACGCCGACGAGCCGGATGGCGAGCGTTGCTTCGCGCGTTTCACCGGCCGGGATCTCGCCGAAGACCACGACGTTGCCGTCGCGCGTCGCTTCGTCCACGCGCTCGAGCCGCAATTCGTCGGGCAATTGCAGCGACACGCGCACATCGCGGCCGCGATCCGTGCCCTCATTGGCCAGGATGAGTTTGCAGGTGCTCAGCCGATTGGGCCGCAGCGCTTCGTCGCTGTCGACCTCGATATGCGACGTGATCGCCGAGAAGCGCGGCCGCGAACTGACGACGTGAACGGGTGAGCCGAGCTCGATGCGCGGGACTTGGAGGGTGAGCAACGTCGCGTGCAGCCGCAGCTGCGTTTGATCCTCGATAACCGGCGCCACGTGGGCTTCGACCCGCAGCAGCCGCGAGACGCCCGGTTCGAGCGTGTCGAGCGCGATCGTTCCCGCCTCATCGCCGATCGGAAGTTCCGTGTCGCGGTCGTAGACGCGCAGGTGCTCGAGACCCTCGTCGGCGGTTAGCTGCAGACGCACTTCCGTTGCGACGTCGGCACCCATGTTTTGCAGCGAGATCGTGTATCCGACCGCGTCGTTCGGCCCGACTCGGCGCGACGTTTCGCGTTCGATCTTGTTGAAGTTCGCCGGAAAGTGCGGCGCCGAGCGCGCGACGAGCATCCGCTCAAATTTGCGCTGGCCCTTGGACCACGCGACCGTGCCGCTGAGGTTAAGTTCGTGCCCGTCGGAAATCGGCGCGAAGACGACCGCCGACAGAGCGAGTTCGACCGAGCGTCCCGGTTCGAGATCGCCCAGCTTCACCGCATCGGGGACGGTGGTGCGGTCGGGCACCGGCGCGCCGTCGACCGCCATTGACCCGGGCGTGTAGATCATGCCGTCGGGTAACGCGATGCGCAAGCTAAGCTTGCGCGCGCGGGCCGTCCCGACGTTCTTCGTGTGCAGGATCACCCGCACGCGCTGACCCGGTTCGACTTCGTCCTCGGATTCGACGCGCAGTGAGGTCTCATCGCTGCTGAACGCCGCAGCCGACGGAATCTTGACCGTGACCGGCGCGAGCGCGAACTCGGCCACTTCTTGCGAGCAGATCGCGCCGTTCGCGACGACCGCGGTCGAATCTTCGAGCGGTGCGTCGATGCGAACGCGATAGCCGACGTCGAGCGTCGCGCCCGGGCCGAGCATCGGCGCGACGACGACCGGCCGAGCGAAGCCGAACGGTTCACTTTCGGCGCCGGCGGAGACCGATCGGCCTTCGACCGTCACGCTTTGCGGTGAGAACGTGGTGTTGGCGGGAACCGGCAGCAGCACGACGAGATCGTGCGCGCTGCTCTGGCCGGAATTATGGACGCGCGCGTTGAGTTGCAGTTCCTCCCCGGGCAGCGCTTCGCGCACCGGTACGAGCGTCAGCGTCGTCTTCGGATTCTGCAGCACCGGACGGCTGCGCACGACGAGCCGGACGATGTTCGAGCCGATGACCGGCACGTCGAACGACGCGATCGCGGCTTGCAGCGTAACCGGCGTTCCGTTTTCGATCGTCGTCGCAACCGTGTAGGCCAGCGATACCCGGCGTTCGCCGCCGGCCGGGATCTCGCCGATGTCGGCGCCCGACGTTTGGAGCAGCGTGGTTAAACCGCCCTGCTCGTCGAGGAGCGCGTCGTCGATGCGCGCCGTGCCGACGAGGTACGTCAGGCCCTCGGGCAACCGGAAACGCACCCGGAACCCGCTCGCGATGCCGCCGCCCAGATTCCGAAACGTGAACGACGCGTGCACGGTCATGCCCGGCTCGATCATCCGGCTGGGGCTGACCTCCAAGGTCCGAAGCCCCTCGGGCAACAGCGGGCCGCGGGAGGCAAAAACCTCAGATAGCGTGCGCATAAGCCCTGATTCGATGCACGAGGAGATTCTCCGACGAAGGCAAGCGCGGGTTACACCTTGCCGCGGCTCGCCGCCGCACGAACTTCCGGGATGAAATGCTCGGCGCGCAGCACCGCGATGTCGGAAATAAGCACGATGTTGGCTCGGTCGTTGAGCGAGGGCAAGATCGCCTCGATGATCGCGTCGAGATGATCCTCGGTCACGATCGTGACGAGCATGACCATGTCCCGCTCGCGATACCCGTGCTGACCGAGCCCCGTCGCACCGGGCACCAGCGTGTAGCCCGTCGCATGACCTTCGACGATCTTAATCAACCCGTCGACGAGCGCCGATTCGACGACGATCTCGACGCGTTTCATCCTGCTCATGAACCGTTCGCGGCGCACGCTTGATGCCTCCCGTTTACTGCTAATGCAGTATGCGCCCAAGCGGCGATCCGTACCCGCTGGGTACGGCCGAAAGATCGCCGACTTTCTCAGGCGGCTCTCAGGCCGGACCGCTAGATATCGGCTATGGCCGACACATCGATGGAGGTGCTCATCGTCGACGACGAGCGTCCGATGCGAGATTTTCTCGAAATCGGCTTGACCCAAGCCGGTTTCCGCACGCGCAGCGCCGCCGACGGGCCGGCGGCGCTTAGTGAGTTGAGCGCGCGCGTGCCCAACCTCGTCGTGCTCGACTACATGCTCCCCAAGATCGACGGGATCGCCCTCCTCCCGCTGATTCGGCGGGCTACCGAAGTGCCGATCCTCATGCTTTCGGCCAAGCACGACGTGGCCGCCCGAGTCGCCGGGCTCGAGGCGGGCGCCGACGATTATCTGGCCAAGCCGTTCGAGTTCGTCGAACTCGTGGCGCGCGTCCAAACACTCCTGCGCCGGCCGAACCTCGCCCGCGTCAGCACGCTGCGCTTTCTGGATATCGAAATGGATCTCGAAAAGCGGCTGGTCTGGCGCGACGGCGAGAACGTTCCGCTGTCATCGCGCGAATTCGATCTGCTCGCGGTGCTGCTGCGCTATCCCGAGCGCGTTTTCACCCGTCAGCAATTGCTCGACCGGGTTTGGGGCACGGACCGCGACGTGTTGCCGGGCTCGGTCGAAACCTACATCAGCTATTTGCGCGCCAAACTCGACCGCGGCCCACAGCGCCGCGTGATCCGCACCATCCGCGGAGTCGGTTACAGCGTTCGATGAAAAGCCGCGCCGCCGTCGTGGCGATCGTGGCGTTCGTGCTCATCGCGGTGGCGTGCGCCGTCCTCACGGTCCGGATGACGGCGAACGCGATCGACGCGACGGCGGCCGTGCAGGCCGCCGAAGCTCCAGAAATCGCGCGGCTCTATCTCGCGAAATACGGCTCGCTCGCAAAGGCGGCGCCGTCGATCGTGCAACGCGTTTCGCGCGCGGGCTTGCGCGTTTGGCTGTACGATCGCAAGACCGGAACGTCCTACGGCGCGCGCGGCGCGCTGGGCGATTTCCGCCCCCTGCATGGCCCCGATCCGCCGCCCGCGATAGCGGACGGCGATCACGCCTTCGGAGCGCCGGGCGACCCGGGCGCGGCCGGGGGACCGCGCGTCGCGGGCGGTCCCCCGCCGGGCGGCTTCGACGGCGGCCCACTCGGCGCGAACGAAACGCACCGCCAAGATTGGTTGGCGATCTTCGTCGCGGCCTCGGCGGGCGAACGACCCCGTCGCGTGCGCATCCCGAACGGCTCGATCACGATTTTTCCGCAACCCGGCCCGATCGTCGCGGTGCTCGAAACGGTCTGCCTGGTCCTCGGGATCGTCATGCTTTGCAGCGGAACCGCGCTCTGGATGTGCGTGCGCGGTGTCCGCCGGGCCGCGCTGCGGCCGCTCCACGAAACGACGCTGGCCCTGCAACGCCTTGCGCTGCGCGACTTTTCGCCGCGCACGATTCTGGCCGGCGAGGGGAGCGCGTACGACGAACTCGCGCGCGCGTACAACGCGGCGGTCGAGGCCGTGTCGTCGTCGTTCGAGGAGCGGCGCGCGGCGGAACTCGAGATGCAGCGCTTCATCGCCGACGCCGGGCATGAACTTCGCACGCCGCTCACGATCGTGATGGGCTACCTCGACATCATCGCCGGCGGCGCGCTTGCCGATCCCAAGCTCGCCGACCGGATCACCACCGGAATGCGCACCGAAGCGGCGCGGATGCGCAAGCTCATCGATAAGTTGATCATCCTCGCGCGGATGGAAACGCCGAACGATCTCGACGCGCGCATCAACATCGACGTCGTCTCGCTCGTGCAACGGGTTATCGAAAGCCTCGAACCGTTGGCGAACCAGCCGATCGAGGTGACCGGCGTTTCGTTCGCGCACGTATTCGCGGCCGAGGACGATCTGGCCGAGGCGCTCACCAACATCGTCGAAAATGGTTTGAAGTACGCGCCGTCGTCGTCGATCGAGATCGACATCCGATCCGCCGCCGACCGCATCTCGATCGCGATCCGCGACCACGGTCCGGGGATGACGACCGACGAGCAGCGCCATGCCTTCGAGCGCTTTTACCGTGGCGACCAGCGCGGCGAAATCAGCGGGTCGGGATTGGGTTTGGCGATCGCCAAGCGCGCAATTGAACGCTCGCGCGGTACGATTCGGCTCGAGAGCATTCCGGGACGCGGGACGACCTTCACGATCGAACTTCCCGAGATGCCGATCGCCGTCGAGGACTCGCGCCGGG
Organism: Candidatus Velthaea versatilis; assembly: GCA_003134035.1. Classification (GTDB taxonomy): domain Bacteria; phylum Vulcanimicrobiota; class Vulcanimicrobiia; order Vulcanimicrobiales; family Vulcanimicrobiaceae; genus Velthaea; species Velthaea versatilis. Next base: position 46,707 of record PLAE01000229.1, read on the forward strand.
CGCGACTCGCCCGCCGTTAGCGTATCGGGCGCGTTCCGGCTATGGTCGGACGCGCGTGAACGCGAAGATGGAACCGACCCCATGACGTCCACTCGTCCCCGGCGCCGGGCGCGAGATCTTCTTTTCCTCGCGCTTGTGCTGTCGATCCTCATCCATCTCGTCGGCGGCGGTCTCCTGGGCCTGTTCGCGCGCATTCTCGCGCGCATCACGCCACATCCCATTCTGATGGCCAGCCTGCGCGAAACGCCGCAGCAACCCGCCCCGGTGATCCACCTCGAGCGGCGGCCCAAGGCCGTGCCCCGGCCGGCGCACGAGAACCGCGCCGTCGTCGTCGCGCCGCGGCCGCATCCGGTCGCCACGCCCGTGCCGGCGCTGCCCAAGCCACGCCACGAGATCGCGCGCATTCGCCAGAACGCGTCGCCGCAAGCCGCGCCCGCGCAGGCCAAGTCCACCGCCGTCGAAGTCCCGCATCACCCCAAACCCGTTGCGCTGGCGCCGGTGCCCGACAGCAAACCCGCGCTGTCGGACCGGCAGATCGCGCAACTCGGCGCGGACTTCTCGAAAACGATCGCCGCATCGCGCGAAACGCTCGCCGGTGTTCAGGCCGCGAGCGAACAGGCTCACGTTACCACGATCAAACACTATGCGGTCGCATTCAGCGGGATTCACGAAGGCATGAATCCGGGCGACGGCGAGATCTTCGCGATTTCAAAGCAACGCATCGGCGACACGATGTGGTACTACACGCGCTATACGTACATGCACGGCGACGGCACCTACGAAGCAGACACGATCCCCTGGCCGTTCCACTACCCGATCAACGACGATCCGTTCGCGCGGCACGATAAGCGCATTCCGCTCCAGCCGCCACCGCCGGGTTTCAAGCCCAACCGCCCGCTAAAACCGATCCTCGAGCAATTCTTCGGCGGTCCGCCGGTCACGGACTAGGAGGGTCGACTTCGTCGACCCGNNGCGGCTTCGCCGCAAGCCGCCCATCGCGTATGTGGCTTCGCCCGAGACGCCGTGTCTAACGATCGATCGATTACTCGAGCAGAATTAGGCGCTCGCGCCGACCGCCGCGGCCTTGTACCGCTCTTGCGCGTATTCGGCGTACGAGATCGGCGCGTACTTCGAGGTATAATCGGCGTCGTAACAGGTCGGTAGGCACGCGATCACCGTCTCCGGCTCGGGATCGGCGTAGAAAGCCAGCGCGTAGCGCGGAGCACTGCTGCGGTTGACCACGCGATGCGGCCGCGAAACGTACCGGTCATTGCTCCAGCGCATGAGGCAATCGCCGACGTTGCAAATGAACGAATCCGGCACCGGTTCGACCGCCGCCCACTGCCCGTCATGGCGCGCAATCTCCAGACCGCCGCCGCCGTCCTGGGCCAGCAGGGTGAAGATTCCCCAGTCGCTATGCGCGCCGGCGCCGAAAAGCGTCCGGTCGACGTCCGCCGGCTGCGGCGGATAGCGCAGCAAGCGCAGCGAGGTCTGCGACTGATCGCAATACGCCGCAAAGAAGTGCGGCGGCATCCCGAGGTCGAGCGCGAAGGCTCGCCCGATTTGCAAGGCAAGCGAATTCATCGCGTTGTAATACGTTTGCGTCGCTTCGCGAAAGCCGGCCAGCGACGGCCACTGGTTGGGCGCCGCGTCGATATCGCGACCCGTCGTGAACGCCTCTTTGAAGTCGCCCGGCAGCCCCGGCACCAGCCGTTCGGCACCCAAGCGTGAATAACCGCGGCCGTACGGCGCGTTTTCCATCGAAACGCGCTCTTTCTCGGCGGACGGCTGGGCAAAAAATTGTCGCGCCGCGGCGAATGCATCCTCGCGCAGCCGCGTCGCTACACCGTGGTTGACGATCGCAAAGTAGCCGACGTCGCGCGCCGCGGCTCCAATATCGAGCACGACCCGAGCTTGCTCGCGCATCGAACCGCTGTGCAATGCGGTGATATCGAACGTCGGGATGCCCGTTTGCTTCATTCGATGTGATCCTCCAGTTGCGGTGATGCGCGCACGGCGAAGGCGAGCGGCATACCGGCTACGCTCATACCCTTCGAACGTCAAGCGGCGCCGGCGCGGCCGTCCGGACCGAGGGGATACGGCGCGCGCGCCGCGACCCATTTCGCCGATTGGCCAAGGCGGAGCGTGGGGATCGGCATAAACTTCACGCCTGCGGAATATCAGCGGCGCAATACACGAAATCCCCGCACGACCAAGCTTATCGGCGCGTGATTTTACCCGGGCCAGGCACCCATGATGTGCGCGGCGTCATTAATCCCAGCAACATCGGTGGCCGGCGTGACGCCGGCCACATTTACTAAAAGCGGCGTAAACGCTCGGTCTTCAGAGTCGGGGAGCATGTCAAGGCTCGAGCTTCATCTCGATATCGATTCATTCCGCGAATTATTAATGAATGGGGCGGAGTTCGCACGCACGGCAGGCGAGTGTCCGAACACCAAGCCGGTTGAATGATTGGCTCAGGACAGCCAGGCATAGCGCACGATGAGCAGCGCCGCGACCCCATACAGCAACGGGTCCACGCTGCGCCCACGGCCGCTGAACAGCATGAGACCGGCGTAGCTGATGACGCCGAAACTTACTCCGTTGGCGATCGAGAAGGTCAGCGGCATCGCGACGATTGTGAGAAACACCGGGATCGCGACGGCGTAATCGTCCCAATCGACCTCGCGAATCCGTTCGAGCATCATCGCGCCGACGATCACGAGCGCGGGCGACGTGGCAGCCGCCGGGATCGCGCCGGCGATCGGCCACAGCAGCATCGCTGCCAAAAACAAGATGCCGACCGTCGCCGCGGTCAGCCCCGTGCGGCCGCCTTCCTCGATGCCGCTTGCGCTTTCGATGTACGCCGTCGTCGTGCTGGTGCCGAGCAGCGCTCCGATCATCGCCGCGAGGCCGTCGCAGGTGAACGTGGCGCGGGCCCGCGGCAGCTCACCGCGCGCATCGAGAAATCCGGCCTTGCTCGCGAGTCCCACCAGCGTGCCCGTCGCGTCGAAGAAGTCGACGAGGAAGAACGTGAAGACGACGGTGAGCAGACCCAGGCCGATCGCGCCGCGGATGTCGAGTGCGCCGATCAAACCGTCGGGCCAAACCGGCAGCGCGACGATGCCGTTGGCCAAACCCGCGAACGGCACCAGCGACTCTTTTGCGCCGGGATAAACCGGCGCATGGACGGCGATCGCGAGCAGCGTCGAGGCCAGGATGCCGAAAACGATGGCGGCCGGGACGCGCCGCACGAGCAGCGTCGCCGTGACCGCAAAGCCAAAGACGGAGATCAGGACGGGTGCCGAACCGAACGACCCCAGCGTCACGAAGGTCGCCGGATTGGGCACGATGAGGCCGCAGTTCTTTAAGCCGATGAAGGCGAGAAACGCGCCCACGCCCGCCGTTGTCGCGTACTTGAGCGGCAGCGGTATCGCGCGCACCACGGCTTGCCGGGCGCCGATGAGCGAGAGCGCCACGAAGATCGTGCCCGAGATGAACACCGCGCCGAGCGCGGTTTGATAGGGGATCTTCTGACCGATGACCACGGTGTAAGCGAAGTACGCGTTGAGGCCCATCCCGGGGGCTTGCGCGAACGGATAGCGCGCGATGAACGCCATGAGCAGCGTGCCGATCGCCGCCGCCAGCGCCGTGACGACGAGCAGCTTGGCGAACGCATTGGGGATCGGGATCGCGCTGCCGAGCACGAGCGGATTTACGAACAGGACGTACGACATCGTCAAGAACGTCGTCAGTCCGGCACGCAACTCGCGCGGGACGCTCGAACCCGCCGCGGTCACCCCAAAATAACGATCGACGACGCCCGTCACGGGGATCAGCGGCGGACTTTGCGGCAGCGGCTTGACGGTCATGGCGGGGCCTCACAGTATTGGAAACGACAGCCGATCCGGAGCGCGAGCGCTCGGCGGTTTCGGCGGTGCGGTCGTCTTTGCACGCGGCGTTCGAGAAAAACTTCCGCTGCCGTTGGTCATGCCGAAAAGCCTATGTGCACCGCGCGCTCCAAACGTCGACGAACGCGCTTTATTGCCGCGCTGAAAGCGCAGCGCACGAGCGCGATCGTTGGCATAATGCTAAGCCCAGCCTCCGTTGGTCAAGCCGGAAAGCGTCCGCGCGCCGCGCGCTCCAAACGGCGGCTCGCGGCGTAGGCTGCCACCGATACCGTCGTCGCGACCAGACACGCCGCCCACGCGGCCGCCGTGTCGAACCGGCTTTCCGACGTCGCGAACAGCCGGCCCAAACCCGAGGTGCCCATCAAGTACTCCGCGACGAGCGCGGCGAGGATGCAGTTGGCCGACGAGATGCGCAGCGCGACGAGCAAACTCGGCACCGCCGAGGGCAGCACCAGCAAACGCAGTGCGGCGAGTTTGCGCGCGCCAAGGACGTCGAAGAGGTCCGCCGTTCCCGGTGGCAGCGCGCGCAGTCCCGAAGCGATCAGCGTAAAGGTTGGGAAGAACGTGATGAGCACCGCCGACGCGATCACGGTCCGCTCGTCGTACCCGAGCAGCCGCGCGACGACCGGCATCAGCGCGACGAGCGGCGTCGATTGAATCAGCACGGCGGGCAACGTCAACATCCCCGTCACCAGCGGCGAAAACCAGGTCAGCACCGCAAGCGCGCAGCCCAGTGCCGTGCCGATGATCAAACCGGCCGCCGCGACGGCCAGCGTCGCGCCGCCGGCCGCCGCGTAGAGCGCCGGATGCGCGGCGATTTCACGCCCGACCGCGAGCGGCGACGGGGCCACGATGCGCGCGACATGCCCGGCGACGATCCAGATCTGCCACCCGGCGAGAATGAGCAGCACCGGCCAATAGCCGGCCACGAACCCGCGCCACGGGCGAGCGTTCATTGACCGAGAAAACGGCGCGCGGCGGCCCGCTGCAGCACCCCTAGCGCGAGATAGGCGAGCATCGAGATCAGCGCACCGGTCAGCGCGGCCGCCCACAACAGGTCGATCTGATAATTTTGCATCGCGTTGACCAGCAGCGGTCCGAGGCCGGTCTCGGCGGTGAACCACTCGCCGATGATCGCGCCGACCACCGCGATCGGCGCGCTCAGGCGTAACCCGTCGGCGACCGCCGGCAGCGCGGCCGGCAACTGCAGCCGCGCGAACGTGACCCAGCGCGACGCGCCCAGCACGCGCAGCAGATCGTGCCCGCCGGCCGGCGCCCCCTGCAAACCCGCGGTCGCGCTGACGAAAAGCATGAAGAACACCGCCAGACTCGCAACCACGACCGGGTTGACCGCCGGCGGAAACGTCACCGCGCACAACGAGCCGATCCCGATCACCGGGATGCCGTTGACGATCGCGGCGAAGCGTTCGATGCCGAACGCCGCCGGCGGGATCAGCACCCCGACGAGCGCGCACGCGCAGCCGGCGACGCTGCCGGCGGCAAAGCCGAGCGCGGCCTCGCGCAGCGTCTGACTGGCGGCGGCCGACAGCAGCGCGCGATGCTCGGGCGCGGCGATGAACGCGGCGACGAGCGAGAATGGCGGCCACGACGGCCCGAGCCAACCGAACCGCCCAGCACCTTCCCACGCAACGAGGACGAGCGCGAGACCGGCGAGACCGGCGGCGATGCGTCCGGCTTGGAGCGTCATGCGAGAACGTCGGCCGCGTCGAGGGCTGCGGTGAGATCGTCGACGAGCGCGTGAAACGCCGGCGCCGCCAGCAGCGAACGATCGCGCGGCCGGGCGAACGTCACCGGCTGCACGCGTTCGATGCGACCTGGCCGCTGCGACATCACCACGACGGTGTCGGCCAAAAAGACCGCTTCCTCGACCGAATGCGTGACGAGCAGCGTCGTGATCGCCCGCTCGGACCAAATGCGCTGGACTTCGAGGTTGAGCCGCCGGCGCGTCACCGCGTCAAGCGCGCCGAAGGGTTCGTCGAGCAGCAGCACACCGGGATCGAGCACCAGCGCGCGGGCGATCGCGACACGCTGGCGCATCCCGCCCGATAACTGGCCCGGGCGCGCCGCCGCGAAATCGGCGATGCCTACAAGGTCCAGCAGCGCATCGACGCGCCGGTCGTCGACGCGCCGGCCGACGGCCGCGAAGGGCAGCGCGACGTTCTCGCGCGCGGTCAGCCACGGCAGCAGCGCATGGTCCTGAAACGCGACGCCGAGCCGGTGCTCCGCGGCGACCGCGCGCGGTGCGCGGCCGCCGATCGTCACGTTGCCCGCGGTCGGCTGCAGCAAACCGCCGAGCAGCCGCAGGACGGTCGACTTCCCGCAGCCCGAAGGTCCGATCACGGCGCAAAACGTCGCCTCGGGCACGTCGAAGTCGATCCCCTCGAGCGCGCGCAGCGTCCGGCCGCGCTCAACGCGGTAGTTCACGGATACGTCGCGCAGCGCGAGCGCGAACGCCGCGCCGGCGACCTTCGCGCCTGCCGCCGCGGTCAACCGGTAACGCGCAAGCCCGCGGCGATGCCGTTGATCGAGAGCCGAATCGCATCGCGCAGCCGCAGATCGGGTTCGGCTTTGCGGCGATACGATCCGAGCATGCGAATCTGCAGCAGCGAGATCGGATCGACGTACGGGTTGCGCAGCGCGATGCTGCGGGCCAGCACCGCATCGTCGGCCAGCAGCGAATCGCACCCCAGGATCGAGAGCACGGCGCTTTTCGAGCGCTCGTACTCCGCGTCGATAAGCTGCAGGAAGCGCTCGCGCAGCGCGTCGTCGCTCACCAGTCCGCGCGCGTAGCGCTCGAAGATCGCCATGTCCGCCACCGCCAGCGCACGTTCGATGTTGCGCACGAGGTTCCCGAAGAACGGAAAACCGGCGGCCATCTCGCGCAGCGTCGCGAGCGACTCGGCGTCGGCGGCGGCGACGGCCGTACCGAAGCCGTACCAGCCCGGCAGCATGCAGCGCGATTGCGCCCAGCCGAACGCCCACGGAATCGCGCGCAGATCGTTGATCGAGCGGCGTTCGCCGCGCCGGCCCGGACGCGAGCTGATGCCCAGTTCGCCGATCTCATCGACCGGCGTCGCCTCGGCGAAAAACCGCAAGAAATCCGGGTCCTCGATCAGATCCAAATAGTATGCTTGGGCGTCGGCGGCCAGCGTGTCGAGCATCGCGGGCCAGGCTTCGGCGACCGGCGCCGGTTCCTCGGCCATGCCCCCGAGCACCGCGGTCACCGCGAGTTCGAGGTTGCGCCGCGCCAGCGACGGCATGCCGTATCGCGCGCGGATGACTTCGCCCTGTTCGGTGACTTTGAAGCGGCCTTTACGCATCTCCGGCGGCATCGCGGCGATCGCTTCGCGGGCGTCGGCTGCACCGCGCCCGACCGACCCGCCGCGGCCGTGGAAAAAACGGATGTTGACGCCATGATGGCCGGCGAGTTCGCCGATCGCGACCTGGGCACGATGGATCGCCCAGGCCGCCGAGACGATGCCGGCAACTTTGGTGCCGTCGGAATAACCGAGCATGACTTCCCAAACGTTGTCTTGCGCGGCGACATGCGCGCGGAACGGCGCGCACGCCAACGCTTCGGCGCAGATGGTCACGCCGTTTTCGAGCGCCGACGTGCTTTCGAGCAGCGGCACGATCTGCGCCGGACCGGCGTCGAAGGCGCCGCAGGTGCGCGCGAGCGCGAACAGCGTGAGGAGGTCGTGCGCCGATTCCGTTCCGGCCAGGATGAACGACCCCACGCTCTTGGGCCCGCGCCGATTGCGCAATTCGGCGGCCGCCGCGAACGACGCGATGATATCCATCGTTTCGGCCGAGAACTTCGGCTTGCGCGGCAAGAGCGGGCGGCGCGACACGAGTTCGCGCTCGAACCAGCGGGCGCGGTCGGCCGCCGGACGTTCGGAGAGCGGCGGCAGCTTGGGTTCGACCTCGAGCACGATCTCGTCGAGCGCTTTCACGACCCGGTCGCGATGCTGCCGCCACTCGAGTGAATACAGGTGGAAACCGAAGATATCGACCGCGCGCAGCAGCCGGCGCAGCGGACGAACCACTTCGGCGCCGCTGTGCACGCTCACACTGGCGTCGATCGCTTCGAGATCAGCGCGGAAGTCTTCAGGCGTCGCATAGCCGGCCGGATCGTCGGCCAACGCCAAGGTCAACCGGCGGTGCATGAACGCGAGTTTGCGCCGGTATGGTTCGGTCTCCTGACGCGGCCCGATGGTGTAGCGCACGTCGGGGAACTCCGCCATGTCGCGTTCGACCGACGCCAGCATCTCGGCCGACACCGCGCCGCGAACGACGTTCTGCGAAAAGCGCGCTTGCAGCGCCGCCACGGCTTGCTGATAGCGCGGGATGATGAACGCGCGAGCCTGCTCGTGCGCGTTGACGATCGCATCAGGCGGGACGTTGGCGTTGCCGTCACGATCGGAACCGATCCAACTGCCGAACCGCAGGAATGTGGGCACGGGCGCCGCCGTGCGCGCTTCGATGCGCTCGAACAGCAGAATCGCCTCGTCGAAGAGCGATTCGCGAAAACGCGCGATGAGATTACGGACTTCGTCGATGACCGTCGGCGCGCTATTATACAGCTCGCTGCTCTGCCACATCAGCACGACCTGAGCGCGCAACTCGGATTCGATTGCGGCGGCTTCATCGGGCGTCGGCGTTTTCTCGTCGAGTTCGCGCAGCAGCCGCGCGATCGAAGCGATTTTCTCGCTGGTCGTGCGGCGCAGCACCTCGGTCGGGTGGGCCGTGAACACCAGCCAGATATCAAGCCGCGCGAAATCGGCCGGCGACGGCGGCTCGAGGGTTTCGATCGAACCGCGCAGCGGTTCCTCACCGTTGAGCGCGCGTTCGCGGCGGCGGAATTCGCGGTGCAATTGCTCGGCGAGATTGACCATCCGAAAATACAGGCCGAAGGCGCGGATGACGTCGACGGCGTCGTCGGTTTCGAGCGCGTCGAGCACGGCGTCGATTTCATCGTCCAACCGACGCCCCGGTTCGGCGCGGCGCTGCCGCGTGAGCGTCCGCAGCCGCTCGACATGTTCGAACGTGCGCGGCCGTGCGTGCGTTTGCAGCACTTCGCCGACGAGCCGGCCCAGATACGTGATCCGCGCGCGCAGCGGCGCGCCCGTATCGCGGTCAGCCGCCGCGGAGTCGTATTTGCGGCCCGAGGCCAATTTCAAAACCATCGCGGCACCATCTCGCAGTAGCGGCGGTAATCATCGCCGAAGCGACGTTCCAAATAGCGCTCTTCCGGGGTCACGACGAGCCGGTCGAGCAGCGCGAGCACGACCGGCAAGAGCACGAAAGCGGGCAGTGAGCGCGTGTACATCGCGATCCCGACGTAGATCGAGGTCGCACCAACATAGGCCGGATTGCGCGTCCATTCGAACATGCCGGTCGTCACTAGCGCCGTCGTCGGCCGGTAGGGGTCGGGGTTCGTTCCGGCACGTTTGAGCGCGGCGATGGTCGCGGCGCCCAGCGCGATGCCGGCGGCGACCGACGCGCCGCCCAACACGCGAGCGAAACGCACGCTTTTCTCCGCGCACGGCCCGAGCCGGCTCGCCGCAAGCCCGAACGCCAACGCCGTTGCGAACAGCAGCGGCGGCGGCAGCGCGACGCCGGCGGTCTCGGGTTCATCGTCATCCATCGGCTCGGCGTTTCGGCCCGAGCGCACGGACCCCCGTTGGCCGTACGTCGAACCGCCGGTCATCGCCAGCGTCCGAGACCGAGCGCAGCTAGCCCAAGTCTTCGCGCCGGATGCGCGCGTACTCGGGCCGCACGGTCGGCATCTGCACCAGCTTCGCGATGGCGGCGTCGAAGTTGCGTTCGCGCGTGCGATGGGTGAGGATAACGATGTCGGTCTCGTTGTCGGCGTCGCCGGCGCCCTGTTGCAGCATCGAGGCGACCGAAATGCCCGCGTCGGCGAGCGTGCGCGCGATGTCGGCCAGCACGCCGACGACGTCTTTGACCCGCACCCGCAGATAGTACGACGTTTCGACGTCGGCCATCGGCAGAATCCGGACATCGCTGAGGGCGTCGGATTGAAAGGCCAGAAACGGCACGCGCTCTTCGGGCTCGGCCTGCATGAGCCGGGTGACCTCGATGATGTCGGCGATGACCGCCGACGCGGTCGGTTCGGCGCCCGCGCCCGCGCCGTAATACATCGTGACGCCCGCGGCATCGCTTTTGACGAGGATCGCGTTCATCGCTCCGTCGACGCTGGCGATGATGCGCCCGGCCGGGATGAGCGTGGGGTGCACGCGCAGTTCGATCCCGGTCGGTGCGCGGCGCGTGATGCCCAAGAGCTTGATGCGATAGCCGAGTTCTTCGGCGTACGTGATGTCGCGGTCGGTGAGTTTCGAGATGCCTTCGATGTACGCGCGGTCGAACTGAACGGGGATGCCGAAGCCGATCGCGCTGAGCAGCGTGAGCTTGTGCGCCGCGTCGATGCCCTCGATGTCGAACGTCGGATCGGCTTCGGCGTAGCCCAAGCGCTGCGCGGCTTCGAGCGCGGCGGCGAACGGCAATTTTTTCGTGCGCATTTCCGACAAGATGTAATTGCTCGTGCCGTTGATGATCCCGGCGATCCACTCGATGCGGTTCGCCGCCAAGCCCTCGCGCAGCGCCTTGACGATCGGGATGCAGCCCGACACCGCGGCCTCGAAGGCGATCATCACGCCGTGGGTATTCGCGGCGGACAAAATTTCGTTGCCGTCGATCGCCAGCAGCGCCTTGTTGGCGGTGACGATGTGTTTGCCGTGCGCGATCGCGCGCAGAATGGCGTCTTTGGCCACGGTCGTGCCGCCGATGACTTCGACGATCACGTCGACGTCCGGGTCGCTCACCGCCGCAACGGCGTCGGCGACGACGGGGATATCGGGTCCGACGATGGCGCGAGCGCGGTCGAGATCGCGCGCGGCCACCCACGCCACCTCGATGTGCCGTCCGGCGCGGCGCGTGATCTCCTCACGATTGCGCTTGAGCACCTCGAAAGTGCCGCCACCGACCGTCCCAATGCCGAGCAGTCCAATCCGAACCGGTTTCATTCGCTGCGATTTCTTCCGTCCCACACACGCGCGGCTTCGCCGGAGGCCACCGTCGTCCACTGTCCGAGCAGGGCCCGGCAGGTCTGGGCGGTCCGTTTCGAACGGGCCGCGCATCGCGTGTTTGGGCCGGTTACGTCAGCCCGGTCGCCGTCTCCGGCCGGATCGCGAGACGCCCGGTTCGGTCAGGAGCCTGTCGGGCTTTGCCCGCCAGTCGACGACGGGCGGCATGCGGCGCAGCCGCAAACGCGACGGGTCGACGAAGTCGAGCCTCTCAGGCGGCGTAGGTAATGTCGGTGACGCGGACGGACTGGCGGGAGTCGATCTTGCTCTTGGTTTTGCCGAAGAAAACGCCCGACGTGGGGGCGACGTCGTCGTAGTCGCGGCCGACGGCCACGACGACATAGCGCAGATTTGTCGCGCAGGCATTCGTCGGATCGAGTGAAACGACGCGCTCGCGGTCGCGGCCGGCAGGCACGAGGAACTCGACCCAGGCGTGAGTCGCGCCCTCGCCGAGCAGATGACCCGAGACGTAGCGCGCCGGCAAGCCGCACTCGCGGCTCAGGGCGATCGCGATATGGGCGTAGTCTTGGCACACCCCGCGGCGCATGCTGAACGCCACCGCAGCGGTCGTGAAGACGTCGGTAACGCCCTTGGTGTACGTCATTTCGCGCGACACGAAGCCGCCGATCGCGTGGGCAAGATCTTCGGGGTTGGGATGCCGGGCCCGCAGGTCGGCGGCAGCGTCGGCAAGCGCTTCGTCGGCCCGGATCAACCGGCGCTGCGGGCACAGCGTTGTGAGTTCGTCGCAGGTGTCGGCGACGACGAAATGATCGCCCAGCCGGGCGTCCCGCATGACGTTCGAGCTCAAGACGAAGGCAATGCTGCGTTCGACGTGCGGGACGTTCAGTGAAACGACGTGGTTGCCGAAGACATCGTGCGACGAGCGCGACAGCGCGTCCGGGGACACGTACAGGTCGTTGGAGATGCGGCGCTGATTGCCGTGCGCGGCGCGCGGTGAAATCACGAGCTTATGCTGGAGCCGGCTGATCGGCGTGGCGTACTCGTACCGGATCGATTGCTCGATCCGGTAACTAACGGTAGCGACGTTCGACCAATCGATCGAGTTGTGAACGATTCCGGCGTCCGAAGTATTCATGCGCTCTTATCGGCTAAAACGGTCATTTCTTGTAAGTACGCCCTTCCATATGTGGTAACCATCGCGACGTCGAGCGCGTCGCGCCCGCGAGCGATAACGGCCCGGCCGCGCCGGCGTTCGTTGTTGCGCGCGTCAAAGGTGAACCACGTTCCCTCGAGATACACCTCAAACCACGCGCAGAAGTCCATCGGGCCCGGCGGCGGAATCACGTCGATATCCGGCATATAGCCGAAAGCGTAACGCGTCGGGATATTCATCGCCCGGCAGAACGAGACCGCCAAATGCGCGAAATCGCGGCAGACGCCGACCCGGTTTTGATACACGTCGTAGGCCGTGGTGAACGGGTCGCTCGTGCCGTACGAGAAGCGCACGTAGTCGTGCACGTAGTCGCAGATCGCCTGAACGCGAGCCCAGCCCGGGCGCGTCCCGCCGAAGAGCCGCCACGCTTCGTTGCCGAGCAGATCCGACGTCACGTAGCGGCTGGGCAACGTGTAAATGAGAACGTCGTCCGGCAGTTCTTGCGCCGAACATTGCCCCGCGTCCGGCTCATACGGATCGAGTTCGTCGGCCACTTCGATCTGCGCGTTGTACCGAACGACCGAGGCGCCGGCGGGCAGCGTCAAGCGCCGGCAGCTATTGCCGTAAATATCGCGGTAATCGTGATATCGTTCGTGCGGTTCGATCGACCACGTCTCGGCGACGATGTGGTTTGCGGGGTTCTCTTCCGGGCGCACCATGAAAATAGCGGGGGTCGGGACCTCGACTTGATACTGAAATTGACAGCCGACGTCGAGCCGGAGCCGGGCGTCGATGATACTCACCATTCTTCTCCTCCAGTTGTTCTGGGTAGACCGCGGGTCTTTTCGCCATATGGCCCGAGCGCGGGCCGGCGCATCGCGTCCGCAGCCGAGGTCTTCTTCCCCGGGAAGGGGGTTGAGTATCGCGAATGCGCGCCGATCAATGCTCGATGTTCCGGATCTACCGCGAAGGATCGGCATCGCGGCGGGTCTGCTCGCGATGGTCATTATCTTTGGGACGCTGGGTTACGTCGAACTCGAGGGCTGGGGTTGGTTCGATTCGCTGTATATGACCGTGACGACGTTCACGACGATCGGCGGCGGCGAACCGGCGCCCTTGAATCTCGCCGGCAAGATCTGGACGATGGCCGTCGTCATGATCGGCTTCGGCGTCCTGACCTACACGCTGCTCGGGCTGATCGGATTCGTCCTTGAAGGCCAGCTGGGGCAGGCGGTCGAGACGCGCCGGATGCGGCGCGCGGTCGAGCGCCTGAAAGCGCACTTCGTCCTGTGCGGCTACGGCCGCGTGGGCAGCGAGATCGCGCGCGATTTCGCCAGCGAAGGCATGGCGTTCGTCGTCATCGACGTCAACGAGCAATCGTTGGCGCGCGCCGCCGCGGACGGCCATCCGATCGTGAGCGGCAGCGCGTCGGACGTGGCGGTGCTCTCGGCGGCGGGGATCGCGCGGGCGCGGGGCCTCGTGACCGCGATCGACAACGACGCCGAGAACATCTATGTGACGCTGTCGGCACGGGTACTGCGGCCCGACATCTTCATCGTCGCGCGCGCCAACCGGCTCGATTCCGAACCGACGCTGCGGCTGGCCGGCGCCAACCGGATCATCTCGCCCTACACCATCGGCGGGCGGCGGATGGCGAGCCTCGCGATGCGGCCGACGGCGGTCGAATTCGTCGACACCATCATGTCGGCGGGCAACGCCGATCTGCTGCTCGAGGACCTGACGATCCCGCCCGCCTGGGCCGGCCGAACCCTCTCGGCGCTGGCCGGCGACACCGACGAGACGATCGTGCTGGCCATCAAACGCGGCGAAACGATGATTTTCCGGCCGTCCGGGGACACCGCGCTGCTCGGGGGCGACGAACTCGTCGCCGCCGGACCGCCCGCAGCCATCCATCTGCTCGAAAACCGGCTGGCGACGTAGTGGGTCGACTGCGTCGACCCGTCGCGAGAACCTACCGCGCACCCGGCCGCGTCAACCTCATCGGCGAACACACCGACTATAACGACGGGTTCGTCATGCCGGCGGCGATCGCGTATGATGTCCGCGTCGCCGTGACGCCGCGCGAGGACCGCACGGTGACCGTCGTTTCAGACGGCTTCAGCGGAACGCGCAGCTTCGACTTCGACCGCCTCGAGCCGGGCGTGCTGCGCGACTGGAGCGACTACGTGCGCGGGATGCTCATCGAACTGCAGCGGGACGGCGCCGTCCTGCACGGCGCGGATTTGCGCGTGACTTCCGATCTGCCGGTCGGCGCGGGTCTGAGTTCATCGGCGGCGATCGCGGTCGGCGTCGGCTACGCGCTGCTCGACACGGCCGGGCTCGCGGTCGATCCGGTTAAGCTCGCGCTGGCCGCGCAGCGCGCCGAGAATGTCCACGCCGGCACGCAGAGCGGCATCATGGATCAGTTCATCTCAGCCAACGCACGTGCCGGTCAGGCGATCCTGCTCGACACGCGCAGCCTGACCTTCGAGTATCTGCCGCTGCCAGACGGCGCGACGTTCGTGGTCTGCAACACGATGGTCAAACACGATCACGCCACGAGCGGCTACAACGACCGGCGCGCCGAGTGCGAGGCCGGCGTCGCGACGTTCGCAGCGCGCGATCCGGGCGTGCGCGCGCTGCGCGACGTGACGCTCGAAGCGCTCGAGTCGGCGCGCGGCGCGCTGTCCGACCCGGTGTTTCGCCGCTGCCGCCACGTGATAACGGAAAACGCTCGGGTGCTCGCTGCCGGAGCCGCGCTCGAACGGCACGACTTCGCCGAGTTGGGACGGCTCATGAGCGCTTCGCACGCCAGCATGCGCGACGACTTCGAGATCAGCGCGCCCGAGGTCGACACGATGGTCGGCCTCGCGAACGCCTTCGGACCAAGCGTGTACGGCGCGCGCATGACCGGCGGCGGTTTCGGCGGTTCGACCGTCAACTTGGTGGCCGCCGGAGACGTCGCGGCGTTCGTCGAGTATATCGTTCCGGCATATCGCGCGGCGACCGGCATCGAACCGTTCGTGTATCTTGGCGTCGGTGCGCCGGGTGCCGGGGAGGTTCGGTGAACGGCGACACGTCGTGGCGCGGGCGGCCGCATCGCCGCCGCAACGCGCTCACCGGGGAGTGGATTCTGGTCTCGCCGCAGCGCACGGCGCGGCCCTGGCAAGGCGAGACCGGGCCCGCCCACGACCATGGGTCCAAGCCGTTGTACGATCCGACCTGTTACCTTTGTCCCGGCAACAGCCGGGCCGGCGGCGCGCGCAATCCGCCTTACACGCAGACCTTCGTGTTCGACAACGATTACGCGGCGTTGACGCCCGACACCCCACCGGCTGAAATCGACGCGCGCGGCCTGCTCGTCGCGCGGGCGGAACGCGGGATCTGCCGCGTGGTGTGCTTCACGCCGCGGCACGACTTGTCGATCGCGCAGATGACGACCCCCGCGATCGCCGGCGTCATGGATGCCTGGACGCAGCAGTACGCCGAACTCGGCGCCCGGCCCGAGATCAACTCCGTGCTCATCTTCGAAAACCACGGCGAGGCGATGGGTGCGAGCAACCCGCATCCGCACGCGCAGATTTGGGCCAACGAGAGCATGCCCAACGAACCGGCCAAAGAGCAGGCCGCCGCGGCCGCTTATTTTTCGGCGCACGGCGCGTGCCTGCTGTGCGCGTATCTCGCTTGCGAACTGGCCGCCGGCGAGCGCATCGTGTTCGCCAACGAGCAGGCCGTCGCGCTCGTGCCGTTTTGGGCGATCTGGCCGTACGAGGCGCTCGTCGTTCCACGCGATCACGCGACGGGTCTCGACCGGATGAGCGCCGATGCGCGAATCGGCTTCGCGGATGCGCTGCGCGCGCTCACGGCCGCGTACGATCGCGTCTTCGGCGTTCCGTTCCCGTATTCGATGGGACTGCACCAACGCCCGACGGACGGCGCAGCGCACCCCGAATGGCATGCGCACGCGCACTATTTTCCGCCGCTGCTGCGCTCGGCGACGATCCGCAAATACATGGTCGGCTATGAAATGCTCGGGATGCCGCAGCGCGACATCACGCCCGAGTCCGCCGCCGAACGCCTGCGCGCGCTCACCGCGGCGCCCAGCGGTTCTTAAGCATCCGGGGTCGCCGAACCGTAGGTCGCCACGGCGTCATACAGGGCCCGAAACGCGGAGAATACGCGGCGCAGATCGTCCGTCGATGCGTCGCTGCGGGCAAGCGCGGCACTGGCCGCACCAAATCGCAGCACCGCCGACTCAGCCGCGTGGGGCGGCAACTTGCGATCGCGCAGAATCTTTGCGACGAGCGCCTTGGCCCGCGCGCAACCCGCCCGCGGATCGTCGAGGAACAGCGTTTGCGCGGCTGTCCAAGGGCTCTCATGCGGGTCGGACGGCTTGGCCGGTTGCGTGAGCGAAATGACGGAAGCCATGGGGTCGCGCGGTTTAGCCGGCTGCGCCGGTGCAATAGCGGACGGCACGGGGTCGGGCGGCTCAGCCGGTTGCGCGGGTGAAATGGCGGACGGCACGACGCTGATTTCAGGCGACTCGGTCTGTAGCGCGGGTGAAGTAGCGGTAGCCACGAGGTCCGGGTCGGTCGGCTTCGCGGCCGGAATTTCGGTCGCCACGAGATCGGGCGGTTCAGCATGAGCGGGTGAAATGGTGGGCGGCACGAGACCGGCTACGGTCGGCTCGGCTGGTTGCGCGGGTGAACTGGCGAACGGCACGACGCCGGCTTCGCGCGGCTCGGCCGGTTGCGCGGCTGATACGGCGGGCGGCACGAGGCCGGCTTCGGGCGGCTCGGCCGGTTGCGTGGGCGAAATCGCGGGCGGCACGAGGCCGGCTTCTGCCGGCTCGGCCGGTTGCGGGGGTGGGATGCCGGGCGGAACGAGGCCGGCTTCGGGCGGCTCGGCCGGTTGCGGGGGTGGGATGCCGGGCGGAACGAGGCCGGCTTCGGGCGGCTCGGCCGGTTCCATGGGTGAAATGGCGGACGGCACGTTGCCGGCCTCGGTCGGCTTAGCCGGTTGCGCGGGTGAAATTGCGGGCGGCACGAGGCCGGCATCGGCCGGCTGGGCCGTTGGATCGGGCCGCTTGGCCGCCTTCGTGGGTGAAATAGCGGTCGCCACCAGGTCGAGGTCCGTCGGCTGCGCGGGCGGAATTGCGGTCGCCACGAGGTCCCGCGGCTCGGCCGGCCGCGCGCGTGACCTGGCGGGCGGCATGAGGCCGGGGCCGGGCGGCTCGGCCGGTTGCGCGGGTGAAGTGGCGGACGCCACGAGGCCGATGTCGGGCGGCTTGGCGGGCTGCGTGGGTGAAATGGCGGGCGGCACGAACGCGGGGTCGGGCCGCAAACTGCCGCGGCGCGTCGATACGGTGAGCGCGACGAAGATCAGCATAACGGCGATGACGAGCAGCGTCACCGGTGAATCCAGATTGATCGCCCACGGGACGGGTTGACCGAGCATCCGAACCTCTTTGGAGCCGACGTCGCGATGTTCCGGCTCTCCGAAGCGCCAACGACGTTCTTTGGCACAAGTTTTCGCCGAAGCGGGCCGGCAGCGCCGCTTTCCGTTCTCGGCTCCGTTCGCGCAAACATGGCGCTCGCGGGGCGCGCGTACCTGAACTTCGAGCGCAACGGACACCGCCGGCATGACGCGAATCCCCGGGCATGCCGCGCAAACGTAACACGAGCGGCCCGAACGCACTCCGTCGGCGTCAGACCGGCGGCCCGCGCTCGTGCTTCAAGAAAAACGGGGCACCGAAAGCGGCGTTCGCGACTGCAAAACTCGCGGAGCGGGCGATCCCCCGCACCACGACCGGATTGCGGCCCTATCCGTGCGCGCTCCACGGCTGGCATCTCGGCCACTGATGGAACGAGTCGAGGCACCCGGAACAAAATCCTTTCGTCCCTGCACGCCGACTCGAGATCGTAGCCGGCATACACGCACCAATAAAGCTTGTATGCTCGCCTGCGGTCGTATCACGCTACGCTTTCGGGCCGAGCCCGTTCGCGCCGACCCGTTCGCGCCGAGCGGCGGCATTTCCGCTCGCCACAGTTCGCTGCTTACATCTCCACGGCGCCCGGCGCACCGCCCTTTTTCGGCTTCGGCATCACCGTCACAAGAAAAATAGCCACGAACGCGGCCGCCGCGATCGTCACGGAAACGTCAGCGTACGCCAAGATCGTCGCCTGCCCGTTGACGATCCCAAAGAGCGCCGTGGGCGACATTCCCGGATGGTTGACGACCGCCGGCGTTCCGGGCTGCACGTTGCCGGCCAGAACAGCGAGATGAAAGGCGGTGCGGCGATCGACGAGCGTCGAGAGCGCGGCGATAAAGATCGATCCGCCCAGCTGCGTACCCAGGTTGACGTAGGCACTGGCCTTCGCGCCGACCGCCTGCGGAACGCCGCCCAAGACCGCGGTCGTCAACGGCACGAACAGCAGCGCCGCGCCGACGCCGGTGAGCATCAGCGGGACGATGAACGAGCCGAAGTCGGATAGAAACGTGGTGGCGCGCGCCTGCGAGTAATTGCCCAGCGCCATGAAAGCGAACCCGATGGCCATGAAGATTCGCGCGTCGACCTTACCGACGAAACGCGCGATGAAGGGTGTTGCCAAACCGATCGGGATCGCGCGCATGAGTATCAGCAAGCCGCTGAGCGTCGCGGTAAAGTTCAGCGAATCTTGAACGAACTGCGGCAGGGTGTACGTGGATCCAAAGATCGCGCCGCCGATAAGCATCGCCAAGATGAATCCGCCCCATACGGCGCGATACTTGAAGGCCCGCAAGTCGACCAGCGGCGACTTGGCGCGCAATTCCCACCAGATCAATCCGCTGATCCCGATCGCGGCCGCCGCCGCGGCGATGCAGTTGTTGGTATCGCTGAACCAGTCCCAGCGTTCGCCCTCGCTGAGCACGTACTGGAACGATCCGATCCCAATGACGAGCAGCAGCAATCCCGGAACGTCGAGCGGCACGCGGCGCGCGGTCGACGGGTCACGCAGGAACGCGAGCAGCAGCAGGAACGACACGATGCCCGGCACGACGTTGATGTCGAACACCCAATTCCAATTCGCGTTGTCGACGAGGATGCCACCCAGCGGCGGTCCCAGCGCCGGCCCCATGATCGCGCCGAGCGCGAAGATACCCTGGCTGATGCCCAGTTGTTCGGGCGGGAAGGTATCGCGCAAAATCGTCTGCGACGTCGCCAGCAGCCCCGCGCCGAAAATGCCCTGGACGACGCGAAACGCGATCAGCTCGTCGATCGACGTCGAGATCCCGCACAGGAACGAGGCGGTCGTGAAGCCGGCGATGCAGGCTAAAAAGTAGCGCTTGCGCCCCAGCGTCATCTGGAGCCACGGGATCATCGGGATAACGATCACGACGGCGATCGTGTAGCCGTTGATGACCCAGGTTCCCTCGTCGGTACTCGCACCGAGATTGCCTTGGATGTTGGGCAGCGCGACGTTCGTGATCGTCGAGTCGAGCGTTTGGAGCAGCGCCGCGAGCATGACGCCGACCACGATGAGCAGCCGCCGAGTGCCGGTCTCGATGACGGATTGTTCGCCGCCGCTTTGCGCGGGCGCTGCCGGCGCGCGGGCGGCTCCGTTGCGTGCTAGTCGGTCAGCCGCGGTAGCCACAAGTACAAGTTCCTCGAAATAGGGAGTCAAGGACTTTCCCGCGCGTGCGACCGGTTAACCGTTATCTCGGCTCCGAGCAACAAACTTTCCGTACGACCCTGCGTGACTGCACGAAGCTACCAACTATAGGCGCTTAGGGAGCCGGCAACGAGCGCCGCCGGGCTTTACGCGGAAACGGCGAACCCACGGGCGGGAAATTCCGCTGCGCGCTGCAGCCAATTCGTCGGCGCGTACGGCGCGCTTGCATCGACCGCGTGCAGCGTGAAGGCGTGGCGGGAACGCGGCGAGCGATTCGGCGCGCTATAGTGCGGCAACAGCCCCCCGAAGACGACCAGCGTCCCCGGATCGACTTCCACCGGAACCGCGTTCGCGTTTTCCGGCCACGGCGTCGGGTCGATCCGCTCCAGCACCGCGCCGTTGGCCGCATCGACCGTGAAGCGCTCGCGCAGCGGACCGCGCTGTCCGCCGGGCTCGACCCATAAACAGCCGTTGGTCGTGTCGGCCGCTTCGAGCGCGAACCAGAACGTCGTGACGCTGATCGGCTCCGTAACGAAGTAAGTCGCGTCCTGATGCCAACGCACTTCGCCGCCGATGCCGGGCTGCTTGAAGATGTACATCGACTGATAGACCAGCGGCCGCTGCAAACCAACGCCCGCGGCGACGTCCTCCAGCCGCGCATCGTGCGCGAAGCGCGCGAAGACCGGGTCGAGATCGTGCATCGCATGACCGATCTTATTTATCGACAGCGCCTTGGACTGCGCGAGCCGTCCCTGAGCGTTAAAGGCATCCGCCTCGAAAAAACAGCGGATGGTTGAACCCGAGGTCAAGAAGTACTCGTCATTCTTCGTCCGCTCGTCGGCGGTAGTGAAGATCGGCATTCGTTCGCGCTCGTCGAACGCCTCGACGATCTGCTCCGCGCGCGCCCGCAGCTCGGCGATGTCGGCGGCACTCTTGAAGTTCGGGATCACGAGAAATCCATCGGCGGCGAATTGCTCGCGCTGCGCCAAGCTCAATTCCATGCCGCGCTCCTCGGGCACGGCGGCTGGGTTTTCCTCTTAACGAGCTGGGTCGTTGTTAACGCGCTGCGTTGTTGGGCGATCGACCAGGGTTCTTGGCGACTCGCGCAACGATGTAGGAGGATGGATTTCCGCTTCGCGGCGACCGCGTTCGCTACCGCGTTCACCATCATCGATCCGGTCGGCATGATTCCGCTGGCACTCGCGGTGACCACCGGCGCGACGGCCCAAGCACGCGCCGCGATCGTCGACCGGGCGGTCATCATCGGCGCGGGCGTGATCCTGGTGATGGCGCTCGCGGGCCGGCCGCTGCTCGAATATCTGGGCATCACGCTGCCCGCCTTCACCATCGCCGGCGGCGTGCTGCTGTTCCTCATCGCGATCGATATGCTGTTCGCCCGCCGGCCCGGCACCAAGCAATCCGACGCCGAGGAACGGGAAGTCGCCCAGATCGAGAACCCGGCGGTCTTTCCGCTGGCCGTCCCGATGATCGCGGGCCCCGGCACGATCGCGACGGTGCTGCTGCTGATCAGCCTCACGCACTACGAGCCGGCGCGCCTGGCGATCGTATTCTTCGCCTTCGTCGCGGCGCTCGCCGTAACGTGGCTGTGCATGCGCGGCGCGACGCTGGTGCTGCGGGTGATCGGGAACACCGGCGTTCACGTCGTCACGCGTTTGCTGGGCATCATCCTCGCGGCGCTCGCGGTGCAGTTCGTCCTTAACGGGCTGACGATGAGCCCGCTCTTCCGGCGCTAGCTTCGCAGAGTCCGCAGCGGGACGGCAGGCCCGGCCGTCCGGGGGCGGCTTGACCGGGCAAATAGGACCGGACGTGTCGAAGCCGCCGATGATGCATCCACGAATGCTGCCGCTTTGATCGATTTCTCGCCCACGACTCCGCGCGGCAACGGGATCCTGCAGATCCGCCTGCCGATGGCCGGCAACCCACTGCGCTACATCAACGGCTACCTGCTCGAGGACGACGACGGACTCACGCTCATCGACGCCGGTTGGAAAGCCGACGACGTGCTCGCCGCGTTGCGGGCCGGTCTGCACGCACACGGTTACCAACTGAGCGACATTCGGCGTTTGCTCATCACGCATTGCCATTTCGACCACTACGGCCTGGCCGCGACGCTGCGGCGCGCCGGCGTCGGGGCGCTTATCATGCACCGCCTCGATTGGCAACTCGCGCGCGATCACTTGAGCGATCCGGCCGAAATCGATCGCAAGGCCGATGACTGGATCGCGCGCAACGGGTTGCGGGTCGACGTTTCGCTCGACGAAGAACTCATGCACAACCGCACCGAGCTCGCGCAGCCGACCCGCGAACTCGAGGGCGGGGAACGCATCGGCCGGTTGCGTGCGCTGTGGACGCCCGGTCATACGCCCGGGCATCTGTGCTTCATCGACGAGCGCAGCGGCGCGATCTTCAGCGGCGACCACATCCTGGATCCGGTGACGCCGCACGTCGGCGTCTGGCGCGACACCGGTACCGATCCGCTGGGCGATTATATCGCGTCGCTGCGAACGGCCGCGGCCTCGCGTGCGTCGTTCGTGTTTCCCGCTCACGGCGAACCGTTCGCCGATCTCGAGCGGCGCGTCGATGAGCTGCTCGCGCACGAAGCCGAGCGCGAAGGGCATGTCATCGGGCAACTCGGTTCGGCGCCGCGCACTGCCGCCGCAATCGCCCGCGCGCTGCCCTGGACACGCCGCAACCGCGACTTCACCGAACTTAGCGCCGCGCATCAGCAGTTCGCGGTCGCCGAAACGCTCGCGCATCTCGAACATCTGCGGGTGCGAGGCGTCGTGGTCCGCAAGGAGCAGCCCGATTCGATCGGCTATCGTCTCACGGCCGCGGACTGAATTCCGCAGCCGCCAGTGGCAGCGCCTGCGCTCCGGCCGGTGCGCGCGGGACGCGCGGCAGCGGCGCGGCGACCCCGGCACCGGCCGGACCGTCATCCAGACCGGGTTGCCGCCAGGGGCGCGTGGACGGCAGGCTCGTCGCGGGCGCCGCCGCCGGAAGCGGGCCTTTGTCTTTGCGCTTCTTGCGCTTCGCGCGCTTCAAATGCTCAGATTTCGACCGGCGCGGCGAAGGCGACGATCTCGTTGCGTTCGCGATGATTGGTCCAAAAGCGTTCGCCGTCGAAGGCCAGCGAACGCGCGGCGAAACCGATGCGGGCGAGGTCGGTGATAACCGGTGCGGGGCCGCGCGCGTCGACCCGCGTCAGCCAGTAGTCGTCGGTCGTTTCGTCGTCGGTCGTGACGAGAAAAAACCGGCCCTCGTAAATGACGCAGCCGCAGATCTCATGCGGCAGCGCGATCGTCGTACCGACCTTGCCGGTGTCGTCGACGCTGAGTATGCGTTTGCGGTACCACTGGGTGATGTACAGCCGGTCGCCGTCGAACCCGAGATAGGAGCCCGTGTCGTCGGGCGACGCGAAGCGTCCGCTCGAGGGCCAACCGCGGCCCGGAATGAAGCGGCGCACGAAGCGGTTGTCATCCGGCGCCTCACCGCACATGACGCGCAGCTCGTCGCCCGCGACGGTGAGCCCCCAGGGCGTTCCCGGCGCCTCGCCTTCGTCGCGCGCGCTCCACGTCAGCGGATCGATCGCATACATGCGGCGCGTATCGCGCGAGCCCATCCACAAACTCTCGCCATCGAAGCCCAGTGACTGCGGCAGCGGCGCGGGCGACGGCAGCCGCTGCAATTCGACGATGTCCGGAACGCTCATGAGCGCCGACTTCGGCACACGCGCGGCTTTTCTTTGACCCGCGCGCGTGACCGGCGCGCGACGCGCAATCGCGCTCGCCGTCGCTTAACGCGCGACGTGCGGACCTTGCGCCCCGGCGATCCGGACCAGCGGCCGCGCACGCTTCGAGCAGCTCGCCGGAGGGAATTCCGTCTGCTTCTGAGCGGCCCATTTGTCGCGCGGAAACCGTTACGGGGCGGGCTTTGCGCGCTTTCCGTGATTTACGGCTCCGCACGGTTCGTGTGCACAGCTCTTGCCCCGACGACCGCAATAAAGATGGCGCTGCCGAAGACCGGTACTTGAAATGCCACGTACCAAGCCACCTGGGCAGCGCCGCCAAAGCTGCTGGGAATCGGCCAAAGACACTTACCGACAAACAGACTTGTCCCGGCGTAGAGCATCGCGTAGCCGATCCGTCGATCTTTGCGGTCGTCGGGCCAGAAAGCAAGTAGCATGCCGGCAATGGCTACGAGCAACAACACCGCCTGCACTATGGTGTTTGCGTTGAGCACCCTGTGAATCAACTCAATCATCGCCAGCTCGAAGTCTCACTACCAAAGCTCCCGTTCGCGATTTGCTTTTCTGGGTCCATCGTTCGGGAAAGCAAGAACTCTCTTTGTGCTTGGCTCTTCCCCCGTCCTGGGCGCCGATTGATCTCAATGACACGAGCTACACTTCCGCCGGGGCTTCGCCGATGCAGATGGGCGACCCTAAATCGTGACTTCGATGCCGAGTTCGACTCGCCGTTCGGGCGGAATTCCGAGGTCGTCCGGCAGCGGGCGCGCGTTGCGGATCAGCAGTTCAAAATACTCGCGCTGCCAGCCCGGCAGCGCCTTTTCGTGTGACGGAACGATCTTGGGATCCGCGTAGAAGAATGACGTGTCTTCGCCGTCGAGATTGAGGCCGCGCGCGCCGCACGCGTTGGTGACCTTCGAGATGAGCGGACCTTCCATGTAGCCGAAGCTCGCGACCACGATGTGGAAGCGCGCGTTGACGGCTTCGATCCGCACGCGCTCGGATTCCGGGACATACGGCCGCGATGCGCGCTGCAGCGTCAGCAGCACGATCTGCTCTTCGTCGGCGCGCGCGCGCACCCAGCGATGTCTCCCACCAATGAACGGAACGCCGTGCGGATTTCCCGTCAGGAAGACCATCGTGCCCTTGGGTTGTTCGCTCGACGGCTTCGCTTCGGCCAAATATTGCTCGACCGGCATTTGCAGTTCGAGCAAACTTTTGAAGAGGCAGCGCCGGCCTTCGAGCCACGTCCACGATGTGATCAGGAAGAAGGCGCTGACCGCCAGCGGCAGCCATGCCCCATCGGCGATCTTCGGCAGTGCCGAGAGAAAGAACGTCGCGTCGACGATCACGAAAACGCTCACCAGCGGCAGCGCCGTGATGAGCTTCCAATTGAGCACCTTGGTAACGACATGAAAGAAGGCGATCGATGTCGCAAGCATCGTCGCCGAAACCGCCAAACCATAGGCGGCGGCAAGATGATCGCTGCTCCGGAACGTCACCACCAGCGCAACGCAGGCGATCGCCAGAACCCCGTTGACGAGCGGCACGTACACCTGGCCGGCCTGTTCGGACGACGTATGAATGATCCGCAAGCGCGGCCAGAGATTGAGATTGACGGCTTGTTCGGTCAGTGTGAACGCACCCGAAATGAGCGCCTGCGAGGCGATGACCGTCGCGAAGGTCGCCAGCACGACCATCGGGATGAGCCACCGGCCGCCGGCCAACGAAAAGAACGGATTGTCGAACGCGCCCTTGTTCGTCAACAAGCTCGCGCCTTGACCCAGATAATTCAGAATCAGCGCTGGGAAAACGATCGCGTACCAAGCCGCGGTGATCGGCAGCCGGCCGAAATGCGACATGTCGGCGTAGAGCGCCTCGACGCCCGTGATAGCGAGCACGATCGCGCCGAACACCAAGAAGCCGAACACGCCGTGATGGGTTATGAAAGACAGCGCGTGACGCGGATCGATCGCCGCGAGCACTTTCGGCGCGCGCACGATCGCGGCCCCGCCGGCGACGGCGATCGCGATGAACCAGACCACCATTACGGGGCCGAACAGTTTACCGACGCGTTCGGTCCCGCGCGACTGGATCAGAAACAAGCCGATCAAAATCGCGACCGAGATCGGGACGATGAAGGGCGTCGCGGCCGGGGTCGAAACGGCGATTCCCTCGACGGCCGAGATCACCGATATCGCCGGCGTGATCACGCCGTCGCCGAAGAGCATCGCCGCGCCGCCGATGACGATGAGCGTCAACCAGCTGACCTTGATCGGCATGCCGAAAGATTTGGCCGGCGAGGCCAACGCGAGCAGCGCGAGGATCCCGCCTTCGCCCTCGTGATCGACGCGCATGAGGAACCCGACGTACTTAAAGCAGACGACGACGACGAGCGCCCACAGCAGCAGCGAGGTGATGCCCAAGACGTTGGGGAGCGTCGCGGTGACGTTGGCCGTCGTGAAGCATGTCTTGAGTGTGTATAGCGGGCTGGTCCCGATGTCGCCGAAGACGACGCCGAGGGCGGCGAGCGCCAACGCGGGCCGCAGTCCGGCGGCACTTTGCGCGTGGACTTTCGATGCGGGTTTCGAGCCCAGTTCGGCCTCGGCTGAAATGCTCACTGTCCGTTATACCTCCGAACCGTAGGCCCGCTCCTTGCCCAAGATTCGCGTCGCCGGGCCGGCCCGTTATTTGGTGGTGGCGCTCGGCTGAGGCGACGGCGCCGAACTCGACGAAGGCGAAGCGCCCGGCGTGCCGGGAGACGATGGCGGAGCGGCTAGTGCCGGCGTGACGGTTTCGGCCGGTTCCGGCGAACTTGTCGCGGACGGCGCGACGGTCGGGGACGGCGCAACGGTCGGGGACGGCGCGGCGGTCGGGGCCGGCGTCACGAGTAACGGACTCTCCGCGATGAGCGGCGGGAAACCAGCCGCCAAGCGCGCGCGGCTAAGGTGTCCGAATTTCGTCTCCGGAAAATAGAGAACAACGTCCTTGAGGATTGACCTCGCGTGCTTCCGCGCTTCCTCGGTCTGCACGGCTTGATACAGCTGCTCGAGATGAAAGAACGTCGGGGCTAGCCACGAGTCCTGCGGATAGCGCGCGCGCCAGATGCGCAGCGCGGACTCCGTGATGAGCGCCTTGCGCAGCAGATCGCGGTCAGAAATCGTGCGGTAGTGATATTGCCGGCCCAGGAACCCGATCGTGGATCGAATCGAGAGCGGGCTCATGCCGAATGTACCAAAATATTCGTCGGCCGGCGCCTCTTTCGAGGCGGGGGCCGGCGTCTTCGCCGCGCGCGGCGTGGCAGCCTCAGCCGCGACCGACCAAAGGGTCGTCGACATGAGGAGAAGAGACAGAAGGCGATTTCGCATCCGCCTCACATTACAAGCACCTCGCCCGTTGAGCAAGCCCGTCGAGCGCCACCCTGCGAGCACGCCCGCAACTCGCCGGCGCGCCGGCACGTCGAAGCGAGTATGAACATGCCGCCGGGGCCGCGGGGGCTCGAGACGCTGGGATTTTTCGGCGCCGGTTCGCGGGCCGGCATCCTCGGCTTCTTGGTCCGGACGTCGCGGCGCTACGGACCGGTTTGCGGCTTCGGCATCCTGGGCGCGCGCATCTATATCATCGACGAGCCCGCGCTCATCGAAGAGATCCTCGTTCGCCGTCAGCACGAGTTCGCGCGTGACACCGGCGCGACGCTGCTGCGCGAGCTCGTCGGCGACGGGCTGCTGACCAGCGAAGAACCGCGTCATCGCGAACGCCGGCGGATGCTGCAGCCGGCGTTTCATCGCGCGCAGATAGCGACCTACGCGCAAGCGATGGTCGGCGAAGCCGCGCAGTTGGCGGCCGACTGGGCCACGCGACCCAGCGTGGATGTGGGCGCCGACATGCGCCGCTTGACGCTCGCCGTCGTCGGCACCGCGCTCTTCGGCGCCGATATGCGCGGCAGCGCCGACGCCGTCGCCGCCGCGCTGCGGCGGGTGGTGCGCAAAGGCGCGTGGATCGCACCGCTGCTCGCGCTCGGGGAGCCGTTGCTGCGCGCGTACCGGCGGCGCTTTCCCGACGGCCCGAGCTTGTTCTTCGGGGCCGAACGGCGCGATCTCGATGCGGTGATTGCGCCGATCGTCGCGCGCCGCCGCGCCGCCGAGGGCCGCGACATCGTGTCGCTGCTGCTGACCGAACGCGACGAACGCGGCGCGGCGCTCAACGACGACGACCTGCGCAACGAGATCGTCACGCTCGTGTTGGCCGGACACGAAACGACGGCTGCGGCGCTGACGTGGACGTGGTATCTGCTCGCCCAACATCCGGACGCCGCGCGCAAACTGCGCGCCGAACTCGACGCCGTGCTGGGCGATCGCGATCCGACCCTCGACGACGTCGCACGGCTTCCGTACACCGCCGCCGTCTTTAACGAAACCTTGCGGCTGTATCCGCCGGCGCTGGCGTTCGGCCGGCGTCCGATCACCGATGTGGCGCTGGGCGGCTACACGATCCCGCGCGGTTCGAGCATCTTTCTGAGCCCGTACATCACGCAGCGCAATCCGCGCTGGTTCGCCGATCCGGAGGCATTCCTGCCGGAGCGCTGGGACGGACCGGCGCCGGCGAAATTCACGTTTTTCCCGTTCGGCGGCGGGGCCAAGATGTGCATCGGCGAGCCGTTTAGCCGGCTCGAGGGCGTGCTCGTGATCGCGACGCTCGCCCGCCGGCTCGATCTCACGCTCGTCGATGCGACGCCGGTCGAGATTGCGCCGGGCGCCGCGCTCGGCCCGAGCCGCCCGATCATGATGCGCCCGATCCAACGGATCGCCGAGCCGGTCATTTGACGTGCGTCGGTAATCGTGAGATACTAGGGCGTCACCCTCCGCGCGATCTCTCGATGAATGAGCGACCGACTCGCGCATTCCCGAAAGATCGTCTTTTTGTTAACGTTCGATGCCCTCGATTTGCGCCCGGCTTTGCTTCGCGCCATCCGCGATATCGGTTTTACGGAGCCGACCCCGGTCCAGGCGCAAGCGATTCCTCCGGCGCTCGCCGGCCGCGATATCCTCGCGAGCGCCGAGACCGGCAGCGGTAAATCCGCCGCCTTCGGCATTCCGCTCATCAACGCGCTGGCCGATTTGCCGCGCGGCACGACGCGGGCCCTGATTCTGGCGCCGACACGCGAACTAGCCATGCAAATCGCCGAGCATTTGAGCGCGCTGGCGAAACACACCAATGTCCGAGTCGCCGCCGTGTTCGGGGGCGTCGGCTTCGGCGGCCAGGTCGGCGCGTTCAAGCGCGGGACCGAGATCATCGTCGCCACTCCGGGACGGCTCCTCGACCACCTCGGTCAAGGCACCGCGAGCCTGGGCACGATCGAATACTTGGTTCTCGACGAAGCCGACCGCATGCTCGANNGCTCGACATGGGCTTTCTGCCCGTCGTCCGGCGGCTTATCAAGCTGATCCCGGCCGCGCGCCAAACGCTGTTCTTTTCGGCGACGATTCCGCCCGAGATCGCGGCGCTGACGCGTGAGATGCTGCGCGACCCGGTGCGCGTCGAATTGCAGGCCAAGAGCGCGCCCGCCGAAGGCATCACCCAGACCGTCTATAGCGTCAATCAGCTCAGCAAGAGCGATTTGCTGCTCGAGTTGCTCAAAGACAACGCGATCTACAGCGCGATCGCCTTCACCCGCACCAAAGCGCGCGCCAACCGGCTCGCTGCGCTGCTCGAACGCAACAACGTCAGCGCCGAGCGCATCCACGGCGACCGCTCGCAGGCCCAACGCACGCGCGCACTCGCCGATTTCAAACGCGGCAAGTATCGCGTGCTCGTGGCGACCGACATCGCGGCGCGCGGCATCGACATCCTCGAGCTCGGGCACGTGGTCAATTACGACGTCCCGATGGTCCCCGAAGACTACATCCACCGCATCGGCCGAACCGCGCGCGCCAAGGCGACCGGCGACGCGATCACGTTCGTCTCACGCGAAGAAGAAGGCTATTTCGCGCAGATCGAACGCAAGTTGGGCAAGCGAATCGACCGCGCGAAAACTCCCGAGCTTCCGGCACCGAGCGGACCGCCCGAGCCGCCCGAGCGCCAGCGCAGCCGGTCCCCCGTCCACGGCCAACCGACCGCGCGTGCGGCGCGGGAGAAGGCGCACCATCCGGGCTTCGCCCGGCCCGCCGGTGCAGCGAAACCCGCCGCCAAGCGCACGTCCCGGCCGAGCTAGAGGACCAACTTCTTCAGTCCGTCGCGTTTTCGGCTGCGCCGCAAGCCGCCCGTAGCGATTGCGGCTGCGCCGGTAGCCGCCGTTTTAGATGTGGTCGTCTGTGTGGCGGCGCGAATCGGTGACCGCAAGATGCAGGGCGCCCATGAGAAACGCCCCGAAAACCGCGCCGAAGAGGCCGGCACCGAAGATCGCGTACGCCGGCACTGGCCGGGCGCTGCCCATCGCGAGCAGCCCGGCCATGATCAATCCGGCCAGCAGCACACCGGCGCAAAACGAAGCGAACGTCGGGTCGACGACCGGCTCAATCTCGATGCGCTCTTCGGCCGCGCTCGCGACGGTACGGCTCGCCGCCGGGGTGATTCGACGGGCGCCGGGCGTCGTTGCGCTCACTCGCGGAATCCCGGGTAGCGCCGGTCGAGCAGCCGGATCAGCGGCGCCCAGGCCATATCGGCGATGTCGAGACCGCCCATCACTTGGCCCGCCGCTTGACGTGTGACGAGCTGCTGCACCGCATCGGCTGGACGATGCAGCGCCGCCCCGCCGGCGAGCGTTGCGACTTGCATCGCGCAGGCGCGTTCCAGAAAGTACATGTTCAAGAAAGCGGATGGAATCGTGCGCCCCACGGTCAGGGTGCCGTGGTTGCGCAGCAGCATTGCGGGAAATTGGCCGAGATCCGCGACAAGTCGCGGCCGCTCGGCATGATCGAGCGCGAGCCCCTCATACTCATGGTAGCCGATCGAGCAGCTGAGGACCATCGCCGTCTGGTTGAGCGGCAGCAATCCCTCGGCCTGAGTGGAAACGGCGACCCCGGCAACCGTGTGCAGATGCATCACGCACGCAACGTCCTGCCGCGCCGCGTGAACCGCGCTATGGATCGTGAAGCCCGCCGGATTGATGGGGTACGGCGTGGGCTCGAGAACATTCCCGTCGAGGTCGACCTTGACCAAGCACGACGCGGTAATCTCCTCAAAGAGCAACCCGTACGGATTGATCAGAAAATGCTCGTCCGGACCCGGCACACGGGCTGAGATATGGGTGAAGATGACGTCGTCCCAACCGAAATGCGCGACCAGCCGGTACGCGGCGGCGAGGTCGACCCGCACCGCCCACTCATCCGGCGTCACCCGCTCGCGCAACGGACGCGGTTCCGAAATCGCTGCTGTCATGTTGCAAATGCTCCTTTTGACCCAATCCCACCGTCTGCCGCCGGATCCTTGCACCAATTGGAAAAAAACCCGACGCGCGCCCTCGTTCGTTCGATCCCGTCACCGCTGCGAGCAGCCGCTCGCGTTTTGCCATTACGCGCCAAACGACGACCCCGTGTTCGCCGTCATTTGGCTCGCGTCGATTGGCGTGTTACGTCGATTGGCGGTGAGCGGAGGTGACTTCGACGGTGACCGTCGAGGATTGGGGGATTGTGAGGTTTTCCTTGCTGTTTTTCGCCAGGATATAGCCGCCGCCGGCACCGAGCAGACCGCCGACGTTCGTATGCACCATCTTGCCCAGGATGTTGCCCACGATCATCCCGCCAACGGCGCCGCCGACTTCTTTGAGCGTGTTGTTCTTGGTGTTCGCCTGCACGTTTTGAGCGCGGCCGGAAAGCGCGTATGAGTTACCCGAGCGGGTGTGAAGCTTATCGAAGGCAAGCTCGATTTTCGCCGTGCGACCTTGGCTAGCGCGCTGCACGTCGGAAACGTGGCCGTAGATGGTGGCGCCGTTGATGTCGTTGTCCTGCGTGTGAACGTCGCTAATGGTGAAGCGCTGCCCAACCTGCACGGATTTGGAGTCCAGCGACTGATCGATGTTGCCGACCAGAATCGTGCCCGCGCTGATGGTGGTGGTCGCCAGCGCGGAGAGCGGCACGAGGCCGATGATAGCGGCTGCGACGGCAGCCCGGAAAGTGCGCACGATGGAAATGCCTCCTCAAGTTGACAGTCGGAGCCGCGCCCTCGCGCGGCCGTGTGGAGTAGTCGGACAGAAGTTTCCGCACGGTGCTTGTACCCAGCCTGCTGCTCGGCCTAGGGGCAGCTCCCACTCCCGCCGGGACAGCCCGCGTCGTGCCGGCCGGTCGACTGCCGACGGGCCGCAGTCACTTCAGCGGAGGCAACCGCGGGTTGAGGGATCGTCGCACCGAGCGCGCGGCCGATATTTGGTTCCGACCGCCTTCCCCGAGATGTTCCGACGATTATGCCGGTCACCGCACTCGGGTCAAAAGCGGCCCGTCTGATGTTTGACGAAGCGATAACGTACGCGGAACGCCACACGTTGCACGCCCTCGTGATCGCGCGCGATGGCAAGACCGTTGTCGAGCGAACGGCAGCCGGCCGCCCGATCGCGCAACCCCACGCGCTTTACAGCGGAACGAAAAGCTTTTGGGGCCTCACCGCGCTCGCGGCGCACGAAGATAACCTGCTCGAACTCGACGAACCCCTCGGCCGGACCATTACTGAGTGGCCCGCCGCTTCCGCCCGAGCCGGCGTCACGATCCGCCAACTGCTCTCGCTCACCGCCGGTTACGGATTCGGCGGTCTGGGCAACGCCGTGCCGACCGGTTCGCGCGCGCTGGACATCCCGCTCAAAACAGAGCCCGGCACCGTCTTTACCTATAGCGGGATTCCGCTGCAAGTCTTCGGCGAAGTTCTGCGGCGCAAACTCGCGCCGCGTTTCGCCTGCGCGGTGGACTATCTCGCGGCCCGCGTACTGGATCCGATCGGCATGGCCGTCGCCGACTGGCGGCGCCTGGCCGACGGCACGCGCCCGCTGCCGACGGGTGCGTTCGTCGCCGCCCATGAGTGGCTCAAATTTGCGAGCCTCCTGCTCGCGCGCGGTGCCGGCGTTATCAGCCCCGCGAGCTTCGCGGCCTGCACCACCGGCTCGGCGCTCAATCCCAAATACGGCCTGGGACTTTGGTTGGCCGACGGCGCCGGCCCCGACGGCGCCTTCTATGCCAGCGGCGCCGGCGGGCAGGCCCTCTACGTCCTGCCGCGCCGCCGCATCGTCGCGGTGCACTTCGGTCAGAGCTCGAGCTGGAACCACGCCGCTTTCATAAAGCGGCTCGATGCGAGCTAAGATATGGCTTTGCCCAACCCAGACCCGCGACGGTAGCGCCGGCGGGCCGGTATTCGCACCCGACCCAGCCGGCGTACCCGATCTCATCGAGCACGCCCAGCAGATAGCCATAGTTGACCTCGCCGATGTCGGGTTCGTGACGGGCCGGGTTGCCCGCGATTTGAACGTGCGCCGTCAACGGCTGCAATGCCCGAATCTTTTTATCCAGATCGCCTTCGGAGATCTGGGCATGATAAAGGTCGAGTTGCAGCCCGACATTGGGCCGATCGATGATCGCGATGAGGGCGGCGGCTTGCGCGGTCGTATGCAGAAAATACCCGGGCATGTCGCGGTGATTGATCGGCTCGAGCACGATTCGTTTGCCGGCCGGCGCGAACGCGTCGGCGGCGGCGCGGATATTCGCGACGTAGGTCGTGATCGCGCGTTCGTCGTCGGCGGCGGCAAAGCCGGCCATCGGATGAACGAGCGGACAATCCAGCGCACGCGCGTACGTCAGCGCCGTGTCGATGCCGGCGGCAAATTCCGCCTCGCGTCCGGCGAGCGCGCCGATCCCGCGCTCCCCCGCGTTCCAATCTCCCGGCGGCATGTTAAAGAGCGCTTGCGCAAGCTGTGCGTCGCGCAGTTTGCCGGCAACGACGGCCGGCTCGTGTTCGTACGGAAAGAGGAACTCGACGGCGCGAAAACCCGCCGCGCCCGCCGTCGCGAAGCGATCCAAGAACGGCACCTCGTTAAACATCATGCTAAGATTCGCGGCGAGTTTGGGCATCCGGGATTGTCTCCTTCATTCGTGTGCGCCTGCGCCGCACGTCGTGTACGGCGACCGCGGCCGGATATGACTCAATCGTGAGCGCGAACTGCGGCCGACTGGGTCCTCCGCGCAAGTGCTACGGAACCGCGAACGAACCTCTTGGCCGCACCTGAGAACGGCGCGAGCGAGCCCGAGTTGCGGGAAATGCGTTGGACCGGCCGAAAACCGTGCGGCGAACGCATGACGATCGTGATTCTCGCAGCGGGCACCGCACGCCGAATGGGACGCCAAAAATTGCTGCTGCCCGTCGACGGCCGCTCGATCGTCGAACGCGTCATCGACGCCGCGCGTGCGTGGCCGACCGTTATCGTGACGAGCGCGCAAGTCACCCAGCTGCTGGACCCTGCGGCGCTGCGGATCGTCCGCAACGATGCGCCCGATCGCGGCATGTCGCATTCGCTCAAGCTCGCAAATGCCACCATCGACCCAATCGAACCAATCGCGGTAGTGCTGGGAGATTTGCCCGATATCACCGCTCAAGCGATCGCCGGCGTCGTGCGCGCGTATGACGACACGATCGACGTCGTGGTTCCGCGCTGCGGCGACGCGTTCGCGCATCCGGTCGTTTTCGGCCCGCGGGCCCGCCGCAAGATAGAAGCATTGCCTGACGGAGATACCATCAAGCACCTGCGCGACGATCCAGGCCTCGCGCGGCGTTTCGTCGACGGAGACCAAAGCGCGCTCATCGATGTCGATACGCCGAGCGACTACGCGCGCCGCATAGCCGCGGCCGAATCTTCACAGTAAAACCCGAGCCGGGTCGAGGGTTGTTCAGCATTGTAGTCTAATACCACTACCCACCGGCTCTTGTAGGCGCGCAACGCCTCGAACCGGATTTCTTACACACCCGCTTCGCCGTTCTGCGACGAGGCGGCTCCGTATGTATAGGCGTCATGGCAATGCAAGACGCGACGGCGGCCAATGAATCGGGGCCGCTCCGCCGCTCGGCAAACTTGGCCGCAGTGGATAAGCCACCGCGGTCCCCGCACCTGCGCCCGTATCAAGTCGAGGCGCAGCAGGCCATCGTCGAACATCGCAAACGTGGTGTTCGCACCCAGCTCGTTTCGCTTGCGACGGGTTTGGGCAAGTGCGTTGACCCGCAGACTTGGGTCTGGTCGAACGGGCTGCGCCGCTTCGCCGACGCCTGGGGGAGCCGTCGGATCGCCGGGCCCTATCGAACGGACGAGGTCGCCGGTTGGTACGATGACGGCGTCAATCCCGGCAAGCGAGTTGCGACGGGCGCCGGACTAACGATTGACGGGACCCTGGCGCACCGGATCTGGATTCGCCGCGACGACGGATTCGAGGGCTGGTGTCGGCTAGAACATCTCCGGATCGGGGACTTTGTCGCCGTCGCCCGCGGCCGCGCCGACTTCGGCACGATCGAGCTTGCCGAGCACGACGCCCGGGGCTTGGGTCGGGCTTGCGCCGACAGCGCGCGCGACCCGCAAGTTCGCAGCGCACCGCCGGCATTGGCCGCGGCCGGGCTGCGGGGCGGCAGCAGTTCCGCCGCCGGGCCGCAGACCGTTTTCGACGATTATCTCGCGAAGGCGTTCGGCGTCGCGCCGCCGGACTCCGAATCCGCCGTCCCGGAAGCCGTGCTGTGCGGCACCCGCGCAACGGTCCAAGCGTTTTTGCGCGGCTTCTTCGAATCGGCGGCCGGGCCGATCCGCGCGCGCCGCATGACAGCCGAGCAAGTCCAGCAGCTGCTGCTTGCCCTGGGCGTCTACTGCGGCGTCCGGGTCGAAGCGGACGGCGCTGGGGAAGCGGTCTGCGCGCTCGACGTCTTTGACCCCGACGCCTTTGGCCGCGAGATCGGCCCGCTTCCGGCGAGTTCGAGCCGTGCTGCGCAGACCGATGGCGTGCCGGGCGTGGGCGCGCTGCTCCGCAGCCTGGCCGCTCGGCTTGAGTCCGGCGCTGACGGTCGCGACGGGCGGCCGCCGGCGGAGTACTTCGACGGGCCCGGCGCCCGGCGACCGGCCTATGCCGCGCTTCGCCACTGGCTAAGCGCGGCGCCCGACTGCGCGCCGGCGCGTGAGTTGCGCCGTATCGTGAGCGACAACCGTGCCTGGACGCCGATCGTCGCGATCGAGGATTCGGCGATCCGGCGGATCGATTGTCAGGTCGAATCGTCGCACGCGTTCGTCGGCAACGGCATCGTCAATCACAACACCGTCATCATCGCCACGCTGCCGAAACTGCTCGGGCTGCGCGAGGGCGACGTGACGCTCGTCGTCGCGCACCGCGACGAACTCATCGAGCAAATCGTCGAAAAGGTTCACGTCGAGAATCCGGCGGCCAAGATCGGGGTCGAAAAAGCCGAGCGGCGCGCCGACGAAGATTCCGACATCGTCGTCGCCACCGTGCAGACCTTGGGCGACAAACGGTTGGCCGAATTCGCCACGCGTTTTGGCCGGCGCATCGGTTTGTTCGTCATCGACGAAGCCCACCACGCGGCCGCGCCGTCGTACCGCGCGATCGTCGACCGCATCTTGGCGTTGCGCAGCGATGCGATGATCATGGGCTTTACCGCTACGCCGAACCGCGGCGACGGCGTACGGCTCGTCGACGTCTTTGAAAAGATCGTCTACGAGATGGACACCCGCAAAGCGATCGACGCCGGCTATCTCGTGCCGGTGAAGTCGTTCGCGGTCGCGACGACGACCAATCTCGACGGCGTCGCATCGCGCGGCGGTGATTTCGTGATCGGCGCGCTGGCCGCCGCGGTCAACACCGTCGACCGCAACGCGCGCATCGTCGCGTCCTACAAGCAGCACACCGCGGGGTTGAAAGCGCTGGTTTTCACGGCTTCGGTCGAACACGCGCGCGACGTCGCCGAAGAGTTCGTCGCCAACGGCGTGAAGGCCGAGTGGGCCAGCGGCGAAACGCCCAAAGCCGAACGCGAACGAATCGTGCGCGACTTCCGCAGCGGCAAAACCAACGTGCTGGTCAACTGCGGGCTCTATCTCGAAGGCTTCGACGTGCCGTCGGTGCAGGTGATCCTCAATGCCCGGCCGACCAAATCGACGACGCTCTACACCCAGATCACCGGCCGCGCGCTGCGGCCCGTCGACGACATCGCCAACGCGTTGTCGAACACCGATTCGGCACTGACCCGGCGCGAACTGATCGAGAAAAGCATCAAGCCCGCGGCGATCATCATCGACCTCGTCGACCAGGCGCAGCGGCACGCGCTCGTCACGCTGCCCTCGCTCTACGGGTTGCCGCCGCAAATCGACGCGCAGGGCCGCATGACCGCCCAAGTCGCCGACAAATTCGAGGAGCTGCTCAAACTCGATCCCAAGCGCGCGGCCAAAGTGCGCAGCGCCGACGACATCATCACGATGCTCGCCGAGATCGATGCCTTCGCCGCGCCGCCCGAGATCAAGCCGACCTGGACCGCGATCGATCCGATGGACCATTGGCGCATGGAACTGCCGGCGCAGCGCGTCGCATACGACCGCAAGGGCCGGCCGATCCCGAACTTCGCTAAACTCTACGATCAATGGGTGACCGAAGCGAAACGGATCGCGCCGCACGAAGACGCCGAATCGTTCGCCCGCCGCATGCTCAACGTCGACCCCAAGATGATCCGCTACGAGCGGTCGCGGATCGACGTCAAGCGCGACGGCGATTTCTACCTCACGCTCTACACCACCGACGATCTGCCCGAACGCGTGATCGATAAATCGTCGTCGCTGCCGGGCGCGCTCGGCAGCGCGTACACGCGCGTCGACGAGATGCTCTCGGGATACACGCAGATCGCGACGCTGCCCAACGGCCGGCCGCGTCCGGCTGGATCGGCGGCGCCCGGTGCCGCCAAGCCGCCCGCGCCGAACGGCAACGCAGGGAAGCGTCCGCGCAACGGACGCAGCAACCGGCGGCCGCGGTCATAGAGGGTCGACTACGTCGACCCGGGATCAGCACCGGCGATGCGACGGTAAACGACACCAAAACCGAGATCGGCGATGCACGCGAAAGCGGCACGCCGCTCCAGCGATTCACGCACCAGCGGCGTGTGGTACAACACGACGATTTCGCGCCGCGGTCCGGCGAGCAGCGCATCCAGAACCGGCTCGAGTATTTCGGCGCGGAACGGATTATAAAGATAAACCACTAAATCGCCGCGCGGAAAGGTGAACGCCGCCGCGTCTGCCCGCACGAGCCGCACGTCGCGGCAGCGTACGTCCGCGGCGCGAAAACGTGCGCGGTTGTCACGCGCGATTTCGTGCAGCGCGGGCGAGATCTCGACGCCGACGATCTGCCGGAATGGCCGCCGCGAGGCCAGCAGCACGACCCGCCCCATGCCTGACCCGACATCGACGAAGGTGGATCGTTCGGGCGCCAGCGGCGAGGCATCGAGAAGCCGTTCGGCATCGTCGACGGGCGACGCTTCGTAGTGGGTCGCGAACTCGATTCCCGCTCCGACATTTTCCGGATCGAGTTCGCCCAAGAAAATGAGTGCTTCAGTCGTGACGCCGTGCGCAGCGTCGAAGCGCTGACCGGCACGGCGGCCCGACGGCACTAAATACGGTGTCGGGTTTCCCCGACACAGCGGCTCGGGCGAAGCCCGAACGCGACGAATCGACGAAGTCGATCCACTAATCCGCGCTGCGGTCGGAATAGTAGTGCAAGCGCGCGTCGACGACGCGGCCCGCGGCGAGCCGCAGTGTCGCAAACGAGTAGCGCGGATTCATCCGTTTGTCGGTCGGCGAACCCGGGTTGAGCAGCAGCCGTCCGGCACGCTCTTCGCGCAGCGCACGATGGCTGTGACCGAAGCAGATCACGTCGACCCCCTCGGCGGCAAACGCTTCGGCGGCATTACGCGGCGCCGCGTACGCGCCCTTGTCGCCATGCACCAGACCAATGCGGACCTCGTCGATGGTGAGGATCTTCTTGCGGCCGAAGCGTTCGCGAATCGCTTCACCGTCGTTGTTCCCGGCGACGGCGTCGACGGGCGCGATGGTTTCGAGCAATTCGACCGCAAGCAGATCGGTCATATCCCCACAATGGAGGATACGATCGACGCCCGCGGCGCCGAGTCCGTCAACGAGCGCGCGCGGCAACGCGCGCCCGAAACGCGGCAGGTGCGTGTCCGAAACGATTCCGAGAACGGTCATACGATCGTTATTTGCGGATTACGCTCCGGTTCTTGGTCGAGCGCCGTTCCGATGACGACGGCCAATCCCCCAAGGGCGATCAGCGCGCGGCCGGCGATGCAGCGCGGGCTCCGAACCTGTTGGCAGAGCGCGACTTCGCGAGCGACGTCGCGCCGGCGCTGTCGACTCAGCTCGGTCAACAGCTGGTGGTTGAGCATAAAAAAACCTCCGGCAGATGCGGAGGCTTCACGACTGAACCGGTGAGCGGTGCAGCTTAACGAACGTGAGCCTCCGAGCAAGAAAAACCCATGGTCGATCGACGACCGAGAGTGACGATCCCATTCATATGTGCGAAGAATGCTTTCACTGAGGGCTCCTTTCCAACGTCTAGCGACCGCAAGGCAACGCGCAACGGTTGGTATACGGTATCACGCGTCGACCCGTTTGGCAAGGCGACGCGCGAAAAAAAGAACGCTGCGTTATTGCGCGGCCCAACCACCATCAATGGAGATCGGCGCGCCGGTAATCGACTTCGCCAGGTCCCCGCAAAGATAGGCGCACAGCGCGCCGACCTCGACGGGCTCGATGAAGCGCCGGGTCGGCATCGCGGCGAGGAAGGCCCGATCGAGCGCTTCCTCTTCGCTGATGCCGCCGCCGAACGAAGCGGCGAGATCCGCGGCTTGACCGCGAATCAGATCGGTCATGACCGCGCCCGGACAGATCGCATTGGCGGTAATGCCGACGCGCGCGCCTTCGATCGCCGATACTTTCGTCAAGCCGATCACGCCGTGTTTGGCCGCGACGTAAGCTGCTTTGAACGGTGAACCGATCACGCCTTGAACGCTTGCGATGTTGACGATCCGGCCGCGTCCTTGGGCCAGCAGATGCGGCCACACCGCCTTGGTGGCGTGAAAGACGCCGTCGAGATCGATGCCGCGCACGAGTTGATATTTCTCGATCGGGAATTCGGCTAGCGGCGAGACGAATTGCACGCCGGCGTTGTTTACGAGATGATCGATGCGGCCGAAGTCGCGCGCGATCTGCGCGATCATCGCCTCGACCGCGCTCCACGCGCTCACATCACCCGCGTAGCCGCGCGCGTCGACCGAGAACTCCGCTGCGAGCACGGCCGCCGCCGCGGTAGCATCATCGATGCGCAGATCGCAGACCGCGATTGCCGAGCCGGCGCGAGCAAGTTCGGTCGCGCAGGCCAAACCGATGCCGCGCGCGCCGCCGGTAACGACACTGACCCGACCTTGATGTTCGCTGCTCATTTCGCGCGAAGTACCCGCTCGAACCCACCGTTCCTGCGAGCGGGCGTTCACCGAATCAACCCGCCAGCGGCAACTGCGCGCCGCCACGACGTTGACGGCTTTACATCATCGATTCGGCGAGGCTGTTGACCGCGCCGATGATCTTCTGAACGATTTCGAGATACGGCTGCGCCGCGCGCGCGGTGCGCTCGTTGCCGGCAGCGCCCATTTCGGCTAGCCGTGCCTGCGCCGTCTGCAGCAACTCGAGCGCCGGACCGTAGTCGCCGCTTTGGGCGTAGGCCGTCCCGGCTTGCGCGAGCGAACGCGGGCCCAGGAGCGCCGCATCCGCCGCGCCGCACGCCCGAGTAACGCGTGCCGCCGCAAGATACCAGCTCGCCGCCGACGCGTATGCTCGTTCGGCGACGTAACGGTCGGCGGCAGACCGGAACGACGCCGCCAGGTGCACGTCGCACTGGATCGACTGGCCGGCGCCGACCGGCGCGGCCGCTGCGATAACGAGGCCCAAGGCAAGACAGACGTTATACGCCCAGGCGATTCGAAAAGCAGCCACACGGCGCTATTTCCCCGTTTTGATTCCGTAAGACCGCACGCCGCGCGCAGGAAGGCCCGCGCCGCAGTGACGATTGGCACCCAGTGAGCACGGTTACCGAGAGCCGCGGCGTTCAGTATTCCGCCGAAGCCGCCGGCACTCACGGCGCTCTGCGCTGCCACATCACGCGCTGCCCGACCGACGACGAACGCGGCGCGCGATTTACCGTCCTCGTCGGCAATGACAGCATCGACGATGCGCACGCCCTCGCGTTCGTGTTTTTCGACGCCTCCGACGCGCACCGCCGCACGCTCGTACAAACGATCATCGGCCCGCACGCGGAGTTTTCCACCAGCGTGATGCTCAACTTCACGCCGGCGGGCGTGATCCCCGAAGTCCATTTCGCGCTGAGCAACGGCAATACCGAATTCACGCTTGTGGTTCCGCGGGCGCAATCCGACCTCGCCCTGCCCGCCCCGCGCGCGGAAGAGGCCGCGCTCGCCGACGAATTCGCCGCGCGACCGGCGCCTGTGCTGACGGCGCTCGTTCGGCGGCCCGGCTCGCCGGCACAGCTCGCCGCGCATATCGCGGCGCCCATCCCGAGCCGGCCCGGCATTCGTGCGGCACCGCGACGGCTGCCCGCGACAACCGAAGCCATTGCCGCCTTGCCGTCAATCGGTCCGATCCTGGTGCTGTTTGCCGCGCTCATGGGCTTTGCCGTCTACATCGTCGCGCGGCCGCAGATCCCGGAATTGAGCGTGCCCGCGACGGCGGCAGCCGGCAGTTCGCTCGCGATAAGGTACCGCGCCACCGGGGTGGGTAAGGCGGCCTACACCGTCCTCGGCCCCGACGGCGTGGCGGTCGGGCGCGGTTCGCTCGTCATCGGGTCCGGCGTTTTCCGCGTTGACGTGCCCGCCGCAAGCGCCGCGCAAACCTATCTGGTCCGCCTGCAGGTCGCCAATCTGCTCGGCGCGGCGGTCGCCGAAGCGTACGTCCACGTGCCCCCATCGGCAGCCGCGCTCGCAGCCGCCCCGCGGCCCAGTGCGTCGGCCGCACCGCCGGCGCCGCCGCAGATCCGTTCGCTGGCCGTCGATCGGGCGGTCGTCGCCGGCGGCCAGACGCTTACGGTGTACTACGATGTCGTGGGGACCGGCGGCTCGATCGTCCTGCTCGACCCGGCGGCGCAAATCACCTACGGACGGCAGTCGATCTCGGCCAGCGGTCATTCGACCTTCATCGCACCGCACGTCGACTCGACTCGGTTGCTGACGGTCGTGGCCACCGAGCGGCGCGGTGGGGACGCGGCCGAATCGCGCATCGGCGTATCCGTCATACCGGGCAGCGACGACGGAACGCCGATGGGCGCTGCCGGCTTGCCGCCGGCGCTGGATGAGGCGGCCCCTTCGGGGCCAGGTTCGGCAACATCGGCCGCGCTCACGGCGCCGGCGCACGTTCGCTCGGGCGAGCCGATCTGGGTCGACCTGCATGGGACGGGCGACGGCGTGGAGATCGTCCTGCTCGATAGTAGCGGCCGCGAACTAGATCGCCGTGAAATCGCGCCCGGCAAACACAACGTCGAATTCACCGCGCCCGAAGTTAGCCAGCCGACTCGGCTAGTCTTCGAGGCAACGGTCCCGCAGGGCGTCGGTACGATCACGCTCGTGCGCCCGATCTCGGTGACGCCATAGACGCGGGCGCCCGGCCGCGCGCGGACCGGCCGCCGNNCGATGTCCAGCTCTTCGGCCGTTTCGCCGCGTCCGTCGACGGGGTGCCGATCGTGTGGGCCCGCCGGCGCGACCAGCACATCGTGAAGTATCTGCTGTTGCAGCCCGACGGCGCGGCGACGCGCACCCACCTCGCCGAAGTCTTCTGTCCCGCCACGGCGCGGCCGCAGGCAATGCAGAATCTGCGCACGGCGTGCAGCACGA
>PLAE01000227.1 GCA_003134035.1 Candidatus Velthaea versatilis
GTGCCGGGGCCGCCGGTGAACGACATGTGCAGCGGCGGCGGTTCGGTGTCGAGCCCGACCCGCTTGCGCAACCGATCGACCAGCAGCAGCGCCGCAATCTCGCGAATGCGGCTCTTCACGGGCGCAAGACCGATCAGCTCGCGGTCGAGCTTCTCGATGATCGCGCCGATGTTCGACTCGGCGTAGGCCGCCGTGATGTCGAGCGGCTGGGCCTCCGCGGGTTCGCCGTTCATGTCGAGTAGCGGGTTTCCTTCGCCGTGTCGGCGGAGTAGGCGGCGATCGTGTAGCGCTGAACGCGATCGTTTGCGTTTTGCCGTTCGAGCCGGAAGCCGGGTTCGGTCGCCGGGCGATTGATGATGAAGCTCAATGCTGTCGTTTGCCGGCCGTAGCGCGCATCGTACGCGTTGACCTTGATGTACGCGTCGGGATATTCCCGCCGCGCGCGCGCAACTTCGCCCAAGATTGCGGCGGCGTCCTTGAGATCGAACATCGGCAGCCCGAACATTTCCCAGTACGAATTGCGCGGATGCGGATCGTTCGTGTACTCAATGGAGATCGGCCAATTGTTGTCCAGCGCAAACTGGATTTGCTTGGTGATCTGCGCGTCCGTCAAATCCGGTAAATAAGAAAACGTTCCTTGCGTTACTCGCATACAATCAACTCCAAAAGAAAGATTTTTGGGGGCCCATCCGACGTTCAGTGTGATGGGGTTGCCACGGCGTCGGGCGTGTCGGTGGATTCGTAGTTGAAGCTGATGTCTTTCCAAAGGTCGAGCGCGCGCGCGAGCGGAGCGCAGCTCTTGGCGGCTTCTTTGAGAATCTCCGGACCTTGCGCGACGTAGTCGCGGCCCTCGTTGCGGGCCAGGATCATCGCTTCGAGCGCGACGCGGTTGGCGGTCGCGCCGGCCGCGATGCCGTCGGGATGGCCGATCGTTCCGCCGCCGAACTGCAGCACGACGTCTTCACCGAGCAAGTTGAGCAAATCGTGCATCTGTCCGGCGTGGATGCCGCCCGAAGCGACCGGCAGCACGCCGGGCATCGAGGCCCATTCCTGATCGAAGTAGATGCCGTTGGCCGGATTCGTCGGAATGAAGTTTTCCCGCAGCGTGTCGTAGTAGCCCGCGGTCGTGCGCGGATCGCCTTCGAGCTTGCCGACGACGGTGCCGGCGTGGATGTGATCGACGCCGATGAGCCGGCACCATTTGGCGATGACGCGGAAGCTCACGCCGTGCGTTTTCTGGCGCGTATAGGTCGAGTGGCCGGCGCGGTGGAGATGCAGAATCAGTCCGTTCTTGCGCGACCACTTCGCCATCGACTGCATCGCGGTATAGCCAATCGTCAAATCGATCATGATGATGACGCTGCCGATTTCCTTGGCGAACTCCGCGCGCTCGTACATCGCTTCCATGTCGCCGGCGGTCACGTTCATGTAGTGNNGGCTGCGAGTTGATGTTCTCGTCGTCTTTGGTGAAGTCCAGTCCGCCGCGCAGCGCCTCGTACACGACCCGGCCGTAATTACGCGCCGAGAGGCCGAGTTTCGGCTTGACCGTGGCGCCCAGCAGCGGGCGGCCGA
This sequence comes from Candidatus Velthaea versatilis, assembly GCA_003134035.1. Taxonomy (GTDB): domain Bacteria; phylum Vulcanimicrobiota; class Vulcanimicrobiia; order Vulcanimicrobiales; family Vulcanimicrobiaceae; genus Velthaea; species Velthaea versatilis. The sequence goes on from PLAE01000227.1 coordinate 1,573, forward strand.
ACTTGTTGAGGTATTCGCGTTCCATGACGATGCCGTGCGCCGGTCCCTGGAACGTTTTGACGTAGATCGCCGGGATGCGCATGTCCTCGAGCCGCAACGCTTTGAGCGCCTTGAAGCCGAAGACGTTGCCGATGATCGAGGACGTCAGGTTCGCAATCGAGCCTTCTTCGAACAAGTCGAGGTCGTAGGCAATGTACGCGATGTACTGGCCGGGTGCCGAGGCAACGGCGTCGACTCGATAGGCCTTGGCCTGATAGTGGGCGTGATCGGTTAGGCGATCAGTCCACACGACCGTCCACGTGGCCGTCGAAGATTCACCCGCGACAGCCGCGGCGGCCTCGATCGGATCGACGCCTTCCTGCGGCGTGATCCGAAAGGCGCACAGGATATCGGTGTCCTTCGGCTCGTAATCGGCGTCCCAATACCCCATTTTCGCGTACGGGGAAACGCCCGCTTCGAACCGGCTCTTCTCGGCGGGAATGCCGTTGGTGGAAACTGGCATGCTAGGCCTCCCTCATTCGATAGTTGACTCGATGTGGGAGTCCGCTGCAGCAGCAGGAAGCTCCCCCTAAAGACAGTTGATCCTGGTACCTCCATCCATTGACGCCAAGCACATTTTCTGGTTGTATTCATAACCTGCTGCTTATGTTATCTCTGAACGCGATGCGCACGTTTCTGGAAGTCGCCGACTGCGGGTCGGTTCGGCTCGCCGCCGAACGGCTGGTCGTTTCGCAGCCGGCCGTTTCCTCGGCGTTGGCCGCGCTGCAGAAAGCGATCGGGTCACCGCTGGTGGAGCGCGATGGGCGCGGAGTGCGCTTGACCCCGGCCGGCGAGCGCCTCGTCACCTACGGCCGGCGAATCTTCGCGCTGCTCGACGAGGCGGTCGCCGAAGCGCGGGCAGCGGCGATTCCGCATTCGCGGCGCCTGTCGCTCGCGGCCGTTACGACCGCCGCGGAGCAACTGCTGCCGGAGCTGCTCAGCGGTTTCCAAGCGGACCGCGAACCGGTCAATCTGGACCTCGAAGTCGCCAACAAAGACCAGGTCTGGGATCGCCTCGTGCACTGGGAGGCCGATCTCGTTCTAGCCGGGCGGCCGCCCCGCGGCGAACCGTTCGTGACCCTGGCGATCCGGCCCAACGCCGTGGTGGTGGTCGGACCGCCGAATCGCGCGTATTCCGTGGCCGAACTGGCCGCCGCGACATGGTTGCTGCGCGAACCCGGGTCGGGCACCCGCGAGACCACCGAAGCCGTCCTGGCCGAACTGGGCATCGTGCCGCCCGCCGTGACCATCGGATCGAACGGCGCGATTCGCGAGTGCGTGCGCGTGGGTCTGGGCATCTCGCTCCTGTCGCGCGATGCGGTCGCGCGCGAACTTGCCGACGGTACGCTAACCGAGATTCCGACCCCGATCACGCCGATGGTGCGCGATTGGCACTTGGTGGCGAACCGCGACCGCGAGTTGCCCACGGGTGCGCAGCGCTTTCTGCAGTACGTTCTGGCCAACGGAGCCTTCCGGGCCGCCTAATGCGCGAACAAAGCGTCCGCGAGCAAACCGTGCTCGATCTGCTCGTCGAAGCGCTGCCGCATCTGCGCGGCGGCCTGCGCCCCGAGTCGGCGCAGTTCACCGCCGCGCTCGTCTACGATAACTTGGAGCTCGACGCGGCCGCCGTCGTCTCGGCGACGGACGGCGTGCTGGCGTTCATCGGCGCGGGCAGCGACCATCACCTCGCGGGCAGCCCCCATCTTACCGACGTCACGCGCCGGACGTTGGCCGCCGGGCGGCCGTACACGACCTCGAACCGGGAAGACATCGGCTGCCCGGTGCGCGGCTGTCCGCTCACCGCGGTGACGGTGGCGCCGTTCGTGGTGCGGGGCAACGTCGTGGGCGCGCTCAAACTGTATCGCGCCGGGCGCGAGATGGAGGAGCGCGACGCGCGGGTTGCCATCGGCCTCGCGCGCGTCTTCAGCGTGTACCTCGAAGTCGCCGAACTCGACGCCCGCGCGGCGCTCGTCACCCAAGCCGAACTCGAAGCGCTGCGGGCCCAGATCTCGCCGCATTTTTTGTTCAACACGCTGACCACGATCGCGGCGCTGACGCGCACGGACCCGACCCGCGCGCACGATCTGCTCGTCGATTTCGCCGAATATTTTCGGGAGACGCTGGCCCGGCACGGCGAATTCGTGACCCTCGACGACGAACTCGAAAACGTCGAACGCTATCTGCGCTTCGAACATGCGCGCTACGGAACGAACCTGCGCGTCTCGTTCGAGGTCGATGCGCGCTCGCGCCTGGCGCTCGTGCCGGTGCTCTCGATTCAGCCGCTGGTCGAAAATGCGATCGCTCACGGGATTGCTTCGCGCCATCGCGGCTCGATTCGCATCCGCGCGCGGTTTCGCGACGCCGGAGTGGAGATATCGATCATCGACGACGGCGTCGGCATCGCGGCCGGTATGATGCACAGCGTGCTCGATCGCGGCTTCGGCACGGGCCTGGGGTTGGGCCTCAACAACGTACACCAGCGACTGATCGGCGCGTTCGGTCCGCGGTCGGGCTTGCAGCTCGCCAGCGCCGAAGGCGCCGGCACGACGGTGGCGTTCTGGGTTCCGATGCGCGGGCCTAAAGAGTGAGAGCGCTCGTGGTCGACGACGAGCCGCTCGTGCGCAGCGAGTTGGTGTACGCGCTCGAGCGGGTGGCCGAAGATTTTACCATCGTGGAGGCGTCGTCGGCGGCGACGGCGCTCGCGACGCTGGCCGCCGATCCATTCGACGTCGTGTTCTTGGATATCGGTCTGCCCGGCATGAACGGGATCGAGGCGATGACGGTCATCAACAGCTTGCCGCACCGGCCGCAGGTCGTGTTCGTCACGGCCTTCGACGAACATGCGCTGCGCGCGTTCGAGCTGGGCGCGACCGACTACGTCGTCAAACCGGTCAACGAAGAACGCCTCGCCGTGACGATCGCGCGCGTCCGGGGCGCCCACAGCCCCCCGGGCCCCGCCAAAGGCACGCTGGGAACGGTCCGGCTGCCGCTCGAGGACGACGACCGCCGCATGCTCGTGCGGATCAACGAGATCTTCATGGTGCATGCCAACGGTCACGTCGTTCTTGCGACGCTCAACGATCGCGAGCTGCGCTTTCGCGGTTCGCTCGCCGAGTGCGCCGCGCGGCTCGAACCGCTGGGATTTTTGCGCGTGCACCGCAGTTATCTCGTCAATCCCGATCACGTCGTGGAGATCGAACCGTTTTTCGGCGGAACCTACGTTCTGCGGCTCGACGATAAGCGGCGAAGCGAAGCGCCCGTAAGCCGCGGTTTCATGCCCGCGGTGCGCAAATCGTTCGGCTTATGACGCCAGCGAGCGCGCTGCGAGCAGCCCCGAGTCGTAACTCGTGGGGTGGTCCACAACGCGCGCTCGGCGTTGCGACGCGCCAACTGGGTCTGTAGGCGCGCTGCCCGCTCGTGCGCACGGTCGAGTTCGGCGCGTTCACGCCGGCGCAACACGTTCCAGACGAATGCCACGAACGCTCCGCCGATGAGGAGCGCAACGATTTCACTTCCGATGACGAACCGCCGCGCGGCGCGGTGGGCGGCGATTCGTGCGTCGAACGAGTGCTCGATGACGTGCGCCGATTCGTGCAGGAGCCGCTGCCCGGCCGCAATCGAGATCCGTCGCAGTCCGTTCAAGGTGCGGCGGTTTCGGGCCGGGCCCGCAGCGCCGATCTGACGATCGATTTCGGTTGCCAGCCGCGCTGCAGCTTCGCGGGCCGCACCGCGGGCGGGGCTTAAGGCGCCGCGCAGATTCGGCAGCGCGAACAGGGCGCCGTCGAAGTCGTCATTCGCCATCGCCTCGATCTCGTGCGCTTGACCGGCCACGCAACCCTGACGAAGGCCAAAAAAAGACACGTCCTTTGTAGCATCAGATCGGGCTCGACGGGACCTGAGCGTCGCAGACCGAAGTGCGGCGGAGATTTGCTCGAGCGCGCGCTCGTCGAACCGGATGGCTATGGTGCCCGTTTGGCATCGAGGAATCTTTGCTCTATATCCGTGAGCTGGCGGCAACGATTTTCGTGACGACCACGGCGCGCATTTCAGGACGCAAAACCCGCATTCTGTGAACGCCCCCGTGACGTAAGCCCGCGGCGCGCGGTAGCTTGCGAGAGTTCTTTACAACAGCGGAGGCAGTATGTCGCGTCGGCCAATCATGATTGCCGTCGGAGGCGATTCAGGAACCGGAAAAACGACGCTCTGCCGGGGATTGGACAAAATCTTCGGCGCCGAGCGGATCGAAACGATTTGCTTGGACGATTACCATGGACTCGATCGCGAGCAGCGCAAAGCCGTCGGCCTGACGGCGCTCGACCCGCGGGCGAATAACTTCGCCGCGATGGAAGAAGATCTGTGGGCGCTGCGTGACGGCAAGACGATCAGTAAGCCGATCTACGATCACCAAGACGGTACGATCAAAGGACCGCAAACGGTGATTCCCAAGGAAATCGTGGTCGCGCAGGGTCTGTTCCCGCTCTATACGCGGGCGCTGCGCGGTCTCTTCGACGTTACGGTATGGCTCGATCCCGAGACGGAACTCAAAGTCGCCTGGAAGATTCAGCGTGATATGACCCAGCGCGGCTACAGCGAAGAGCAAGTGCGCGCCGAGATCGAGAAGCGCCAGCCGGATATACGCGCGCACATCGCGCCGCAGGCCGGATACGCCGATCTGACCGTGCGTTTCAGCCGGCCGGCGACGTGGTCGACGAACCCGGACGACGCCCATCTCACGGCGCAGATTCGCAAAAGCGGACGCTTTCGGAAACTCGACTACGGTGAGTTCGCCAGCACGTCGACGCACCTGCGGCAGCTCGAAACGACCACGGAAAACGGTCACCCCGAAACGATTATCGAGATCGACGGCCAGATCGCCGACGGCGTCGCCGAAGCCGTTCAGGACAAGATCTGGGCCCACATGGATTCGCACGCGCATTTGCGACCCGAGCGCTTAGGCGAATTCAACGGACCCAACGGTAGCGGCGTGAGTCATTCGCTCGCACTCGCCCAATTGCTCATCGCACGCCGCGTCGTGCTCATCGAGAACGCGTTGCTCGAAGAAGCGGGAGCCCTCGCGTGATCCGCCGCGCCAAGCTGCGCGACGCGCGCATCGAGTTGGAGTTCGTTCGCGCGACCGAAGCCGCGGCGATCGCTTCGGCGCGCATGGTCGGGCTGGGCGACAAAAACGGGGTCGATCAAGCCGCCGTCGACGCGATGCGGCAGGTTCTAGGCGACGTCGACGTGGCCGGCACGGTCGTTATCGGCGAGGGCGAAAAAGACGAAGCACCGATGCTCTACATCGGTGAGAAGCTGGGCACCGGCGACGGTCCCGAAGTCGACATCGCCGTTGATCCGATCGACGGAACGACGCTGGCCTCGCGCGGCGGACCGGGGGCGATCTCAGTCGTCGCCGCGGCGCGTCGCGGCACGCTCTTTCAAACGCGCGTACCGTACATGGATAAGATCGTCGTCGGCCCGGCGGGTACCGGGCGGATCTCGATCGACCGGCCGCTGCGCGAGAACATCCGTGCGCTGGCGGCCGAGATGCACCGCCCGGTCAGCGAGATCACCGTCGCCCTGCTCGATCGGCCGCGCAACGAACATCTCGTGCGCGAAGTGCGCGACATGGGCGCGCGCATCCGGCTCTTTCGCGACGGCGACGTGGCGACGGCGATCATCGCGGTATTAACCGAACGGACGCGCATCGACATGCTCGCCGGAATCGGCGGCGCGCCCGAAGGCGTCGTGACCGCCTGCGCGGTCAAGGCGCTCGGCGGCGATATGCAAGGCCGGCTCTGGCTGCGCGACGCGGCCGACGCGGAGATCGTCGCCGCGGAAGGCATCGATCCGGCCAAGACGCTGACGCTCGACGATCTGTGCGCGGCCGACGAAGCGATCCTCGCTGCCACCGGCGTGACCGACGGCGAACTGCTCGCGGGCGTGAGCTTCGGCGACGGTTCGGCCTTCACGCAGTCGATCGTCATTTCGACCTACACGCGCACCGTGCGCACCTCGGATTGCAAACATATGCTCACCCCTCATCTTTCCACTCTGCCGTCGCTCGACGGTACCACTGCGGAGATTCAGGCATGATCGATTTTCTCAAAGAGACGGCGCGCGCGCTGGTCGCGGAAGGCAAAGGCATCCTCGCCATCGACGAGAGCAACGGCACGTGCAACACACGCTTCGCCAAGCTCGGCATTCCGCAGACCGAGGACAAGCGCCGCGAGTACCGCGAGCTGCTAATTACGGCACCCGGTCTGGCGCGCTACGTGAGCGGCGCGATCCTCTACGATGAGACGATCCATCAGAGCGACCCCAAGGGTCAGCCGTTCGTCGAAATCATGAACGCGAACGGTATCCTCCCCGGTATCAAAGTCGACACCGGAACCGTAACGCTCGCGGGTACCGATCAGGAGAAGATCACCGAAGGGCTCGACGGGCTGCGCAAACGCGTCGAAGCCTATGTCAAACTCGGCGCGCGTTTCGCGAAGTGGCGCGCGGTGTATACGATCGGCCGTAATTTACCCTCGCCCAAGGCGATCGTCGCCAATGCGCACGCGCTCGCGCGTTACGCGGCGATCTGCCAGGCCGCTGGTCTCGTCCCGATCGTCGAGCCCGAATTGCTCATGGATGGCGACCACACGATCGAACAGTCCGCCAGCGCGACGATCGGCGTGCTTAGCCGAGTGTTCGTCGAACTCGAGGAGCAGGGCGTCGTGCTCGACGCGATCGTGCTCAAACCCAGCATGGTCATCGCCGGCCAAAGCGCTCCGGCACAATCCGGCGTCGCTGCCGTGGCCGCCCAGACGCTGCGCGTGCTGACCGAAACGGTTCCGGCGAATGTCGCGGGCATCGCGTTTTTGTCGGGCGGTCAGAGCAACGAACTCGCGACGGCGCATCTCGATGCGATGAACCGCGATTCGACCTATCGCAAACCGTGGCCGGTGACGTTCTCCTACGGTCGCGCGTTGCAGCAGCCGACGCTCGAGAAGTGGAGCGGTGATAGCGCGGCGATTCCGGCGGCGCAAGCGCTGCTTGTCCATCGCGCGCGGATGAACTCGCTTGCGTCGCTGGGCCGGTATTCCGCCGATCTCGAATCGGCCGACACGGTGAGCGCTTAACGCCCAAGCTTCGAGCTTGCCCGGAGCTTGCCCGAACGTGACGGGCGAGGATTGGGCATTGGGGCCGGGGCATGGTTGGAGCATGCAGTTCCTCCGCCGCGCCAAGCGTACCGTGTACGCCAACCCGTGGATCGCCTTCGAGGCTCACGATATCGTCCACCCCAACGGCCGGCCGGGCGAACATGGGCTGGTCGTTACTCCGCCCGCGAGCGCCGTCGTCGTTTACGACGACGACGGCGTCGTGTGGCTGACGCGGCAAGCGCGCTTCGCGGTCGACCGCGTCGTGCTCGAGATCGTCAAAGGCGGGAGCGAGTCCGGCGAGTCCCCGCTTGCCACCGCGCAGCGTGAAACGCGTGAAGAGATCGGCGTCGAGGCCGCGCGCTGGGACGCGCTGGGCATCACCTACGAATTGCCGTCGCTCATCGCTCACTCGATCTCGCTTTTTCTGGCGCGCGATCTGTCGCATGTCGCGACCGAACACGAGCAAGTCGAATCGATCGAAACGGTCCGCATGCCGTTTGCCGCCGCGCTCGAAGCCGCCCTCAACGGCGAAATCGAAGATGCGGTCACCGGGCTTGGGCTGCTGCGCGCGGCGCGCGTGCTTGAACGCGAAGGCGTCTACGCGATGGCGCGCGTCTAAAGTTCCAAGCCGCTTGGCGACGTTGTGTCCGTTTTAGAGCGAAATGATCGATAGGTCTCGACTGCTCAGAGCCGCGATATCTTCTGGATCGCCGGTCATGATTTCACGTGCCCCGTGCTTCACCGCTACGGCGACGATCATCGCATCAGAGCAGTGTTTCTCATCGTGACCGAGATGCTCGTCGCGGTCGCGCTTCGCAGCAGTCAACTCCGGCGGGTGGCTTAGCGAAGCGGAACGGGGCCTTGGAAGCGCATCGATAACCGATCCACCGTGTTGAGCCGTGCGGGACCATCAACACTACGTAAACGAGACCAATGGCATGAAGGGCCGAGACCATGCGCCTGAATGAACGGGGAGCCCGCCGGTTACACTACCTACCAGGACCAGACGCGGCGTAACCACGATTTACCTGCGCACATTTCAATAGCAAGGTGCTCTCATGCAAGTCCGTTCCAGCTTTATGTTTTGGGCCATGGTATGTTTTGCACTCTCGGGATGCGGAGGCGGAAGCGGCAGCACCAATGTGCCTGCGCCGTCCGGCGTCAACGCCGCCTTGGCACCGCTCTCGCCTGCGTCGGTGAGCGAGGCAGAATCCGATAGTCGTTATCCCACGCAATTTACGCCGATTCCGGCGAGAACGTACATGCTCTATGTCGGAAACGTCGGAAACAACTCGATTACCGTTTACCGTTTCGACGCGCAAGGCAATACGTCGCCCATGCGGGTCATCGCCGGGTCGAAGACGCGGATAACGTCGCCCGGCCAGCTTTCCGAGGACGCGGCGGGTAATCTTTACGTCGCGAACAAACCGGCGAGTATTCTTGTCTTCGCTCCGCTGGCAAACGGCAACGTCGCACCGATTCGCGTTCTTGCCGGGCCGTTGACCGGGATTCATAATGTCGAAGCAATGACGGTCGATCAAGCAACCGGCAAGATTTTCGTTGTCGATACCATCGCTCAAAACCCGGGGCTGAGCGGGACGAGCGAGCTGCTGCGCTTCGCGCCGAATGCAAGCGGCAATACGGCGCCTTTCGCCCGGAGCGCAACCAACAGCATCCCCGTACCCAGGCAGATTACCTCGGATTCAACCGGCAACAATTTAATCGAGACGCACATCGGCGGCATCTCGGGATCGTTCAACCTCGGTTACGGTGTAAACACCGTGCCGAAGCAGTTTCCCAATGGGGCGGATCTTCCGCCAATTTACGACACCGACTATTACCCCAGTTTCGGCATCGTCGATGACCCGACGACGAAGACCTATCTCGCCACGGGGGCTTCGGGCATCAACCGTTTCGCGGAAGACACCGTCGGCGTCGGCGCGAATCAGTATGGACCCGCGACATTCAAGCCCGCGATGATATCGACCATCACGACCGGGTTTTGCGGGCAGTTGGCCCTTGGATATCTGCGCAATATTTACGCCGTGTGCGGCGCCGCCATCAACGTTTATGAACACGATGCTGCGGGAAATGTCGCGCCGCTTCGCGTGCTGAGCGGACCGGCGACGAGATTGAATCAGCCCTATGGCATCTACGAAGGCAAGTAAGGTTCGCGCTGTGCAACGGATCGAGTCCCTGCTCGATCAAATGAAAATAGACGAGGCTAGCAAGATCCGGGCGATCGGAAGTGGCAGCAGCCCATTCTTGATGCCGCCACGAAAGGTCTGCCCGGATCAAGGGCCGGCTATACCTCCCTGCCGGCGGGCCGTGCCGGGCTAATCGTTTACTGGACGGGCTTCGATCGGCATGGTGTTCCGGACCGCCAAAAGACTGTGCGCGACGTAGTCACAACGTTAGGCCAAATGTATCGAAACTCGTTTCGCTCATCGTTGCTCTAACGTCAAAAGAAGCAGCCGGCCTCGACAGCGAGTTTTGACAAGCGCCGCGGTCAAGGGTCGGGTGTGGACTTCCCGGAACGTGCTTGTGAGAAGCGAATGCAAAACAAGAAAGCTATGGCGTATGAAAATCCTGGGGAAGTAAGCCCAGAATTAGGTACCGAGTCTTCTATCCGTTGCGTCGCGACGGCTTGGGCGGACGGGCGTTCATACGCATTCGACCGCTAGGCCGAGATTGCGGAAACGGGCAAGCACGGCGGAATCCGCGTTGACGGTCGTGACGAGCCGCGTGATCGCCGCAGCCGAGGCGACCCGAAACGGTGCGACGGTTTGTAGCTTGTCTGTCGTGACCAAGGCAACGACGCCGTTTGACGCGGCGAGAAACGCACGCTGCAGCGCGGCTTCGTCGTAATCGCTGATGCCGACTCCGAATTCATCGTGCAGGGCACACGCTCCGATGAGCGCGAGGTCGGCGCGAAGCGCGCGAACGTCGTCGATGGCTTGGGTTCCGACGACGAGTTGCGAATCGGACAGGACACGACCGCCGAGGAGGATCGTCTCGACCGCCGGGCGGCTCGCCACTTCGAGCGCGATGCGCGGGTCATTCGTCACGATCCGGGCGCGCAGGTCGGGGCGCAGGCGCCGCGCCGCCTCGAGCACGGTTGTGCCGCCGTAGAGCAGGACCGTCATCCCGTCGGCGATGGCGCCGGCGCCGTGTACGCCAAGCCGAACTTTTTCGGCAAGATTGCTTTCGGCACGATCTTTGTACGGTGCGACCTGCGGGCTGCGCGGCAGCGCTCCGCCGTGGACTCGGTGCAGCAGACCGGCGTCGTCGAGCTCGCGGATGTCGCGCCGGATCGTATCCTCCGAAATCTCCCACTGCCGAGCCAGATCGCTCGAAACGACGCGTCCCCGGCCTTCGAGATGCGCCAAGATTGCCAGTCGGCGTTCTTGCGGGAGTGGTCCACTCGAGATAGCTGTTAGTTGCCGTTTCTGCTGCATGTGGTTGCATGATACTGCGGGTTTATGCGTTAATCAAGTCGATGCCGTATCAGCTCCGGAGGAACGCCGTCCGCAAGGCCGATTCACGCACCGCAAGCTGCGCCGCGCCGGCGCCCGGCGGCGACCAGTGACGGCGGTATCGACCGTCGCGCTGCACCCCGCTCCGGGCGTCGGCGAACAGCGCGCCACGCGCATCGCGTTCTTCATCGCCGGCTTTGCGGGCTCCACGTGGGCGGCGCTGGTGCCGTTCGCGAAGGCTCACGCGCGCATCGGAAACGGCGGGCTCGGGCTGCTGCTGCTATGTTTAGGGATTGGCTCGATCGCCACGATGCCGGTCTCAGGCGCCCTTACGGCCCGCTTCGGCTGCCGGCCCGTCATCAGCATAGCCGCGCTCGTCCTGGTCGTTACTTTGCCGCTTCTAGCGACGGTTTCGGTTGTACCGCTGCTCGTCTTCACGTTGATGGTGTTCGGCGCCGGGATCGGCACGATCGACGTCGCGATGAACGTTCAAGCGATAATCGTTGAACGCGGCAGCGGCCGCGCGATGATGTCGGGATTTCATGGTCTGTTCAGCGTCGGCGGGATTGCCGGCGCCGGGGGGATGGCGGTATTGTTGGCCGCAGGCGCCTCGCCGCTGATTGCATCCGCTTGCGTTTCGGTTGGAATCGTGGGCGCACTCGCGATCGCCGTCTCGCACCTCTTGCCCTATGGTGGCCGCAGTGGTGGTCCGGCTTTCGCGATACCGCGTGGCATCGTGCTCGTGATCAGCTTGATGTGCTTCGTCTTGTTTCTCGCCGAAGGCGCGATTCTCGATTGGAGCGCCATCTTTCTGACATCTGTCCGGCACGTGCTGGCGTCCTACGCCGGTCTTGGTTACGCCGCTTTTGCGGCGGCGATGACGATCGGCAGGCTCACCGGCGATCGCATCGTGCACTGGCTGGGTCGAGAGCGGGTCGTGCTCGTCGGCGGCTTGTGCGCGGCATTCGGATTTATCGTTACGATCGTGCTGCCGTTTTGGTCGGGAGCGATCTTGGGTTTCGCATTGATCGGCATCGGCTGCTCCAATATCGTGCCCGTGCTGTTCACTTGCGTTGGACGCCAAAGCGTTATGCCGGAAGGCCTCGCGATGTCGGCGATCAGCACGATTGGCTATACGGGGGTTCTTGCCGGCCCGGCAGCAATCGGCTTCATCGCGCAGCTAACCAGCCTCCCGTCGGCGTTTCTCATCGTGGCGATAATGCTCGTCGCGGTCGCGCTTTGCAGCCGGCAGCTCCGGCGGGTCGTGTAGCTAAGGCTGGCGTTTACCGCGTACCGTTCCTAATTCTCTAGACTAGGAGGCTGTCGGGNNCGACGAAGTCGACCCACTAGACATCTGTTCCGCTGACCGAAATCAGCGGGACGGACTCCACCTACGCCCGAACGCGTGCTGGCGTAGAAATTACACCGCGGAGTCTCACCGCGAAAGAGCCGAGCATGGAGAACTGCGCGTCGCGCTTCGCGCCAGGCCTTCAGCCAGGCGGCATGCGCGGCATCCTCGTCCTGCCCGTCAAACCCGTTATCGGCCAGATGGTGCTGGGCGTTGAACAACTTGCGCCCACCGAAGCAGATGTGCGGATGGCCTTCGGCCTCCAGCGCCGCGCGCCGCCGCAGCAGATCCGCTCGCCGGCGTTCGACGTTATGAACGACGACGCAAAAGCGGTCGACGCCAACCATTTTGGAGGCCCACGTCAACGCCGGTATAATCGGCGAATACCAGGATAGCGCTCGCGCCCAAAGGGGGAGGACCCGCGATGATACAGCCGCGACCGGAACGCATCTCACTCGCCGATTTTCTGGCCTGGGAGCAAAGCCAAGAGCACAAGCACGAACTGCTCGACGGCGAGATCCTGGTCTTCTCCGGTGGCTCGTTCGATCACAACGATATCAGCCTCAACGTCTGCCGGCTACTGGACGATCGCGTCGCGCCGCCCTGCAAGGCGCACAACTCCGATACGATCATCGAGACACGGGCTAGTAAAGGCGAAAGCGGTCTGCGAGCCGATGCGAGCGTTTCGTGCTCGAGCGAAGACGCCGGCAAGGCGAAATACATGCGGCATCCGCGGATCGTCGTCGAAGTGCGGTCGCCCTCGAACGTCGGCGAGAAGTGGGAGAACAAGCTCTTCGAGTATCGCGATACGGACTCGATCGAGCAGATCGTCATCATCGAGTCCGAGACGCGCTCAGTGCGATCATACGTCCGCGACGACGAATGGCATTGGCGCCAAGAGCCGACGCTCGTCGGCGACGGAGTCCTGGGTTTCCGCGTCGGCGTCGAGATGACGCTCGATGAAATCTATCGGCGGACGTCGCTGGCGAAAGACGCGACCGCAGAGACCTTCGTCTCGGATTCATGAACGCGACGGACGTACGGGGTCGGCGTTGCTAGCAGATGCGCGGCAGCGGATCGCCCACCAGCATGTCGATCGCGCGGGTACCGCCGTAGGGCGTTGCGCCGAGTACCGTGCGCGCGGGCTCGGCGCGCACTTCGCCGATGTCAGCCGCGCCTTCGCCGCCCGGCAGCGCGTGCAGGGCGGCGAGTGCCCGCGGCGCGTCCGCAGCCGCGACAACGGCCAGAAACTGACCCTCGTTGGCGATGTGCAACGGATCGAGTCCCAGTAATTCGCACGCACCGCGGACGTGCCGCCCCAGCGGCACGGCGCTTTCATCGAGGACGATCGCGACGCTGCTTTCGCGCACGAGTTCGTTGAGGGCCGTCGCGACGCCGCCGCGCGTCGGGTCGCGCATCCAGCGAATGCCGGCGCCGCACGCGTCGCCGAGCGCGTCGACGAACGGCCAGACCGAACGCGTGTCCGATTGCACGTCGGACTCCAAGTCGAGTTCGCCGCGCGCCAGTAAGATCGTGATGCCGTGGCTGCCGATCGGCCCGCTGAGCAAAACGCGGTCACCGGGCCGAACGCTCTGCGGGTCGAGCGCGAAGCGCGGGTCGCGTTCGCCGATGCCGAACGTGGTGATGTACATGCCGTCGCACAGCCCGTGCTCGACGACTTTGGTGTCGCCGCCGACGATCGCGACGCCGGCGCGCTCGGCGGCCGCGCCCATCGCGGCGACTTCTGCGCGCAGCGTTTCACTCGCGAGGCCGGCTTCCAAAATGAACGTCGCCATCAGCGCATGCGCGCGAGCGCCGCTGACGGCCAAATCGTTGACGGTGCCGTTGATCGCCAGTTCGCCGATCGAGCCACCCGGAAAACGCAGCGGGTGCACTACGTACCCGTCCGCCGAGGTCGCCAGACGCGCGCCGCCCAGCGCGAACGTCGCGGCGTCGGACAACGTGTCGAGCACCGGGTTTGCGAATGCCGGCGCGATGAGGCCCTCGACGAGCCGGCGCGAGGCTTTGCCGCCCGCGCCGTGCGCCATCTCGATCCGTTCGTCGTTGAAGGCCGGGCGCGGCCGGCGGCGTTCGGCGAGCGAACTCACGAAACGGGTGCCGGCGCTTCCGCCCGGCGCGCCGCGTAGCGGAAGTGCGCCGCACACGCGCCTTCACTCGAGACCATCAGCGCGCCGACCGGGTGCTCGGGGTCGCAGACCGTGCCGAACAGCTTGCACTGCGCGGGTTTGAGCGCGCCCTTGAGCACGTCGCCGCACTGCGCGCCCGAGGGTTCGGTGACCCGCACGCCGGGCACCGCGAAGCGCACCTCGGCATCGAAATCCGCGAACTCGGGGCGCAGCGCGAGTGCCGAACGCGCGATGAAACCCAAGCCGCGCCACTCGAAGATCGGCCGCGGCTCGAACACCGTTTCGAGGGCCGCCAGCGCCGCGCGGTTGCCGTTGTCGGGAACGAACCGCGCGTACTCGTTTTCAATCCGAGCCTCGCCGGCATTGAGCTGGCGCACGATCATGAGGATCGACTGCAGGATGTCGAGCGGCTCGAACCCCGCGACGACGACGGGCTTGCCGTAATCGCGCGCGACAAAATCGAACGGCCGGCAGCCGGTGATCGTCGCTACGTGGCCGGGACCCACGAAACCGTCGAGCAGCATATCGGGCGAGTCGAGGATCGCGCGCATCGCGGGCGGGATCGTAACGTGGTTGCAAAACACCGAAAAGTTTTCGACCTCCAGCGCCCGCGCCCGCAGGATGGTCAGCGCCGTCGACGGCGCCGTCGTCTCGAAACCGATGGCGTAGAAAACCACCTGCCGCAGCGGGTTGTCTTGGGCCAGCTTGAGCGCATCGAGCGGCGAGTACACCATGCGGATATCCGCGCCGCGCGCCTTGCACTCCAGCGGCGTTCCGCGCGTGCCGGGGACGCGCAGCATGTCGCCGAAACAGGT
>PLAE01000009.1 GCA_003134035.1 Candidatus Velthaea versatilis
AAGCGCCGCCCACACGCGCCGCACGGCGTCGGCATCATCCGCCCGGGCAACGGTCGCACCCGCAAGGGCAAAGGTATCGACCAGAATCGACTCGCCGAGGACGATGATGCGACCCACTCGTCAGCCCTTTCCGATGAGCAGGATCGCGATGACCAGCCCGTAAATCGCGATCCCCTCCGCCAGCCCGACGATCACCATCGCCCGACCAAAGAGTTCGGGCCGTTCGCTCATCGCGGCGATCGCCGCAGATCCGGTGTAGGCGACCGCGATCGCGGCACCAATCGAACCGCCGGCGACGGCGATCGCCGCACCGATGAGCGCTCCGGACGCCGGTGCCGCGGGTGAATCCGATGACGCACGAGCGGTCGAGGCGAGCGCCGCGAAGGTCAGAAATCCCCATCCGCCGGCGGTGACGCGCAGCACTCGGCGCGCGATACGGGGTGTACTCACGGGGACTCCTTGTTGGCGATCATCGGCACGCGCCACGGTTTGAACCTCCGGCCCTCGGCCACGAAGATGCGGGAGAACATTTCATAGTACTCGAGCCGCAGCGCCTGGATCGCGGCGACCAACGCCTCCAAGGCGAACGTGAGCGCGTTCCCGACCAGGAACAGGACGCTTGCGGCGATCCACCCGAGCGGACCGCGTTCCCAAAGCGCCGTCGTTCCGCTCCAAATGATCCCGCCCAGCGCGGCATGGGTCAGCCCGAACGCCGCGATGCGAGTGAACGAAATCGTGTTGGTGCCGATCCCGATGACCCCGTCGAAAAGCTCGATGAGCGCTTCGATCGCGCCCTGCGGCCCGCCGCCGGCTTTGCCGTAAAGGCCGATGAAGACTAGCACGAGGCCGATCGCCGCGACGCTGATGCCGCCGGTCGCGATGTCCGAGCGATGAAGGAAAAAGCCCAGCCCGGCAAGGGCCAATCCGGCGTACAACGCAATCCCGGCAAGCCCCGGAAGCGCGAACAGCGCGGCCCAAAATCCCGCTTCGCGCCACCGGTTGACGGCGCCGAGCACGTAGGAAATGGCCAGCAGCGCCGCACCGCCGGCGATCGCCGCCGCCATGAGCGTGAGCGGTGCTCCCAGCGGCGCCAGCCAGAGCGTCGGGACAAGCCCGGTCGGTCCGAACGCATCGCCGTAGGCGAAGCCGAACGCGGTGCTGGTGATACCGGCGCCGATGACAAACGGGGCCAGCGCGCGGAAGCGGGCGATCCAGCCGTGACGGCTGCCCCACATCGCGACACCCGCCAGGAGCAAGAGCGCTCCGTGACCGGCGTCGCCGAACATCATGCCGAACATCACGACATAGGCGATGCCGGAGAAGATCGACGGGTTGAAATCCGCATAAGGTACGATGCCGTAGGTGTCGACCAGCGGCTGAAACGCGACGCTTGGGCCAGTCGCGGGCAGCAGCGTCGGCGGCGCGATCCAGGCCGAGACCGGACGAACCGTGACGGCGCCGCCCAGTGCGCTCAGGCGTGCGGCCAGCGCCGGAACGGCGCTGCGGGGGCTCCAGCCGGCAACGGCGGCGATGCGCCCCCGTCGTCCAGCCGACGCTGCGACCGTTTGAAGTTCGGCTTCGCCGGCAAGCTCGGCCAGTTTTCCCGCGCGCTCGAGTTCGGCGATGTCGGGTGATGCGGCGCTCAGCGCCGGCGCGTTCGCCGCACCGGCGAGCTCCGACCGGCCGCTCACGCGCGCAAGGGCGCCGGCCGCGTCGCCGCCCGTTCGGCCCGCGAGCCGAACCGGCTGCACCACCCCGGCAACGGCCATTGCGGCGAGCACGTCGCGCAACCGCGCGGCCGGAGCCACGACGGCGATGCGCTCCATCCGAGCCGGAAAGAGCGCTTCACGCCACGACATCGAGCACCTCGTCGGCGGCCCGCCCGCCGCGGGCCGCCAGTTCGAGCGCGGCGCGCACTCGCCAAGCGTCGACTGCGAGCAGCCCAGCTGCCGCCACGACGGCTTGCGGTCCGGGGTTCCACCCGCGCTGCAAGCGCAGCGCGTCCTTCTCGAGTAGCTTCCAGGCGCGGGCTTCGGCCCGCCACAGGGAGGCGGCAACGTCCCCGGCATCGAGCGCGCGGGAGGCCGACTTCGAGAGGACCGCCGTGAGATCGGCGAGCTTCGTTGTCGGTGTCCAGCGCCCGCCGATGACCATGCGCAGGTTGCGGTCGTTCGCGCTTCCCGCCACCGGCGGCGTGCCGGCCGCGATCATGCGGGCTAAGAGCAGACCGCCGAACATCTTCGCCCAATTCGCGGCCTCCGGAACGCCGAATGCCACGCGCCGAACCCACGCGACCGTCAGTGCGGCACCGATCGTCGGCATGTCCGTTCCGCCGGGGTCGCCCCAGACCGAAGCCGTCAGCGCCGTCCGGACCTCTTCGCCGCTGGAAGCTCGCGACACCGGCGGCCACGCCGCCGCAAACGCGCCGAGTTCGTACGGCGCAACCTCGGGTCGCCCATCGAACTGCGCGAGTTTTCCGACGATATTGGCAATCTCAAAGGCAGCGGCAAGCACGCGGACCCGATCGTGGCCCCGACTTGGCGCCCAGCCGGCGAGCACACGCAAATGCCAGAGCAAGGTGCTCGAGACCGCGCGTTCCGCCGCGGCGACGTTCATGCCGGTTCGCAGATCGTGATTGTACGGTGTGTGCGTGAGCGCGGCGAGCGCCTCGGACAGCGATCCCGAGTGCGCTAGCGTGCGGCACGCGGCAGCGCCGACCCGGCGGGCCGCTAGTCCGCGAGCGCGAACGGACGCCGCCGTCCAGTCACCGATCATGGCAGCACGGCCGCGCCGGCGCCGCTGAGAACGCGGGCGACGAGTTCAGCCACCAGGGGCGCGAGGCGTTGCGGCACGACCGCGTCGATCCGCGCCACCTCGGCGGCCGCCTTCGCGCGCAGGTCGGCACACGTCGCGTCCGCGCGGGCAAACCAAGCAGCGGCTTCGGCGGCCTGTTCGTCGCCCGAGTTCGCGCGCGCGTCCCCGACAAGACGACCCGTTTGCTCATCGGCCTCGCTGCGCGTGGCCTCCGTTCGCCGGCGGGTATCCGTATCGATCGCATCCGCGGCGCGTTCGCTGGCTTCAAAGAGGGCGAACACCGGGGCGAGTTCCGCGTCTAACGCCTCGCCGGGTACCGCCGGCGCGCCGGCGGCGCCGGGAACTCCCCCACTGCGAAAGCGAAGCAGCAGTTCGCTAAGCACAACCGCTCCGCTGCGACGAAAAGAATCCGTTCTCCGGAGCTGTCGACATCCGCGTCCTACATTCGTGACCGCAAGCGAGTAGAAGCTCCATGATAGTTGTTCGGGAGGAACAAAAGTATCGTGGTCTTTACTGATTGACCGCGAGCGTCACGCTCCGCCAGCGTGACCGTGCGCACCGTAGCGGTGCGCGCCGTCTCGCCCAAACAGGTTACCGGTGCCTCTTAGGTGCAGCCGCTCGATTTCATCGCCCGATCGGTCCTCAATTTCTCAAGGCAAGTTGGTTGCGAGCCTCGACCAACTCTCGACGCAACTCTTCTTCGATACGGATGAACGGAATTTGAAGCGGATCGCTCGAGCGCGGTCACTCCAAGGGTTTTAGCCCGTCATAGATCAGCCGCGTACCGCCGCGACGGGCGCCCGGCGTGACGACGTGCGCGGCGCGCATCGCCCCCACGATGTGAGTAACCGTCCCGCCATAGAGCAAAACGATCGCATCGGCCACAAGGCGTCGATGGCAGCGCCACCACAGGGTTTCGGCGCAGAACATGATGGTCGGGCGGTCTTGCGCGAGCATCAGCAGTTCGATGAGCGCGGTGCTGAATTCGGCACTTTGCATATAATCGGCGTAGCCGCGAAAGGAAGCGTTGCGCAAGGCGGTGTTCGGCGAGTCTGGCTGGGCGGCGCGCCGGCCGCCCAGCTCCGGCATCCAGCGATACTCGAGACCGGCCGCGCGCAGCGAATCGCCGATCGCGCCTTCGTTGAATTGCGGGTGAAGGCGACTGGCAGGATAGCGCCGGATGTCCGCCGCCGAGGCGGCGCCGGCGGCACGCAGGTGAGCGACGAAACCGGCAGCGTCAAGGGTGCCGTGCCCGATGCTCGAGAGATGAATGTCCACGCGAGAGGGAGGTCTGGGCGGCAACCGGGCAATCCTGCGCACCTCTGGCACGCCGGCTACGCCCTGGTTGCGGCGAAACTTCGCGCGAAGACGCCGTTTCGCTAGACAGGCGTTGCCCGGAGTCTGTATAATCCCGAAGTTCGCCGGGCGGGCGCGTAGCTCAGTGGGAGAGCATCCGCTTCACACGCGGGGGGTCGTTGGTTCAATCCCAACCGTGCCCACCATCCCGATCGAAAGTCTGGCGCAGTAGCTCAGTTG
>PLAE01000016.1 GCA_003134035.1 Candidatus Velthaea versatilis
TCGGCGATGCCGACGTCGAAATACCGGGTCGGAAATTGTTTGGCGAATTTCGCCAGACCCGTGCCGTCCGGCATCGCCGCGGTGATGCCGATGACCCGCTCGTCGTCTTTGGCCACCTCGATGAGCGCGTCGGCGAAGGCCTGGGCGAACGTGATCCGGCCGGGTTTCTTTTCGAGCTTGCCTTCGTCGGGCGAGTACACGTTTGGCCCGACCCCGTGGAAGGTCCGCGCGTCGACCTCGGCCGGCGCGAAGCCTTTGCCCTTGGTCGTCCGCACGTGCAGCAGCACGGGGCCCGGGATACGGCGCGCATTCGAGAGCACGTCGACCAGCACGTCGTAGTCGTGGCCGTCGACGGGTCCGAGATAACGGAAGCCCATCTCCTCGAAGATCACCGCCGCTTTTTGATCCGGATTGACGAACCGCATCGCGGCGACTTCCGCGGTTGAAAGCGCTTTGCGCGCCGTGCCGCCGAAGGGGACGTGGCCAAGCACGCCTTTGGTGATTTCACGGCCGCGAGTGAACATCGGCTTGGAGCGCAGGACCCCCAAATACGAGGCGATCGACCCGACGTTGGGCGCGATCGACATCTCGTTGTCGTTGAGGATGACGATGAAATTCGTCTTGAGTGTTCCGGCGTTGTTGATCGCTTCGTAGGCTAAGCCGCCGGTCAACGCACCGTCGCCGATGATCGAGACGACCGTTTCATCGCCGCCGTTTAAATCGCGCGCCGTGACCATGCCCAGGCCGGCCGAGATCGCCGTCGAGGCGTGACCGGCGCCGAACGCGTCGTACGGCGATTCGCTGCGCATCGAAAAGCCCGAGATGCCGCCGCCTTGGCGCAGGGTGTCGAAGCGGGTCGCGCGGCCCGTCAGCAGCTTGTGGACGTACGATTGGTGGCTGACGTCCCACACAACTTTGTCGCGCGGCAGATCGAGCACGCGATGAAGCGCCAGCGTCAATTCGACGACGCCTAAATTGGGCGCCAAATGACCGCCGTTGACCGCGCATACCCGCACGAGCGTTTCGCGAATCTCCGCGGCTAGCACGTCGACGTCCGGCCGCGCGAGAGCATGGACGTCGGCGTTGGAAGAAATGGTCTCCAGGATCATCCCGGCTTATTCGACGGACCTAGGCCGCCGTCCGTTAAAGGACCGCCAACCCGGACCGCCGATTAGCGGTGGAGTGCACGCTCCCGAACCGCCGGCATCGGCACCGTTGCCGCTTCACGTGCGGCCCCGCGTGTGGACCGACCTGGCCCGCATCTTCTCGACGGTCTGCAACCCGTTCTTGACCTCGCTTGCCCTCTTCGTGATCCTGGCCGGGGCACGCTCGCACGGGACCAACGATTTCTGGGTGCTGCTCTTCAACAGCATCGCCTTCACGTCGATCGGCCCGATGCTCTTTATCTTCTTCTGTTACGCGACCGGGAAGATCAGCGATCTCGACATGTCGATCCGGGCGGAACGGCAACAAGTGTTCGGCGCGTTCGTCGTCTTCTACGCGCTGGGGACGATCGATCTTGTGCTGATCCACGCGCCGCCGTTCATGTCCGCCGCGATGGCAGGCTTCACCGCGAGCGCCTTCATCGTGCAGCTGATCACGCGCCATTGGAAGATCTCGACGCACGCGCNNCCGGCACCGTCCTCGGCGCGATCTCGACGGTGCTGTTCTTCGCGCTCTTCCACGTCGCGTAATTACGCGTTGGCGGAGAGGACGGCGGCGTGGGTTGCCGTGACGGAGTGGTCGCCGGTGAAGTGACGCACGTTGCGTTCGAAGACTGCGAGATCGCCGTTGGTGAGGTAGCGCGTCTTGCCGCTGCCGGGCGAGAGATCGCCGGCAACCAGTGCGGCGCGGACGGCGGCGGCTTGCGCGACGGCCGGATCGAAGCGGTCGATGCGGTGCGGGAGCGCAGCCGCGAATTCCCTGTCGAGCAGCGGATAATGCGTGCAGCCGTAGACGATCGCGTCGACCGGCGGCAGCGTGTCGACGACCGCGCGCACCGCGTTTTCTGCTTCCAGCGAACCCGAATCGCCGTGCTCGACCAGCGGCACGAGCGCGGGCGCCGCGATCTCGATGACGTCCGTCTCCGGCGCGCGCGCACGGATCGCCGCCGCGTATGCTCCGCTGCGGACGGTCGCCGCGGTCGCGATCACGGCGACTCGCGCATAGCCCGCGGCCGCGACACCGCTTGCCGCGTTTTCGATCAGATCGAAGATCGCGAACGGCGCCTCCGGCCAGCCGTGGCGCGCGGCGACCGCGCACGACGTGTTGCACGCCATCACGACGCCCTCGATCCGCTGACCCGCGAGAAAGGCAAAATTATCCGCTAGCAGCGCGGCCAGATCCGCATCGCTGCGGTCGCCGTACGGGACGTGCGCTTGGTCGGCAAAGTAGAGGATGTCGGCGCCGACGCCCGCCGCGCGCAGCGCCGCGAGGACGGTGAGGCCGCCGAGTCCGGAATCATAGAGGGCGAGCATGACCGGACGTCCTTCGACGTTTCCTTACTGATCTGCTCGCGAGGTCTCGCGCGTCACGTGCGCGTAGGCGTCGATCCCGCCGACGATCCCGCGCGCCATCGCCGCGAGCCAGGCCGGATCGGCGAGTCGCGCCGCATCGCCCGGATTCGAGATGAAGGCCGTCTCGATGAGGACCGCGGGCATCGTCGTGTGCTTGGTGACATAATAGTTGGCGTGGACGACGCCGTCGTCGACCGTGTTCGCGGCCGGAATGACGGCACGTTCGAGGGCTTGCGCGAGCGCGACGTCCTGCGGCTTCGTGTAGTAGAACGTCGTCCCGCTCGGCGAGGTCGACGGCGAATAGTTGACGTGGATGCTCACGAAGAGCCGGGCGTTGGAATCGTTCGCGACGTTGCAGCGCGTCTGCAGATACGCGCGGTCGGAGGCGTTGGCAACGCATCGGTCTGCATCGCGGGCAAGAGCGCCGGATTGAACGGATCGATGTCGGTATCGCGCGTCATCTTCACGGTCCAGCCCTGCGCGGCGAGCAGCGCGCGCACGCGGCGCGCGATGTCGAGCGTGACGAGCTTTTCGATGAGGCCGTTGTGCGCCGTGCCGATATCGCCGCCGCCGTGGCCGGGATCGAGGAGATCTACCGGGTCGGTGGGGCCCAGGCCATCGCCGCCATGGCCTACGGCACCGAGTCGATCCCCAAATGCGACAAGCTGTTCGGCCCCGGGAATTCCTGGGTGGCGGCGGCGAAGTCGCTCGTCGCGGGCGACCCCGCGGGCGCCGCGGCGGACCTCCCCGCGGGCGTCACGGAAGTCCTGGTGATCGCGGACGAGCATGCGAACGCGGAATTCGTCGCCGCCGATCTGCTTG
>PLAE01000141.1 GCA_003134035.1 Candidatus Velthaea versatilis
CCGCTCAACCAGTACATCTCGCTCAATAAGCCGATCTACGACGAGGACAGCGAGCGGACATTGCTCGACGTGATGCCGTCGCAAAAGACCTCCGATCCCGAGGAATTGGTGATCAACCAGGAGGTCTCCGAGGACATCAAGGAGCGCATCCAAGAGAATCTGTCGGATCTCGAGTCACAAGTGCTGCTCTCGTACCTCGAAGGCAAGAGCTACCAGGAGATGGCGCGCGACCTTAATCGGCATGTAAAGTCGATCGACAACGCACTGCAGCGCGTGAAGCGCAAGATCGAGAAGAACCTCTCGGAGATCGAACTGCCGTAGCGGCGAGCCGGTTTTCTCCAAGTTGCGCTCACGACGGCTGCGGAAATACTTCCGCGGCCGTTGATACTTTCGGTCGGGGCTGGTTCGATGCGGTGAGCGGACCTCGGGGCGGGACAGCAGCCGCCGCCGGGGGCGGACCCGCCTTTGGGTTTAGGCCGGCGTCGGGCGCGGCGAGAGCTCCTCGACGATGGCGTCGTACAGCGCTTCACGGCCCTCGAGCGGGTCGATGACGATACACCGGGCCGGCCGATTGCCGTCGCCCAGCGCGTCGAGCAAAACGGTCGCGCCGCCGCGGGCGCAGACGTCCAGGCAGCTTGACGTGACGACCCGGATCGGACCCCAGCGGCGCTCGGCCTTGAGCCGGTCCTTGAGATACCCCTTGAGGTCGAGCCGAGCGTCGCCGGCGGCGGCGGGGAAATCTTCGACGTAGCGCTCTTTAGTGCACTTCTCGCACACGATCGCAACGCCGCCGCGCTGCCAGATGGGGTTGGCCTCGAGAATCGGTTTCATCGTCGCTACGAACCGCGCGCAGGCGGGCGCCGTTGCAATTCGAGCGGTCACGAATTGTGACGAATGCTACCGAAACGGAGGTCCCGCGCGGTTATCGTTCTGAGGAAATCACCACGTCCGGAGCGTTGCACATGGCTTTTCTCCCCGATCGCATCCTGTACCGCCTGTCCGCGGTTTGGTGGAGCGCTATTTACGGCGGATTGAGCCGTTCAAGCGACCAAAACAGCGCTCCGGCGCGTACTATCGGCCGCATCGAGCTTGCGCCGGCGGAAGCCGAGATTCCCGTAGCGGCATAACCCAGCGAGAACATCGGGCCGCACGGGGAGCACATCAAAAGCCGGCAGTCGGGTTTGAACCGACGGCCTACGGTTTACCAACACGTGCCTCTGCCCGCACGGAACGTCGGCCGGGCTTGGTTGCGTTCCTTACAGAGCGGGCGTTTGCGCGTCAAAAGCCGTCGATGGACCGCGAACGGTGGTGGCGCTAGTGCGTCCGCAATAGCGACGGGCGGTGCTGCTGGCAGCGCTTCGGTATCCAAGGTCGGCGGCAATTGCGGATTCGTCCCGGTGGCGTCGATCGCCGATTGGGCGAAGGTCGCAATCCCGCACTGCACCCGTCGCACCCGTCACGAATATCTATGTGCCCGCACCCCGTGATTCCGGCACCGCAAGTCGCCCAGCGGATTAGCATTCACGAACGCACGGTGTATCGAGATCGTGCGCCCCGCTGCGCGCACTATCCGGCGCATGACATTGCAGCAGCGCGAGCGCGGGCGAAGTCAGTGCGGCATCGACACTCGACACCGGAGGATGAAGCAGCGTTTGCGCTTCTCGTTCACGCGTGCTTGCCGGTCGCGCTGCAGGTTGATCCATGAACACGTGCGGCGAGTTCGCTCACGTCGTCGGTTGTTGATCGAAGGCGGGACATAGAAGAGCCCCGGTCGATGCCGGGGCCAATTCAATCGGGCGGGGCGATTGCAGTCTTAGCGGTAAGACAGCCGACGATAAACGTCGCTGATCCGCTGCGCCTTGATGCAGCGCTGCTGCTGTATGGTGCAGTTGATGATCTCTGCAATGAGCGTGATTGAAGCGAGCGCAAGGCCGACGATCTCGATGGTGTTCATGTGCGCGGGTGCCCTTCGTTTCTAGTGGGTGAATGGGGTCCTCTTAGTAGTACGGCGGAACGGCAACGCGACTGAACGCGCACCGTTAAGCACACGCCAAGATCGCGTAAAGAGTAAGACCGGGGAGCAATCCCGGTCCTGTCTTTGTGCGCCCGGCATGGGCGTAAGGGTGTTCACCGCGAGCTGAAATCCGGCGCATTAAAGCTGAGTTGCTGGCGGACCTACAAATCGCAAGCCGTACGGCGGATGGAAATACCCAAGCGCGGCCGCGGAGTGCGGCTGCTGGGGATTCCGAGCGTCACCGATCGCCTCATCGAATCAAGCGCTGCTTCAAGTGCTCACGCCAATTTTTGATTTAACGTTTAGCGAGTTCAGCTTTGGGCTTCGGCCTGGGCGAAGCGCGCACGACGCGATCAATCTTGCGCGCGGGTCTATCGAAAAGGACAAGAGGGTCTCGGCGCTCGATGCAGCACGCGACCGCGACACGCTGCTTGGCGCGCAGAGCGCGGCAAGCCGAAACCTCACCACCGAGTCGAAGGCACGCGGTCGAGTCGCCGGCGCACTCCGGTCCGGGGGCGCGCTCGCGACGCTTGCACACCGCGGCCTGCATCGCGCGTTCAGCGTCGTGAGTCGGCCGCTCTTTTCGACAATTCATCCACGCCGCCGCAGCGTGAGCACGTCGCTCAGGTAGGTCCGAGGCGTGCTCATCGTAGACGCTCGCGACGAACGAACCGCCGTCGAACGAAACCGAGACGTTCGCCGTTCGCAGCGTGGGGAAGGTCCCTGGAAATGACCGCCCAAGGCGCCCCGGCAAGTCGCCAAGTAAGCCAGTTTGCCAGCGGATCGCGGGGTCGTAAACGCCACCGCCGACGTAACCCGGGATCGAGCCCGGATGAGGCCCCGAAATCGGGCGCTCTAGACGGCGGAGGTGACGAACAGGTTACCAAACCGGGAATCGGCGCCCTCGCTCGAAACGGTCAGCCCCCGAAAAATCCCGTCAAATAGGGGTTTTTTCGAAAGCCGGCAGTCGGATTTGAACCGACGACCTACGGTTTACAAAACCGTTGCTCTACCAACTGAGCTATACCGGCCCGCCATCACGAGCGTTTCGTTTCGCCCTCTCGCTGAAAATACGCTGCCGAACCGACCGGCACCGTTAGCGGATTCGCCGCGGACGCGTGCACCACCGGCAAAGCGTTCGCGGCGCCGGTGCGGACGACGAGCACCGGAAGCGGTGCGGTGCGTACCACATATTCGGCGACACTCCCGAGAACGAGCCGTTCGATCCCACGCCGGCCGTGACTGCCGATGACGATCAGATCGGCGTCTTCGTGCGCCGCCTGCGCGACGAGCGCGACGCGCGGGTCGCCTTCGATCACGCGCGACTTCACGGCGATCCCTTGCGCCTGGGCGCTCGCTACCGCCCGATCGGCGTTGGCGCGCGCTTGCGTGACGACCAATCCGTTCGGGCTTCCGCTATCGGCGCGATCGCGCGGCCGATTTGCGTCGGCGACGCTGCAGACGATGAGCTCACGCCGATCCTCGGGCGGCAGCGCGAGCGCCGTCTCGAGCGCCGCGACCGACGGCTCCGACTCGTCGGTCGCGACCATGATGCGTGCGAAACAGCACCGGCCCTCGTCGGCGATCCGAATGCCCTCGCGGACCGTCAGGACGGGGATGCTGCTAGCCCGCAGCACGGCATTGGTCGTGTTGCCGATGAGCAGCCGGCCAAAGCCCGAACCGGCATGCGCTCCCATGACGATGAGTCCGCAGCGCTGCTCGCCCGCGAGTTGCAGGATGCCGGTTTGGGCCGAGCCTTCAACGATGCCGCGCTTGGCCTGAATTCCGTAGCGCGCGGCGCATTCGGCGGCCGCCGTCAGCAAACTTGTTGCGCGCGCGTTGAAAGCGTCGACAGTCGGTGTCGGATCGATGATCGCGCCGCTGGCTTCGAGTTGAGCGATGATCGGCATCCAATCCACGCAATGGCACAACAGCAAATCGCCGTCGTGCTCGTGCGCGAGCCGGGCGCCCAGTACCACGGCCAAACGAGCCGGCGCCGAGGCATCGACCGCGACCAAGATCCGCGAAAACATGCTCGTCATGACCGAATCCCCCAACGTGGCAACCGGCCGCACCGGCCCGAGCCGCTATTGTGCGGCGATACACCACAGCACGACGGCCACCGACGATACGATGCTGGCGATCATCAGGGCGATGTTGGGCGGAACGAGGAGGCGGCCGACGCGCGTCGACGGCGGTGACTCGCGCGCGCGAAGATCGTCGACGTTCGTGCGGTTGCGCTCACACAATCCGCTTGCAATGCGGCCATAGACGATCAGTCGCGCGCAAGCGACCGGATCGACCTTCGTCGGCTCCATGGCTCCTCCATAAGATCGGCGAGTACGGGTGACTAGCGGCTTGCGGCGCAGCCGAAAACGCGACGGATCGACGAAGTCTACCCTCCTAGCTTACGTTTTGGGAACGAAGACCGAATGAAGAGCTCGTGAATACGAGGTTGGGTTGCTGCGACGTTCGGCGGCTACAAGTTCGTCTGCGCGTACGTGGCGCGCCGCCCTTCGAGGCGCGGCAGCGCGTTCAGCACCGCGCAGGCATGCCGCGCGATCGTGAGATTCTCGTCGGTCGGAATGACCCACGCCGACGTGCGGCTGGCGGAGCGGCTGATGCGCGGACCGTTCGCGGCATTGGCGTTGGTGTCGAGATCGATGCCCAGCCAGCCGGCGTCCTCGCAAACTTGGCGGCGGATCTGCCCGGCGTTCTCGCCGATCCCGGCGGTGAACACGAGGGCGTCGATGCCGCCGAGCGCCGCGGCCAGCGAGCCGAGTTCCCGGCCGACGCGATACACGAAGAGCGCGACGGCGTCCTTCGCCCCCTGCCGCTCGCTGGCGAGCAAAACGTCCATTTCGCCGCTGATGCCCGACACGCCCAAGAGTCCGGACCGGTTGTACAGCAGGTCGCCGGCCTCCCGCGCGTCCAGGCCCATCTGCTCGATGAGGTATAGCACGACGCCGGGATCGAGATTGCCGCAGCGCGTGCTCATCGGCAGCCCGTCGAGCGCCGTAAAACCCGTCGTACCGGCGATGCTGCGGCGTCCGCGCAGCGCGCAAAGACTCGCGCCACGGCCAAGATGGGCGACGACCACGCGCCCGGCCGCGGCTTCGGTCCCGAGGTACGCCGGCAGCACGCCCGCGACATACTCGTAGGACAACCCGTGAAAGCCGTAGCGGCGGATCCCCTCCTCCGCGAACTCGCGCGGCAGCGCGAAGGCCGTCGCGACCGCCGGCTGCGTGAGGTGAAAGGCGGTGTCGAAGCACGCGATCTGCCGCAGCGCGGGGAACAATTTGGCCAGCGCGCGGATACCGGCGATGTTGTGCGGCTGGTGCAGCGGTGCGAGCGGAACGAGCCGTTCGAGTTCGGCGATGACCGTCGCATCGATTGGCACGGACTCCGTGTACGTTGCGCCGCCGTGCATCACGCGATGAGCGGCCACCGCGACGGGATGGTCGCCGTACGTGCGCTCCAGCCACGCGAATGCTGCAGCGAGCGCGTCTTCGTGCGTCGAACCGTTCGTGCCGTGCGCGTCGCCGAGCTCGACGCCGTGTGCGTCCTCCATATGGAGGTGGAGGCGACCGCCGATGCCGGCGCACCAGCCGCGGCACACAAGGCTCTCCCGGCTGGGCTCCATATCGCCCATAAAGACGGAAAAGTGGACGCTCGATGAACCGGCGTTGACGACGAGAATGCCGTCGCTCATGGCGCCGTGCCCGGCTTGCTCTGCGCCGGCAGCGTGCCCGCGACGGTCCTCATCGCGCGAAGACGTCGGTGCCGGTTGCGTCGCACAGCGGTGCATGACCGGTCGCGGTCGGCGGCGCTACGAGCGCCCGACCATCGCCGAGCGGCGCGGCGCCGCTCGGGACTACTCGGTTGGTGACGGTCCGCCCGCTCATGTACGACGAAGCTAGTCGACCCGCTGGAACGGAGAATGAAGTTCTCGCGAAGCCGCCGTGAAGAGGGCGGCGCCCAAGGGTGACGAGGAGCCGGTTCGACGGTCAACGTAACTACGCGAGTCGCCATCGTGGGTAGGTGGTCGAGTGGTTAAAGGCACCAGACTGTAAATCTGGCCCGCTAACGCGGTACGTTGGTTCAAATCCAACCCTGCCCACCAAGTCGCGGCCATCCGCCTTCTCGGAGGCGGTTGTCCGTTTTCCGCGGGAGGTCGCGCGGGCTCCACGGACCAAAACCGAGCCAAGCCGAAAAACGACGCGGGCGTTGCATAATGGTAA
>PLAE01000275.1 GCA_003134035.1 Candidatus Velthaea versatilis
CGATGACGATGAACGGAATGTAAATCGCGAAGCCGATCTCGAACGCTGTCTTGAGTTCGCTGATCACGAACGCCGGCACCAGCAGATAGGTCGGAACGTCGGCTTGTTTCTGCGGCCGCTTTTCTTTGGACAGCGTATAGAAGAGCGCGATGTCTTTCTCGCGGGTCTGGCGGAACATGAAACCGCGCAGCGGTTGTGTCGCGCGGTCGAGCGCGACGGGCTGACTGATCTTGCTGGCCAGATACGGCTGCAGCGCGTTCTTGTTGATGTCGTCGATGACCGGATGCATGACGAAGCACGTGAGCAGGAGCGCGAGCCCAACGAGGACTTGAGTGGGTGGGACAGCCGCGGTCCCCAGCGCCGTGCGCACAAACGAAAGCACAATGATGATTCGCGTGAACGACGTGACGAGCACAAGCATCGTCGGTGCCAGCGTGAGCACCGTGAGCAGCAACAGAATCTGCAGCGAGAGCGCGACGTCCGACGGTTTTGTCGCGGCCGAAACGCCGAAATCGAGCTTGGGCACCGCGATGGTCGGCGCGCTCGGCGCCGAGACGCTTTGGGCCAGCGCCGGAAGCAGACCGGCGACGATCGCTAGGGCGACGAACGCCAGTCCGCCCAGTGCCGGCAGGCCGCGCCTCATCGTGGCGCCCGAAAGCGCCGCATCACGTTCATGACCGCATCGCGTTGGCCGGTCAGCGTGCGCTTCTGATCGCCGAGCCAACTCGCGGCGACGTCGGCCGGCACCTCGTCAATCTTGGTGATCCCCGCCGATCCGCCGCCCACGAGGTAGAACCGCTCGCCGACCTTGATCACGTGCAGCGTGACGTTTTGAGCGACGAACGTCGACTCGACGACGGTGACGAGCTTACGATCGGTGGCGGCGATCAGACGCCCGCGCGCGAGCGCCCGCACGACGTAGGTCAATCCGAGGAGCAACAGCGCAACGAGCGCGAACGCCGACCCGACGCGCAGCAAAAACCAAATGTCCATCTATCACCACAATCGTTCGGCTACGTACCACGACAGCACCGCACCACGCCGCCCGCGAACGCCGATTCTTAACGCTAGCCGCGTATCGGCGTTCGCGGCGCCATCACGCGAATGCCCAACAATCGGCCACGCCGCAGCTCGCGTGGAGGCCCAAAAGCCCGCGGCTCGGGCGAAGCCCGAACGCCACGGGTTCGGCGCAGCCGAACCCTGCTGCTAGATCCGGTCGACCGCCGGGTTGAGTTCGCTGATCTTGACGGCGAACTTGTCGTCGACGACGACGACTTCGCCGCGCGCGATCAAGATGTCGTTGACGTACAAATCGATCGGGTCGGTCGAGAGCTTGTCCAGTTCGAGAACGCTGCCGTTCTGCAGCGCGACCACGTCACGCAGCGACATCGCCGTCTGTCCCAGCACGGCCGAGATTTCCAGCGGGATGTCGCGCACCAAATCGAGGTTGGCCTTGCCCGGCGGCGCGGCGCGAATCGGCGTCGGCGCCATCGGTGCGAACGCAACCGGCCGGCTCTCCGGCGCCGGCGCGCCCGGCTTCGCGGCGGCTTGGGGCGCGGCGGGTGCGGGCGCGGCTTCCGGCGCGGGCGGTTCGAGCTTGGCCAATGCGACGCCGTCGAAATCCAGCGTCAGGCCGACCGTGAACTCGCCCGCCACGTCGAGCACGGCGCTGTACGAAGAGAACGGCGGCGCCGGGAAGGCCGACGCTTCGGCCGGCACAGTCGAAGTGATGTTTTCCGAGGCGACCTTGAGTTCTTGGGTTAGCTTTTCGGCCATCGCGCTCGAGATCTGGGCGACCGTTTCGGACACGATGGAGAGCTGCATGGCGTCCATCTCGCCCTCGCCGGCCGGCGTTCCGAGCATGAGCTCGACGACCTTGCCCAGCGCGGCCTTGGCGTACTGCGTGACGAACGAGAAGCCCGCCGACGGAATCTCCGTGAGCGTCGCAACCGTTTGCGGCTCGACCCGAATCGACGCCTCGTTGGTGCTCGACTCGCAGGGCGCCGCCGTCACGGCCCGATCGACGAGCGTCCCGAGCACTTCGGCCGCCGACGCGAACATGGCGTCGGCGCTCGTCTTCTCCACGCTCTAGCCGTCCTCGCCGCGGATGATCTCGACGACCTGGACGGTCAGCTTGTCGCGGTTGGTTCCCGCGTACACCTTGAACTTCTCGTGATCGTTGATGTTCGCCGTCAGCGGCTGCGACGTCAGCTTGTCGAATTGCACGATGTCGCCGATCTGGAGCGCCACGAGGTCGCGCAACGACACGATCGTGCGGCCCAACTCGACCTCGAACTCGACTTCGGCGCGCTCGACGTTGCGCACGAGCTGGGCGATGTCGTCCTCGGTCATGCCGCGGCCCGAGACCACCGACGGCGACCACTGGAAATCGCTGAGCTGCGGTCCGATCGACTGCAGGACCAGATACGGCAGGCAGAAATTCATCGTGCCCGTCTTGTCGCCGACTTTGAGTTCGCAGGTCACGTACGCGACGATCTGATCGAGCGGGATGATCCGCGGGATGAATTGCGGATTCGAGTCGAGCGCTTCGATCTTGAGCGAAAGCGTCAGCAGATAGTTCCACGACTCGCGATAACTGTTGAGCATGCGCGCCATGAACCGCTGCATGAGCGTGCGCTCGATGTCGGTGAGGTCGCGCAGCTTGGCCGGAAACCAGCCGGGGCCGCCCAACAGCCGGTCGATGATCGAAAACGCCAAGTTGAGATCGAGCTGAACGATGCCCGAGCCCGGCAGCGGGTCCATCGAATAGATCGAGAGGATCGAGGGCGTCCCGATCGAGGCCACGAAATCACCGTAGTTGATTTGTTCGATCGAAACGATCGACGCTTCGACGCGAGTTCGCAAATACAGCGACAGCGCGTTGTTGAGCAGCCGGGTAAAATTGTCGTGCAGCGTGCGCAGGGTTTGAAGCTGATTGTTGCTGAACTTGTCGGTGCGTTTGTTGAAGCGGAAATCGAACGGCTTGATCTTGCGGCTTTCGAGCGCCACTTCTTTGGCGTCGGGAGCCGACAGATTGTTGACGAGCGCATCGATTTCTTCTTGCGAAAGCATCGACATCAGGGCTGCACCGCGGCGTCCGCTTTCGACATCTCGGCGTTGAGAATCACGATATCGACACGCCGATTGGAGCGGCGGTCCCGATCCGTATCGTTGGCGGCGCGCGGCCGGTACTCGCCGTAGCCCGCCAGCGACACCCGCAGCGGAGAGAGCCCCCGGCCTTCGACAAGGTAGCGCGTCACGCCGGTCGCCCGCGCCGCCGAGAGCTCCCAATTCGTCGGGTAGACCGACGTTTGAATCGGCACGCTGTCGGTATTTCCCTCAACGCGCAGATGCTTGTCGGTCGCGACAAAAAGCGTGTCGATTTCATCGAGCAGCCGCTTCGTTTGGGGGGGCAGTTCGGCGCTCCCGCTGACATACAGGGCGCGATCGGCGAGCAGCGTGACGACCAGCCCGCGCCGGTCGATGCGGGTCGATACTTCGGACTGCAGTCCGTTGCGCGCGACATACTTGCGCAGTTGCGCGTCGATGCGCGGGAGATCGGTATCCTCGGCCGCATTGCGCGGCTGCCGGCCGGTCGTCCCGCCGTTGGGCGGATTGTTGATTGCGTCGTCGTTGTGGAATCCGCCCGAAATGTCATGCGCCAAGCGTTGGAGCTTCACGCGGTCGACGGTCGAAACCGAAAAGAGGATGACGAAGAGCGCCAATAACAGGGTGATCATGTCGGCGTAGGTGAGCAGCCAGCGCGTCATGCCCGCGCCGTCGTGCACCGGCTCGGCGACGATCGCGTGGAGCCGGCTCGGGCCGCGCCGGCTACTGAAGTTCTTCACACATCACGCGCCTGCCAAGTTCGCTTCGCGCAGCGACCCATCGCCGATCTCCTTGGGGTCCAGATCGCTGGGATCGAGAAACGCATTGAGTTTCTCTTCGAGCAGACCGGGATTGTCCCCGGCTTGAATCGAGAGTATTCCCTCAATCATGATTTCGCGCAGCAAGAGCAGCTGCTTATTCCGCTCCCGAATTTTAGAAGCCATCGGCAGCCAAACGAGATTGGCCATAACGATCCCGACGAACGTCGCTACGAACGCTTGAGCCGTGGCCGTGCCGATCGAAGCGGTGATGCCGGCTACGCCGACGCTCGCGGCGCCCAAGTCTTTGAGCATCGCGATGAGCCCGAGCACGGTTCCAATGATGCCCAACGTCGGCGAGTAGCCGCCCAGCGTGTTGAAGACCGCCTCGGATTTCGCGTTGCGGTCGTGGACGAACATCGCTTCGGTCTCGAGAATCTTGCGCACCAGATCCGTGTCGCGGCCGTCGATGACGAGCTGCAAACCCCGGCGCAGAAACGGATCCTCGAGCGCGGCGGCTTCGGGTTCCAAGGCCAGCAATCCGTGACGGCGCGCGGTGTCGGCGAAGCGCGCCAGCACGGCGATAACTTCGCGCTCGTAATATTCCGCTGACGAAAACACGGTCCGAAAGCCGGCTGCGACGCCGCGGCTGAAAACCTTATAGGGGAAAGAGATGAGTGTCGCGCCGATCGTGCCGCCGATGACGAGCAAAAACGCTTCGTAGCGGGCGAACAAGAGGCTCAAATCGACGCCGCCGATCGCGGCGGCCAGGACGACGGCGCCAAACGCGATCACTATGCCGATAATCGTCGCTACATCCAAACCCATCTCACCTTTCGCCGGCGAAAGCTCGCTCATACGGCAGAGCTCCCAAACGTACTATCGGCGAACGGACGGTCTGAGGTCATACCGGGGTTTGGAACTCGGGTTAATTTCCTACGGTTTTTCGACGTAAATCCGACGCTTGTACTCGATGATTTTGGCTTGGATCTCGTCGGGCCGGTCGCGCACGATGAGCTTGTTGCCCGACGTCAGCGTCACGACGGTGTCGGGTGTCGATTCGAGCGTTTCGATCAGGTCGGCGTTGACCATGATCGGCTGGTTGTTGAGTCGATTGAGTGCGATCATTGCGCACACAGGTACGCGATGCGCAGCGGTTTTGCCCGCGCGCTCGCCACGGCGGATGCCACCAGTTCGGCCAGCCCGGACGTGCCCAGTTGCGCGGCCAGCGCCGCGAGCATGGTGCCGCACTCCGGTCCGGGGGCGCGCGCGAACGCACGCTCGATGGCGGTTCGGGCCTGATCGGGCTGACCGGCTTGGAGCAGCGCGGCGGCCCCCGAACCGAGCAACAGCGTTCCGGTGGCCGCGACGACGAACGAGAGCGCGGTATCGATCGCCGCGAGCGCGTCGTCCGTGCGGCCGCGGCGCAGCAAAAAGTTGATCCATTCGACGGCCGAACCTTCGTCGCGATAACCGGTGAACGCCGCGGCGAATAGTGCTTGCGCGGCAACGTCGTCACCCAAGGCTTCGTGACATTTTCCGCGGTTCAGAATGAGCGGCAAAGCGGCCGGCCGTTCGCGCGACGCCAGCTCGAACCAGCCCAGGGCTTGGGCGAACCGTCGCTCGACCATCAAGGTCGCCCCGATCTCGCCGGCTGCTTTCCAGATCGCGATCTCGTTGTCGACGACGAACTGCTCGCGGTCGTGCGCTCCGGCCGCGATGGCCCGGCCGAACGCATCGCGCGCGGCGTGCAAATCGCCGCTGCGAGCGAGCAGTTTGCCGTGACTATAGTGGGCGTTGGAGTAGTTCGGCACGAGCGCCAAGCATTCGTGGACCAGCCTGAACGCTGCGCCGAGGTCGCCCCGATGCTCGGCATACAGGTCGGCGAGTGTGATGAGCGCGTGGACGCGGAAGCCGCGCGGAGAGTCGCGTAGGAGCTCACGCGTGCGTTCGAGCGCCGCGATCGCAGCGTCGCGATCGCCGCTGAGCAGCAGCGCCATGCCTAAATTGTATTGGTGGAACGAATCGCCGCCGTCGCGTTCGACGGCGCGCCGGCTCAGGCGCAAGTTTCGTTCACCCTTGTTGCGCGCCATGACGACGGGCGTCAAGTAGCCATGATGCACGATCTCGATCGTCGTTCGATCGGCCGCCAGACCGCCCGCGCAGCCGTCGAAGGCCACGAACTCGTGAATCGGGTTGCGGTAGCGGATGCGCGGATCGTTGGGAAAGACGCGAACGAGCGCGTTGGTCATCGCGCCCGCGCCCTTGACGCTGTCGGTCAAGTTGCGGCAGGTCAGCCATTTGCCGCGCGCCCGCGCGGACGTCGTCCCGATCGCGCGCAGGGTTTCGCGCGACGCGGCGTCGAGCCGTTCGTCGGCATCGAGGACGAAGATCCAGCGCCGGGTCGCCATGCCGAGCGCGGCGTTGCGGGCGTGGGCGAAATCATCTTGCCAGGGCACGTCGAGCACCCGCGCGCCGTGCGCCCGGGCGATCTCCCGCGTGGCATCGCTCGATCCGGTGTCGACCACGCAGATTTCATCGACGACGCCCGCGACGCTGCGCAGCGCGTCGTCGAGAAACTCGGCTTCGTCCTTGACGATCATGCACAGTGAGATACCGGCGGCGCGAGCGTTGTTCAAATTTTATCCTAGAAAAAGCGCGGGCGGAAGCCGGCCGCGGCCGGCTCCGCCCGCTGGAGCGTTAGCGGATGAGGCCGATCACCGTCTGCAAATCGGTATTTGCCGTCGTGATGCTCTTGCTGTTCGCGGTGAAGGCGTTCTGCGCGGTGATGAGTTTGGTGAACTCATCGGCGATCGAAACGTTGGACATCTCGAGCGAGCCGCCCGCGATGCTCCCGAACCGGCCGCTATCGGCCGTGCCGATTTGGGCTTGGCCTGAGGCGTTCGTCTGCGCGTAATCGCTGTTGCCCAGCCGAACCAAACCCTGCTCGTTTTGGAAGGTCGCAAGCGCGACGCGGGCCAGCGTACTCGTTTGGCCGTTGGTGAACGTGCCGGTAATCGTGCCGTCTTGCGAGACCGCGATGTTGTCCAGCGTGCCGGGTGCGACCCCGGTCTGATTGGTGGTCAATTGCGCGCCCGTTCCCGCAAGCGACGTCATCGACGAGAAGTCGAGCCCGATCGGGCCCGGCGTAACGGTGTTCGTGACCGAGTTATTGGCGCCCGCGGGAGTGCCCCACTGGGTAACGGTGAGCTGATCGCCGCTCGCCGTTGAGCAAAGCGCGCCGGCTTGGTGCACGTTGGCGCTGCCCAAGGTGCCGGTGGCCGTGGCCGGACCCGAGACTCCCGACGTGTTGATGAACTGACCGTTCTGATCGAAGAACGCGTACTGCACCGGCGAGACGGTGGAGCCAGCGTTGAACTTGGTCCCGTCGGTTGAACTCACGGTGTAGGCCCACTCGGTGGCCGCGGTCACTAGCGCACCCGAGGGGTTGTCCACCTGAAACGGCGTAAATGGCGTCGACGTGACGGTGTTGGTGATTTGCGGCGAGAACGTAATATTGACCAAATGCGGGTCGCCCAGCGAGTCATAGATCGTCGTGCCGGCGGTCATCAGGCTGGCCGGCGCGACCGCGCCGTTGGAAACGGCGGAAGCGAAGACCGTCGAGTCGAGATTGCCCGCAGTCGATATGTCGAATACTTTGTCGCCGTTGGGTCCGAGTTTGTAGCCGGCGCCGGTGCCGACGGCCAGCGACTTGAGCCCGATCGGGATCTGGATCGGTCCCGGCGTACCAGCGGCGGAGATGGTGCCCGCCGCGTTCGCGGTGAAGCCCATCACGCCCAAGCCGTTGGCCGGATCGTAGAGCGTGCCGTTGGCGTTGAGCGCGAAGTCGCCGTTGCGCGTATATTTCGGCGAGCCCGTGCCGTCGGTGTTGTTGAGGATGAAATACCCATCGCCGTTGACCATCATGTTGGTGTTGACGCCGGTCGTTTGGACGCCGCCTTGACTCGTGGTGGTATCGGTTTGGCCAATCTTGACGCCGATCCCGATTTGCTGCGCGTCGACGCCGCCGTTGCTCGCCGTCGGTCCCGACGCCGGCAGCTGGGTCTGGTACAACATATCCTGAAAAGTGACGTTCTGAGATTTGTAGCCCGTCGTGCCGACGTTGGCGATGTTATTCGAGATGATGTCGATTTGGGCTTGGTAGGCGTCCATTCCGCTAACGCCGATGTTCATTGAATCGGAGGGCATGTTGACCTTTCGTGTCGTGTTCCGCGCCGCGTCAGTCTATCGGCAGCACGGCCGAAGCTCCTCACAAGAGGTCCGCTTCGTCGAGTGGTAATTGCGTTTGTCGAGGGACTACTTGATGATCGCGGCGGAGTCGATGTTGGTGAAGACGTTCTCTTTCATCGAGTTCTGATCGACCGCGGTGATGACGGTGCGGTTTT
>PLAE01000115.1 GCA_003134035.1 Candidatus Velthaea versatilis
CCGGTGCCGGCGGCGGTGGCGCGAGCGGCGGCGGCGGCGGCGGCATGATGGGCGGCGGCGGCATGATCGGCGACCGCGACCGCGACCTCATGTCCTCGATGGGCGGCGGCGAGTCGGGCGGACTGCCCGGCGTCGCGGGGGTATCGCGCTGCTGTCATCGTGCCAGAGCACGCCCGGAAAATACGCGACGGAAACCGCGGCGCGCTGCGAACGAGAAAAAGACACCGCGATCCGCTACAAAATGCAATGGGAAGAAGACCGCTACTCATCAGACTAAAAATGCTCTGTTGCCGTTACGTCATGTTCGGGTACGGCTTACCAAAAAAAGGGCCGGAAGAGAGGCCCGCACGAGCGGGGTACCTTTTTGATGCCCAAAAAAAAACCGCCCCGTAACGGTTTACGCGCCGCAATAGCGTCGCTCAAAACCCGAAGGCGGAATTCCCTGTACGAACTGCCCGCCGCCCGCCGCAACCCGGTTCGGGCGTTTTCGCCGCTAGAGCAAAAAAACGAAGCCGAAGGAAGCCCGGCAGCGCGCCCGTGGCCGATGTTACGCGACGTCGCTCTCGCCGCCTGAGCCTGAAAGTCTGCTCGATCGGCCCGTGCCACCCAGGTCGCCGAGCGGTTCCAGAAACCTCGCCAAGGGTCCGGCGCATGGCCGTCTGCTCTGCAGCGTTGGCGCCAGTGGCGCCGGACGTGTGTCCGTGCGCCGCGCTTGAAAGGCGCCGCGAGCGACGCAAATCAGACGTTGCCCGGACGCGCGGTTCGCTAGGATGACCGTGCGCCGCAGCGCGCGTCCAGCCCCGCCACCGCAAGGAAACTCGCATGATCGCACAACTTCGCATGAAAAAAACGCGGCCCGCGGACGCGCCGGCCGAAGGCGCCGAGTCCCCGTTCATCGCCGCCAGGCGCGAATGGAATGAGCGCTATGGCGACTACATCGCCCAAGCCCGCAACTGGCGTTTGACGGCGATCCTCGCGCTGTTCATTGCCGTCATCCTGGCCGCCGGGACCGTTTGGCTGGCGGGCCAAGCCAAAGTCGTCCCCTACGTTGTCGAAGTCGACAAGCTGGGTCAATCGATCGCCGTGGCCCGCGCTGACGTTCCGACGACGCCGAACGCCGCGATCGTGCGGGCCCAGCTCGCGAGCTGGATCCAAGACGCGCGCTCGGTCAGCACCGACTCGATCGTGGAGCGCAACACGCTCACGCGCGTGTACTCGCTCATCGGTGCGACCGCGAAGCCCTATCTCGACGATTGGTACCGTGCGCATTCGCCGTTCGAGGCGGCCGCAAGCCACACCGTCTCGATCAGCATCGACGCCGTCCTGCCGCAGAGCGCCACCACCTACCAAGTGCAGTGGACCGAAGAGCA
The DNA here is from genome assembly GCA_003134035.1 of Candidatus Velthaea versatilis. Taxonomy (GTDB): domain Bacteria; phylum Vulcanimicrobiota; class Vulcanimicrobiia; order Vulcanimicrobiales; family Vulcanimicrobiaceae; genus Velthaea; species Velthaea versatilis. The sequence goes on from PLAE01000115.1 coordinate 1,371, forward strand.
GCGCGACCGCGGCGGCAACCACGTCGGCACTTCGCACTGGGTCGCGCAAATGACGGTCGGCATCAATCCGCCCAGCGACGAGGCGACGATCCTGCGCAACCCGCTGGGCATCTACGTGACCCAACTCTCCTGGACGCAGCAGCTTTAAATTTTTCACTCTTTCCAACGAGAAGAACGAACATGCAACGCCTTCTGTCGACCCTGCTCGCTGCGGCCGTTATCTCCGCAGCTCCCCTGGCGGCCTGTGCGGCCGAACCCGTCACCGATGCCAACGGCATCCTGCGCTTCGCGTACGGCGACGCTGCCGCTCCAACCATCAACTGCGCACCGTTCTTTGTCTGCGACATCACGCTCGAACCGGGCGAGTCGATTCAAAACGTGGCCGTCGGTGACTCGGTCCGCTGGATCCTCTCACCCGCGACGAGCGGCAACGCCGGCGACACGCCGCACATCCTGATCAAGCCCACCGATGTGAACCTGACGACGAACCTCATCGTGACGACGAACCGCCGCTCGTACTCGCTGAACTTGCACTCGGTAAAAACCAATCCGATGCTGCACGTCGGATTCTACTATCCGCAAAATCTCGCGCAGGCGTTTCCGACCCCGGCGCCCTCGCCATCGCCCTCACCCGTCGCCGATGCGGCGGTAACCGCAGCTTCGCTCGACTTTCGCTACGTCGCCACCGGCGAACGCAAGATTCTCCCGGCTCACGCGTTCAACGACGGCAAGCACACGTATCTGCAATTCGCCGCCCAGCTGTCGCAAATGCCGATCGTGCTCGAAGTCGGTCCCAACGGCGATCAGCTGATCAACTACCGGGTCAAAGACACGACGACGTACGTCATCGACGGCGTTCCCGACCGCGTCGCGCTCGTCGTGGGCTCCGGCAAGGGCCAAGAGCGTGCGACCATCTGGCGGAAGGTGTAACATGGCGCAGAACGCCAGCGGCATCCCGGCGTCGCCCAGCGTCGCCAAACCCATCGGCGCGACCGGTTTGCGCGGTCAGGTGACCGGCGTAACGCGGTTCGGCGCGAAGGCCGGCATGATCGTCGCCGGCGTGCTCGGCATGATCGTGCTAGCCATCGTGTACGGCGTCTCCAACAGCGGCAGCCACCGCGCCGTCGCGATCAACGCGACGGGTCCGGTGCCGCAGATCCTGCCGACGGCCGGGCCGCTCTACGACATTCCCGGCGACGACGCGACCCCGGCATCGTTGTCCACCCCTGCGCCGCATTCGGCCAAAGCGGGGCAGCAGCACGGCGGCAACGGCATCGGTACCGTCATCCCGGTGCAGCCGGCACCGAATCAAGCCCCGCCGGCATTACCCGAGCAACCCGTCGGGCCAGCGCTCGCGCGAACCACGGACGTTCCCGATATTCGCCCAGTGGCGCCGGCTCAACTCATGTCCGTGTCGGCGGCCACGCCGGATCCGGCGGCGGCGCGCAAACTGCAGCGCCAGCTCGAAGCCCAGCAAAGCGCTCAGCTGGCACAGCAAGCCGCGGACGCCGCGCGCCGCTCGGCCATCATCGTTACCGCAGGTCCTTCGAACGGCGTAGCCGCGGCCGCGAACGCAGCCCCCGCTGCGGCATCAGCCACAGCGTCGACTGCGGGAGCCGGGAGCGCGACGGCGGCCGCAGGCACCGCCGGCAGTGCAGCCGCGACCGATCCCGCGACGGCGTCGCAAAAGGCCAAGGCCGAGTTCGTCAGCCTGCAAAAATCGTCGACGGCGAGCGACTATCTCACCACACCGCGCCAGAGCGCGATCTCGCCCTACGAAGTCCAAGCGGGCTCGATCATTCCGGCGATCCTCGTGACCGGCATCAACTCCGATCTGCCGGGCCAGATGATCGGCCAGGTCAGTCAGAACGTCTACGACTCGAAGACCGGGCAGTATCTGCTCATCCCGGCCGGCTCCAAACTCGCCGGCAAATACGACTCGCAGGTGGTCAACGGTCAGAGCCGCGTGCTCGTGGCGTGGCAGCGGATCATCTTCCCCGACACGAGCTTCATCGACATCGACGGGATGCAAGGCACCGACACCGCCGGCTACTCGGGCTTCACCGGCAAAGTGGACGACCATAGCGGCAAACTGTTCCGCAACGCGATCCTCTTCAGCTTGATCGGCGCCGGCACCGCGCTGCTGCAGCCGCGCACCGCGATTGCCGCGATCACCCCGCTCGGAGCCGCGGTCCAGATGCCCAGCGTGGCGTCCCAAGTTGCCGGCCAAGTCGGCACCAATGTCGGCCAAGCCGTCCAGCAGCAAGCCTCGCAGGGCGTGCAGCAGCAGCCCACGATCGAAGTCCGGCCCGGTTACCTCTTCAACATCATCGTCGATCGCGATTTGGTGTTGCCGGCCCCGTACACGAAGTAAGCAATGATGCCGATCCTGGCCGTTCTTACTTTGGCAATCAACCTTCAAGCGTGCGCAGCGGGCGTCTCGCCGCGCACGCTGGCAGCGGTGGTTAGCGTCGAAAGCGGCGGCTGGCCGTTGACGATTCACGACAACACCGCCGGCCGTTCCTACACGTTTTCGTCCCGCACCGGCGCTGTCGCTACGGCGACGGCGTTGCTGGCCGCTCACCACAACGTGGACCTTGGCCTCGCGCAGATCAATAGCGCGAATCTGCCGGGCCTTGGCCTGACGCCGGCCGCGCTGTTCGACTCGTGCACCAACCTGCGCGCAGGGGCGACGATCCTCGAGCGCGCCTACCTCGCGGCAGCCCGCCGGTTCGGCGGCGGGCAGCTGGCACTGCGGTTCGCGTTGAGCGCATATAATAGCGGCAGCATGTTCGCGGCTCCGCAGTATGCGCGCCGCGTCGTCGCGGCAGCGGGCTTCGAGTCGTGACCGTCGCGTCGCCGAGAACCGCGAGGCGCCTGCAGCGTCTGCGCTGTCTGTCCCTCATCGCCGCCGTGCTCGTTGTAGCCGGCGGCCTCGCTGTCGTCGCCGCTCGGGTGGCTGATCTGTGGGTGAACAACACCGCCAGCATGCCCGAGGGCCTCTATCGCCTGACTCGCCTCGCAGGACGCACGGTCGCCCGCGGGACGGTCGTGGCGGTCTGCCCGCCGAGCCGTGTGATCGCCTTCGCGACGGCGCGCCGGTATTTGGGCCCGGGGCGGTGCCCGGGCAACGTGGAGCCGCTGCTCAAACACGTCGCCGCGTTCGCCGGCGACCGCGTCGACGTTTCCGAAGACGGCATCCGTGTGAACGGAACGCTCCTGGCCAATAGCGGGCGCTTCGCGCACGATTGCGCCGGTCGCGCGCTGCAGCGCATTCCCGCCGGCAGCTATACGATCGCGCCGCACCGGGTGTGGCTCTACGCTCCGGTCGGGCGCAGCTGGGATTCGCGCTACTACGGCGCGGTGCCCGACGCCGGCATTTTGGGCATCGCCCAACCGGTCCTCATCTTCGGCATCGGCAACGCAACCTGCGCTTCCTAACGCCTGGCGCCGCGTTCCGCTGACGGTTAGCGCCGTCCGATGCAAAGCGGACGCTGCGCAGACGCCTCAACCGGTATTCTGACGATGCGCTCGACGCGCAGCCATCATCGTCAAGCCGAAAGGGCCCAGTCATGTTTTCACCGCTTTTCCTCAACGTTCCCAGGTCTGATCGCGCGCGTCGGGCGGCCGCCGCCGGCGTTCGTCCGGAGCAAAGCTACTGCGTCCCGCAAACCATCGACGAAGCGTACGACATGCGGTTACTCGCCGAAGTCGCCCGCTGGGACGATCAAAGCGCGTACGAAGAGCTGTACGCACGCCACCATGCCGCCGTCACGCGCGTCGCGATGCACGTTTGCCGCAACACCGAGACCGCGCAAGACATCACCCAGCAAACGTTCACCGCGCTCTGGGTGCGGGCCCAGCGGCTGGTCGACAAAGCGGTTCGGTTGCGGCCCTGGCTGACGACCGTCGCGCGCAATGCCGCCATCGATCATCTGCGTTCGGACCGCGCCACGCTCGCGATCAGCGACGCTGCTGCTACCCCCGCACCGGGTGCCTCACCGGAACACGCAGCCGTGGCGAACGAATCCACGGCCTCCGTTGCCGCAGCGCTCGCGAAGTTGTCGGCCGAACAGCGAACGGCAATCCAAGCCGTCTATTTTGCCGGCCAGACGTACGCCGCCGCGGCGCACGAACTGGGCGAGCCCGTCGGCACGATCAAGTCACGCGTGCGGCTGGCGTTGGGTCACCTGCGCCATACTCTGGCTTCCGGCAGCCGCTAAGCGCCGCCGCTGCTGCTGCGAGGAGGATGTAACGTGACGAACTGGCTGGGATCCCTGCTAAAGAAGCCGCCCGCTAGCGCGGCTTCCAGCGACGAAAGCGCGCAGCCGCGGATTCGCGACGCCGATGGGCGGCAGTTGGCGCAACTGCGCAACGTCATGCGCGACGAGCTGGAATGGCTCGAAGAATCCGCGGCCAAAGCGCACGCCGGCTTCGGGATCGATAGTTGCGAGCATGAGCGCTCTGACCGCGCGCGCAAGCGCGCGCGCAAACTACGGTGAACGCGATGAACGCGAATCGCGAAACGACGATCAAGCGCTGTCTGCGCACATTGCGCGATTCGGCCCGCGCAGCCGGCGAACGCGCGCTGGCGGCAACCACGCTCGCCGCCGCGTGCAACGCCGGCGATGGCGAAGCCGCACTTGCCGTGCCGGTCGCCCCGCTTTTCGACACGCCGGAGAGCCGCATGTTCGGCTACGGCATCCGGCATGAGAACGCGCTCGTTTGGGACGGCAAAAGCACACGCACCGGCACGATTACGTATGTCGACGCGGAGCGAATCGAACAGTATGTCGGACAGCAGCACTGGGTAGCGTACGGCCAATCCGAACTAGGGGAGCCGGGGTTTGTGCTCGGAGATCAAGTCCGCATCGGGCGCCGCGCGGGAACCCTCACGATTGAAGCGACGGCGAACAATCGCTTGGCCACAGTTGTTCAGAACAGCGATCCCGCCGTTCGCTCGGGCCTGACCGTTCTGCGAACGCAGGAATTGGGCGCGCAAGAGATTGCATCGGCCGTCGGCGCGATCGCCGAACGCTGCGCCGCGACTTTTACCGACGGCACGGATTGCTCGCTCCTGACGTTTCCGCTCGGAGCTCAGCTCTTGATCTCTACCTGCGATTCCGCGGGGCTGCCGGATCTGACCGGGCTCGTATCCGAACCGGTTGCGGGGGCGCTGCGTCTTGAAGTTCTTGTCGGCTCAAATCTCCCCGACGCGGCGCTGGAGGCCGAGCGCGCGCTGACTTTCGGTGCGGCATTCATTGCGTCGGCCGGAGAAGCGGTCGCTTTCGACGATACGGGAGCGGTTCTGGGGGCCCAAGAATTATACGATTTGGCGCTTCGAGATGAGCCCCGCGCGGCGGCGTTCAGCGTCGCTGCGGCCGCCGCGCAGCGCACGTGGCCGGCACAAACGATGTGGCTTTCGGATCGTGGCGGTGTGTGCGACGAGTTGACGGTCGTATCGCGACGAGCCTGGCGAGCGGATTTTGCCGCCGCGTTCATCAATCGCGCACTCGACGCGTTCTCGAATACGCGGCACCTTACGGGCGATCCGATCATCCCCGCGCAGGGCAGGCTGTATTCCGATGATGAACGGGCGGAGCCCGGTGCGCTGCAGCGGCTGGCGGTCCTGTCGTATCCCAAGGTTGTCTTCGAGGTTTCGTTTCTCGACTTGACTGCCGGCAACGCAAAGCGTCTCGCCGCGGCGCGTGAAGACGTCGCTGCGCTCTTGGGCGGCGTACCGCAGAGTGCGATCGTCATCGCGTTCGGCAACTCGGCAAACGATAGTAAATCCGATGAGTTCGTGCTCGACATGCGGCGTGCGGATGTCTTAGCGACAGCGATCGCAGCATCGCTCGTACGACGCGGAGACGCAATCGGAGTCGATCCGTCGGGCGCCTTGTACGGCGCAGACGAGCTGATACAGCTGACCCTTGCGCGGTGCGGAAAAGACGTATCGTGGACGGCGCGTGTAGCAGCGCTTCGCAGTCAAGGACCGTGAGCCGGATAACTGAGCCGTATCGTCGCGGCAGCCGTATTCCCTTCGTACACGATAGGTCACGTACCGCGGATCGAACCGCTCACGAAAGGTCCAGCATGTTCGACTCACCCACACCCGGCAGCTGCCGCGCGTTGTCTCGTTCGCCGCAGCGGCCGCGCAAGGGCATCGGACATCCCAACTTCGACGCACGCGATTGCCGCACTGCGAAGTGACGTAGCCAACTGGGCAGCGTTGCGCGCGCCGCCGTCAATCGATTTGACATCGGCGTTTCGGCGCCGTGGCACCTCAGTTCAATGTATTTAGTATTTATGAGAAAGGCAGATCCCCATGTACAATTCACGACCCGGCGTTAAGGCTGAGCTCGGTGGCCGCCCCCAACCCGCGACACCCGCAGCACGTCCGGCACCAGCTATACCCACCCATCCTCAGAACCTTCAAGCGCCGCGCGCGAATGGGACCGGCAATTATGGGCCGTTCCCGCAAGCCGTTCCGCCGCCGGCAAACCCCAATCCGCCGCAGACGGCGGTTTATGCCAACAACCCGGTGTCGCAGCAGCGCGCTGTCGCCCCGCCGCTCCCGCCGCGCCCCGACCTCACACCGCCGCAGCGCCCCGCCGCGCCGCGCGCCGTCTACGCAAATAATCCCGTGCAGACCCCGACGATCCTACCGCCCGCGCAGCGCCCGACTGCTCCGCAACCTCCGCAATACGCCAACGCTTCGCGGGCGATCTACGCAAACAATCCCGTTCAGAACGGTGCGACGATCCCCGCACCAGCGCAACAGCGGCCGGCGGTTCCGTCACGGCCGCAGTTCTCCGGGGTAGGCAATTCTCAGGTCGACGGACTGCCGCTGAGCTTTCCCAAGGCGAAGCCGTACATGGCGAAGATTCCGGATAAGGCGCAAATCGAGAAGTTCCTCGCCGAGGCCCGCTCGCAGGGTGGGAACCCGGCTCCGCACCTTGCGCAGAACGCGGCTCCGGGCGTAAGGCCCAACGCTCCGTCGCTGCCGCAGCCGCCGCCGAACGTGCAACGCAGCGCTCCGGGGAAAGGCGAAAACCCGTACGGCAAACTGTCCGCCGCAATCATGAACAACGGTGCGCGTCAGACAGAAAATCCCTACGGTAAAATGACGGACGTCAAGAACGCGACGCCCGCGAAAGCGGAAAGCCCGTACGGCAGAATGACCGATATCGCTGCCAAGAATGGGATGCCGGTCTCCCCGAATCCGCCCGGCAAGTATTCAGCCGTCAACCAGACGGGCTCGAAAGCCCTCGATCACCGCAAGTAACGCGCGCGAGCGGGTCGCGGCGAAGTTGCCCAATCGACGCGGTCCGCTCGACGAAACACGAAAAACAGCGCTTGTTTTGAACGCCCTATCTCCGAGGAAGATCAGCATGAAAAAGACGACGTATGCAAGCCGCACCTACAGCCAGGCCGATCCGATCAACGGCTGGTTGCGCGCGGCTGGTTTGCTGGTGATGCTCGCGCTCATCGCGTTGTGGCTGGCTACCGAATACGCCGCCTACCGGTTCGGATTTCAGCGCGCGCTCGGCACGCCGATCCTCGCGCACGTCTACGCGCCGTGGCAGGGGCTCATGTGGGAGCAGCGCTTTGCGCGCGTCGCCGATCCGCGCGTGCGCGACGTGCTCGCGCATTTCTGGCAGATCGCCGGCCTTGGTTCACTCAGCGCGCTGCTTGCGGCGGCGATCGTCGGGGCGCGGTTCTCCGCGCAGGTCAAACGCGGCACCGACGCCCACGGCTCGGCGCATTGGGCGACCCGCAAAGAGATCGAGGCCACCGGCCTGATGGGCAAGGCCGACGGCGTCTACGTCGGCGCATGGCAGGATCCCAAAGGCACGGTTCACTACCTGCGCGACGACGGCCCGGCTCACGTGCTGGCTTTCGCGCCGACCCGCTCGGGCAAAGGCGTCGGCCTCGTGCTGCCGACCCTGCTGTCGTGGCCGCACTCGTGCGTCGTCCACGACATCAAGGGTGAGAATTACGCGCTCACCGCGGGCTGGCGCGCACGTGACCTCAACAGCCGCATCCTCAAATTCGAGGCGACTTCGATTGATGGCTCGTCGGCCCGCTTCAACCCGCTCATGGAAGTCCGCCTGCGCACGCCGTACGAAGTGCAGGACGTGCAAAACATCGTCAACATGCTGTGCGACCCCGACGGTAAAGGTGTCGAGGGGGACGATGCGCACTGGATCGTGAGCGCGTCGGCGATGTTGACCGGCATCGTGCTGCACGTGCTGTATGCCGAAAACGATCCGTCGCTGGGCGGCGTGGCGAGCCTCATTTCGAGTCCGCTCTTCGAGTCGACCGCGCAAATGTTCGAATACATGCTCAACACGCAGCACGATCCGGACGGGACCTGCGGTTGGCTCGATCCTTCCGGAGCGCCGACACCGACGCACCCGGTCGTGGCCGCGGCAGCGCGCGACATGCTCAACAAGAGTGCCGAAGAAGGCGGCAGCATCCTGTCGACGGCGATCCGCTTCCTGACGCTCTTCCGCGATCCGATCGTCGCCGACAACGTCGCCGGGAGCGATTTCACCGTGCGCGATCTGATGCACGACGAACGTCCGCTCAGCCTGTACCTGGTGATCCCACCTTCGGATATGGACCGCCTCAAACCGCTCACTCGGTTGATTTTCAATCAGATCCTGCGCGCCCTCACCGCGGAAATGAAATTCGAGGGCGGTCGCAGCGTCGCCAACTACAAACACAAACTGCTGCTGATGATCGACGAGCTGCCGTCGTTGGGCAAACTCGAGATTTTGCAATCGGCGCTGGCGTACATGGCCGGCTACGGCATCAAGAGCTACCTCATCACGCAAGACGTCGCGCAGCTGCAAGCCGCATACGGCGGCCCCAACTCGACCGAAACGATCATGGCCAATTGTCACGTGCAAGTGGCGTATGCGCCGAACAAACTCGAGACCATGGAACTGCTCTCGAAGCTGGCTGGGCAGGCGACGGTGCGCACCGAGCAGCGCAGCTACTCCGGGGGCCGGATGGGTTTCCGCGGCAACGTGCAGATCAGCGTCGCTGAGACCGAACGCCCGCTGCTGACTCCCGATGAAGCGCGCCGTTTGCCGCCCGACGACGCATTGGTCTTCGTCGCCGGCCATGCCCCGATCTACGGCCGCAAGATGAAATACTTTGAAGACGCGACGTTCTCGGAGCGGGCCAAAGTGGCGCTGCCCAAGGCCACGCCGGCGCGCGACGAACGCGAACTGCGGCCGCAGTCCGCCTGAAAAGCGGCCCGGCTACACCGTCAGGTAACGGCTAGGATCGAAACGCCCGGTTCGCTGCCGGTAGGCGAACGTGAAGCCGGGCCAGAGCGCGACGTTTTTGCCCGTTGCGTCTTGGTACCAGCTCGAGCAGCCCGTGGCCCAGACGGTGCCGCGCATGCGCCGCTGCAGGTCGTCGTTGAACGCGTGCATCACGCCGGGCTTGACGTCGAGGGCGCGCGCATTCATCCGTTTGAGGTGCGCGATCGCGCCCAGAATGTACCGGTATTGCGCTTCCATCATGAAGATCATCGAGTTGTGGCCGAGCCCGGTGTTGGGTCCGATCACGAGGAAAAGATTGGGAAAGCCCGCTATGCTCGTGCCGAGATAGGCGCGCATCCCTTCGCGCCAGGCATGCGCGAGTTCGAGACCGCCCGCGCCGAAGATGCGCAGCGGAAGGACTCCTTCGGTGGCCCGGAAGCCGGTGCCGAAAACAATCGCGTCGGCGGCGACCTCGCGGCCGTCGGCGGCGATCACCGAATGCGGCCGAATCTCCGCCACGCTGTGCGCGATGACTTCGACATTGGGACGCTGCAATGCCGGATAATAGTCGTCCGAGAGCAGAATGCGTTTGCAGCCCGCGCGGTACGCCGGGGTGACCTTCGCGCGCAGCACGGGATCGGGAATCGACCGATCGATGAACGCGAGCATCAGGCGTTCGCCCGATTCGAGCAGTTTGGGTTTAAGGACAAAACCCGCGGCGCGCACCTCGAGCAGCCAATAAATCGTTTTGCGGATCAGCCATGCGTAAAGCGGAATCGACCGCCGCGCGAGCTGTCGCACCCAGCTCACCCGCGCGTCGCCGCGCGGCATGACCCACGGCGCAGTCCGCTGGAAAAGCGTCAGCCGGCCGACCTGCGGCGCGATTTCGGGCACGAATTGCACCGCGCTCGCGCCGGTGCCGATGACGGCGACATTCTTGCCGCGCAGATCGACCGAGTAATCCCACTGTGAGGAGTGAAAAGCCCGCCCCGCAAAGGTTTCGCGTCCCGGAATGTTGCCGAAACTCGGTTTGTTCAGCGGGCCTAACGCGGCGACGACGACCCGGCTGCGCAAGACTTCACCGCTCGTGAGCGTGACTAACCAAGTGCCGCTCGGCTCTTCAAAGCGCGCCTCGGCAAGTTCGCTCTTGAAGCGGACGTGCTCGTCGATCCGGCGCTGCTTCGCGGTTCGCTTGAGATAGGCCAAGATCTCGGGCTGCTGCGGATAGATGCGTGACCAGTTCGTGCTTTCGGCGAACGAAAACGAATAGAGCATCGCGGGGATATCGCACGCACAACCGGGATAGACGTTGTCGCGCCAGGTGCCGCCGAGGTCCGCGGCGCGTTCGAGGATGATGAACGAGGTGTTCTTCTTCTTGAGCTGCATCGCCATGCCCAGGCCGCCGAAGCCGGCACCGACGATGATGACCTCGGCGTCGAGGTTCATCGAACCGCAGCAGCCTCGGTGCCATCCGGGGCGCGACGGGCCGCTTCGAGGTATTCGCCGCTTCCCTGATGTCGAACCGTGGTGCGTCCCGCGGCCTGCATCCGGCGCGTCGATTGCTGGGTGATGAACTGGGCCGCGTGCGGACCCAGGATGCGCGCGAGCGCATCGATGCGCAGCGCATCGACGCCGATGAGCACCCGATCGCTCTTGCGTTCGATGCCGCGCACGATAAGCTGCGCGGCGCGTTCGGGCGGCTGGGTGAGGTTGGTTCGATCGAAGGCTTCGATCCGGCGCCGCATTTCGTCGGCATCGGCGGCGGCGGCGATACGCGACCCGCGCGCGATGTTGGTCTTCACGCCGCCCGGATGCACGGTGAGGACGTGGACGCGGCCGCGCAGCTCTTCGCGCAACGCCTCGCTGAAGCCGCGCACAGCGAATTTGCTCGCCGCATAGGCGGCTTGGCCGGGCAATCCCACCAGGCCGAGCACGCTCGATACGTTGACGATGGTCGCGTTCGGCGACCGCTCGAGCGCCGGCAAGAACGCCTTGACGCCGTGGACCGTCCCCCAGAAGTTGATATCGATCAGCCACTTGATCTCATCGACGGTCGTTTCGCTGACGCTGCCGGCGAGCGCGACGCCGGCGTTGTTGATCAGCACGTCGACGCGCCCGTGGCGCTCGAGCACGAACAACGCGAAGGCGTCGACCGCCGTGCGGTCCGCGACATCGAGCACGTAGACGCTGGCCGTCGTGCGGTCGCGCACGAGGCGTGCCGTTTCGTCCAGACCGGCTGGGTCGCGGTCCGCGAGCGCGAGCGCGTACCCTTGCTTCGCGAGCTCGACCGCGAGGGCGCGACCGATACCCGACGCCGCCCCGGTCAGCACGGCGACTTGCGGCGACCGCGTTCCCAGCGCGACGGCCGTCGCGTCGATGCCGGCGTCGAGCGCGCGCTTGGCTTCGGGAACGAGGTGCGCGATGTTGGCGAACGCGTGCGGCAACGTCGGGCGCAGATCGTAGGCCGCGGGCACGCCGGCGTCGCGCAAGCGCTCGAAATATGCGCGGCCCTCGTCGACGAGCGGATCGTACTGCGCGGCCAGCACATACGTCGGCGGATGGCGCTCGGGATGCGGCGCGTCAAGCGGCACGAACAAGGGGTCGTGCACCTCGCGCGGATCGTTTAGCGCGTAGCGCATGAACCACTGGACTCCCGCCGGCGTCAGCGGCAGATTGCCGTCGACGTGCGTGCGCGATGGAAAGCGCCCCGTCGCGTCGACCGCGGGGTAGATGAGAAACGCAAACACCGGCCGCGCGAGGCCGCGCGATTCGGCGTAGCTCGCGATGGTCGCCGAAAGACCGCCGCCGGCGCTGTCGCCGCCGACCGCGATGCGCGCCGGGTCGAGCTTCAGCTCCGCGGCATGGGTCTGCAGCCACGCGAACGCGTCGAACGCGTCTTCGTGGCCGCGCGGAAAGCGGTGTTCGGGCGCGAGCCGATATTCGACGGAGATCACCGCCATCCGGCCGCGGTGGGCGATATAGCGGGTGAGCGAATCGTAACCGGCGACATTGCCGATGACCCAGCCGCCGCCGTGGAAGTAGAGCAGCACCGGCAGCGTTTCACCGGCGGCATCGCTGCGCCGGTAGAGCCGCGCCTCAATCGTCGCGCCGTCGCTGGCCGGAATCGTCAGGTCGCGGGCATCGATGCCGCCCGGATCCGGAAAGCCGAATCGCGCATTGGTTTCGACGAACGCCGTCCGCATCGCCGCGACGCTGGCGGTCGGCTCGAACGCGTGGCCCGTCGTCTTCGCGAGCCACAGTAAAAAGGCAAATCGCCGGTCGAGCGCCATGGTCGCACCAGTACCCTTGCATCCGTTTGGAATTCCCTTGCTACGGCGGCGGGACCCCGAAACCCGCCGCCCGGGCGGCAACCTATCCGAATCCGAAGGCCATCCCGCACAGGAATGGCCCTCAGACCAACGGCCGTTAATTCACGACGATGATCTGTCCCACCGCCGGCGCAGCCGCGTAGGTACCGTTGCCGGCCTGGGTCGCGATCACGCCGCAATTGCCTCGATTTAGCAGAGTTACGACGTTGCCCGAGATGCTGCAATTGCCGTTCGGGACAAGGACGAAGCTGACCGGAAGTCCCGAGCTTGCGGTTGCGCTCACGGTCACCCTCGTGCCCAGGCGCTGGGCGCTAATTGGGCCGAACGTGATCGTTTGCGCGGTCGGCTTCGGCGGAGCGTTCGTGACGACGATGATCTGTCCGACGGCGGGAGCCGCCGAATAGGTACCGTTGCCGGCCTGATTCGCGATCACGCCGCAATTGCCGGTATTGAGGAACCGAACGATGCTGCCCGAAACGCTGCAATTCCCATTCGGGACGACCGAAAACGCGACGGGCAGGCCGGAACTGGCCGTGGCGGATACGGTTAGCGTCGTTCCCACGCCTTGAGCGGGGATCGGATTGAACGTGATGGTCTGGGGCTGGACGGCGGGCACTCCGACAGGATCGCAGTAGAAGCGTCCAATGGTCATGTCGCCCGCCTGCGAATACGCGTGGAAAAAGACGTAGATGCGGTTTGTCTCGCCGGGGAGGTTGCCGTATTTTACCGCGGGCGAGAGGGCGCCGCTATTGTACCAACTAGCGGCGTTGGGCGCGTTGTACTGCAGCAACGTGGTTTCATTCACCCAATTTGCCATCGTGACGGCCGGCGTGGCTGCTTCCCGCCACACGAGGTTGCGCGGATTGGCGCCGCCCGCTCCGGTGGGATCATTCGAGATCACCATCTCGTAACGGCTGCGATTCGTATTGTAGACAAAGTCCTGGTTGTAATAGCTGACGGGGAAGTCGAGCTTGGTACGGTTCGTCCAGTTGATGCCGTCGGTGCTCGTGGCTTGGGCCAGCGTGTTGTCGGGCGGGCTCGCCCACCACGCACCGGCGGTGTAATACATGAGATATTCGTTGAGCTGCGGCTCCCAACGAATGGACTGCTCCAAAATAGCGCCCAGACCACTACTGAACTCCCAAGGCTGCTGAGCGACCATAACCGGAGTCGACAATGTCGTGGGCGCCGTTCCGGTGCTGGTATTAAAACCCTCGATGAGGCCGATCTCGAAATTCGTCTGACCAGTATTGTGGCCCGAGTAATAAATCATCGGACCATTGGGCCCAACGGTTGCCGAGGGAGTCTCGGCGGCGACGGCATCCCAACTGCTGGCCGACGAAGAGATCGGTGGAACCGTTCCGGTGCCGGCGGAATTCGCTCCAACCAGATGCCACCCATTGGGATCCGACGGATACGTCGTGCTGGTCGAGAGTGAGGCACCGGGCGGGAGGTATGCCGCAACCGGCGCGAGGGCTCGTGGAATGGCTGGACCCGACGCAAAAATCATCCACCACTGATTGCCGATGAGGACAATGTCCGGATCGCTCACCGCCAAAAGATAATTCTCGCCATACGTCCCATTGTTCATCTTGGCTGCATCAAAAATAGAGACGGCCGTGGCATTTCCGCAATTCTTGGTGAATTGAGAGCTGGTCAGGTCGGCCGCGCCAACGGCATCGGTCTTTCGAACCTGACCGGGGGGCGTAGCACTCCCGATAGCGCCGCTGCTGACTTGAGATCGTGCAGGATCGACGTGAAGACTATCGCTCGAGCAACTCGTGAGGGCAAAAATAAAAGCGACCGCGCCAAAAGCGAGTCGAGCGGTAAACTGCATTCAAGCAGCTTAAACAAGGGGTTGCCAAGCCTCCTGTAGTAAAAAGTCATATCAAGGTGAGGCGGCCTCCTCTAGTCTTTTGCCGACATGCGACGACTGGCGACCCATGGCGCGCTCGAATCGTCCGGACGCGGCACTCGACGCCGAAGCGCGCACATGCTTCGCGCGGCGATGCTCGCGGGAAGCGGGCGGCTCGCCGAGCTTGGGCGCGCGGTCTCGATGCCGCGCCGCGTTTTAGCGCAGCCCGCGCGAGGGCGAGCGCCGAATGTTCCGCCAGGCTGCGGCTAGGTCGGCCGCCGAGCGGGTTTGGGCGAGCAGTTCCGCGTTCGCGCGCACCGTTTGCACGCGCGGATGATCCGACTCGTAGCTTGCCGTCACGATCGCCGCCGCGCGATCGAGCAAGGGCTGTGCTTCCGCGGTGTGTCCGCGCAGTGCGATGAGTCCCGCCAAGTTGTTGAGATCGCGCGCGACGTTGGCGTGATGCGGCCCGTACGTCGCTTCGTCGCTTGCGAGGGCGCGCTCGTACAACGTTTGGGCGGCGTCGAAACGGCCGTCGTCGGCGAGCAGTTCGGCGACGTTGTTGAGACAGGCGGCGACGACGGGATGCTGGGCGCCGTAACTGGTCTCGTAAATCGCGAGCGCTTGGCGATAAAGTGGCTCGGCTTCGCCGAAGCGACCGGCGTCGTGCAGCAGGACCGCGACGTCGCTGAGCGCGTGCGAGAAACTCGGATGCTGCAAACCGTACGCGGCTGCGCGGATCGCCATGGCGCGGCGCAGCAGCGGTTCGGCGGCGGCGATGCGACCGGCGCCCAAGATGAGCCAGCCCAGACTGCCGAGATCGCTGGCGACGTCGGGATGATCGGGCCCCGCGGCGCGTTCGTCGATCTGCAGCGCGCGTTCGAGCAGCGGTTCGGCCTCGGTCAAGCGATTCGTCTCGTGCAGCAGCAGCGCCAAGTTGTGCAGCCGCAGTGCCACGCGCGGATGATCGCTGCCGAACGCTGCTTCGTCGATGGCGAGTGCGCGCCGGTACAGCAGTTCGGCTTCGGCCAGCCGGTTCGAATAGTGGAGCAGGATGGCCAAGTCGTTGAGCGCCGCGGCGACACGCGGATGATCGGGTCCGTGCGCGGCTTGCGTCAAGGCGATCGCGCGGCGGTGCAGAGGTTCAGCTTGCGCTGACCGGTTGGTGTCGCGCAGCAGCGCCGCAAGCGCTTCAACGTGCTCGGCAATGTCGAGGTAACCGCCCGTGGTGTTGCCGATTTCGGCGATCGCGAGCGCGCGGCGCAGCAGCGCTTCGGCGTCGGCGAACGCGGCGCGCTTGCGCAGATATTGTCCGCAACGCAGCGCCAAGCGCGCCGCCGGGGCGAAGCACGTCGTTTCGGGCATGGCGTCGAGTGCCGTGCGGGCGTGCGGGACGAGCCGCTCGCAGCGCGGCCAAAGCGCGAATTCGAGGTCCGGAAACGCCGCGTCGGCCACCGCGACGGCCGTGGCCGGCCACGCCGTGTCATCGGCGCCCAGCATCAAGCGTGCGGCTTGCGCTACGAGCCGATGCATGGTGTAGCTGCGCGTTTCGAGCGCGAAGGTCAGCAGCGAGAAACGGTGCAGCGCTCCCAAGGCGTCTTCCATGTCGATGCCGTCGGCGACCGCCGCGCGCAGGTCGCGCGGCGGGCGCGCGCTCTCGGCGATCGCGGGCGTGAGCGCGGCGTACACGCCGGCATCTTGACGAAATACCTCCTCGGGCAGCGCGTCCGGCGCATAGCAGGCGGCGAGGCCGAGTAGCGCGGCGGCTCCGGGCGCCTCCTCTTCGGCACGGGCGATCGCCTCGCGAAACGTCGCGTACACGGCGCGATCGTAGTCCGCGCCGCGCGGCGTCCGCGCCAGATGATCGTTGATCCGCTCGAGGTAGCGCTGGGCACTGACATTGACGGTCCCCTTGAGATAGGCCGCCGCGTGGGCCAGCGCGAGCGGTAGAAAACCGAGCGTTTGCGCGAGCAGCAGCGCGTCGTCGTCGGTCAGATCGGCGCGCCCGATTTCGCGCCGCAAATAAGCGATCGTGTCGTCGGGAGCCCATGCCAGCAGCCGGATCGGGACGATGTCGCCGCCGAGCACGGCGTGCCGGGCGGTTACCATGATATGCGCGGCGGTGCGCGGCGACCAGGTGCGCAGCTGCCGCTCGTCATCGAGATTGTCGAACACGAGCAGCACCGGCTTCGTGAGCCCGCTCAAGACGTTGGCAGCGACGTGTTCGGCGGCGCTGCGGCGATCGTCGAGCTTCGCCAGACCCGGCACGAATTCGGAGCCGAGCCGCACGAGGCCGTCGATGATGCCGGCTTCGGTTTCGGCGTTGAGCCACCACACGGCCGCATAGCGCTCCCGGTTGCGCCGAGCATATTCGCGCGCCAGCGCCGACTTCCCGACGCCGCCCAGTCCATGGATCGCCGCCTGCCCGCCGCCTTCCCACAGCGCCGCATCGAGCAGCGCGAGTTCGGCGTCGCGGCCGGTGAAGCTGGGCACGGGCCGCACGGCTTCGGCGTTGCTGATCGACTGCGGCGCGTGCCAAAATGGACTGGGCGTGAAACCCGGCTCCCGCGCTTCTCCGTCGGGGCCCGGTGTATCCGGCGTCGCGGGCACCGCGGACGAGATCGCGGGGCCGGTGGCCGCGGCGACGCGCTCGTAGACGGCCGTTGTTTGGGCCATCGGCGCGACGCCCATTTCCGCTTCGAGCCGCTTGACGAAATCGCGGTAGGTCGCGAGTGCGCCGGCGCGGTCGCCGGTCGCGTTGCGCAATTCGATGAGCGCGCGAATTCCGTCTTCGCGCCACGGATCGATCGCGAGCAGCCCGCGCGCGTAGTCGATCCCGGCCGCGTGCGCGCCGCTCGCGCGGCTGCCGGCGATAAGGTCGAGCAAGAGGCGCACTTGCCGTTCGCGCAGGCGTTCCCGCGGCGCCTCGATCCACTCGTCCTCGAACCCCTCGAGCAAGTCGCCGCGGTACAGCGCGGCCGCCTCGGCGGCGGAGCTTGGGTCGGCCGCGAGTCGCTCGAACTCGCGCACGTCACAGCCGGCGGGCGCGGCGGGGTTCCAACCGATGGTGCGTTTGTCGGCCAAGATCCACGGCGTTTTCGGCGCAGCCGGCGGCAGCACGTCGTTGGTGAGGTAGAAGAGGTGGCGGCGCAAGTTCGCCCGCGCGTCGGCTTCGATGTCGTCGGGCCACAGCGCGAAGGCGACGGCGTCGCGGGTGAGCGGTGCCGGGCCGTTCACGAGCAGGTACGTCAGGAGTGAGAGCGCGCGCGCGGGCGCCTTGAATTTTAGCGGCGCCTCATCTTCGGTGAGGTGCGGCCGGCCGAAGAGATGGATGCGGACTTTGCGCTCGGTGTGGAGCATCGGCTGCTAGCGGGTTCCGCGCGTTCGACCCCGAACCTCCGCCCTCACTACGCCGGCGCGTCGTCGGTCGCCGGAGGCTGTTCGGCCCGCGTTCGCGCATTGTTCCATCTCGGTCGCATCGGGTGCGGCATGGCGAACTTTCGCGCGGTCGCGCAGCGTTCGACGATCGGCGCCTCGATCTCCGTGAGCAGCGACAATCCTCCGGCAGCGTGGCCGACGACGTGATATCGCTCGCCGACTCTGACGACGTATATCGATGCGTTTTGCGCCAGCGGCGTCGTCTCGATGACGCTGACGAGCCGGCCGGGGCGGGCACGTTTGGTGCTCAATCGATGCCGTGAGACGGCGACAAAACCATACAGCACGAGTCCGACGACGGCGCACGAACTAACGATTCGCAGGATCAGGGGTACATCGGTCACGGGCCCGGTTCGCGCACGGCGGTCGTTGCGTGGGCGCGATTGACCGTGCGGAATTTGCGTTGCTCGACCGCGAAGCCGATGCCATTGCAGCGCAGCACGTCGTACTCGTAAAACGTCGCGGTTTTGGTGTGCGCGACCACCCGCACGATCAGCCGGTCGCGGCCCTTCTTATGAGCACCGGCGGATATCCACTGGATGCCGGGCGTCTGCGCTTTCACCATTTGAATGACCGCGAGGCGGGCGCGTTGCTCCGCCGACCTCTGCACGGGCGAATGCATCGCCGAATTCGGCGAAGATTGACGCGGTGCCGGCTCGGGCTGCCGCGCGACCTCACGGACCGCAACCGGAGCGTCGCTCACCAGTGCGGTGCGCGCCGGTGACGACACGGACGAGCCGAACCGGTAGTCTCGCGACGCATCGTGCGCGTTCTCCGCGTTCGCCGACTGCATTTTTTCCGGAAGGGATGCGAGCACTGAATATCGCGCCGCCGTAATGAACGGAGCTCCCCCCAGGATCGGGAGGCGAACTTTTAACGCGTGCGGCATCGCGCGCGCATTCAGCGACTGCGAGTTCAGGGACTGCGACGCTGTTGCATGCGCGGGCGATGAGGTGTGCGCCAAATCATGAGAATGAGCGACGACATTTTCGCAAGTGTGGTTTATCGCGCACGGCGATTGCGGACTTACCGTGTCATAACTCCCGCTCGTCGCCGCACCGTTCTCCGCAAGCGACGGTTCCTCGGTTGCAAGTATACGCGTTATCGCAACGTCGCCGGCGAGCAATGCGCCCGATATCAAGAGCAGCAGTGTACCGAGCGCCGCCGACGGTCTCACGCGCGCAGTCAGATTCGTCATCACACCTCCAGCACCGAGCGTCCGTGCCTCAATTCTACTCGCGCGATATGGTCTGGCTGTGGACATTTTTCGCGTCGGCACGCGTGCGCCGAAGCAGCTTCACGCGACATCTCGGCTTCCGCACACATTAGGAACAAATTGTGATCACACTCATCGGGTTTAACCGGCATAGGAATGTCGCCCAAAGCGTGTAAGGTTCACGCTCGTTCCGACGCGGTGAGGTTTGCTCACTGTTGTGTATTTTGCCGTCGAAGGAAGCTGTAACACATGCGTATCGTTGTTGCCGACGATGATCCGGCCGTTCGAAACCTTAAAGTGGACCCCATTGTCAAGACATTTTTTCGGAGACTTTAAGGTGGAAGGGTACTCCTTTCGTTGTTCTTTTAAATCGTCGTAGCAGCCGCGCTGTGGAAAGTGTGGAGACTGTGGATAACTCGGCGATGCCCACGGCTAAGCAGCGTAGAGTTTAGCCGGCGTCTGGTATGCCAGCGATTGATGCGGACGTTCGGCATTGTAGAACGCAAAGTAGCGTGAGATTCCACTAAGGGCGTCGCGTGGCGACGCATATTCGTTCAGATACACCTCCTCGTACTTAACGCTGCGCCATAGACGTTCGGTAAAGATGTCGTCCAACGCCCGACCGCGTCCGTCCATGCTGATTTCGATCCCGAGCGGTTTCAGACGATCGATGTAAAGCGGACTCGTGAAGTGACTGCCTTGATCGCTGTTCCAAATTAACGGCTTTGCAATTCCGAGGGCGCGATCAACCGCGCTGAGAACGAACTCCATTTCGAGCGTGTCGTCGAGCTCCCAGCTAACCACGTATCGTGAGAACCAGTCGATGATCGCGACTAAATACATCCAGCTTTCACGTAGACGAATGTAAGTGATGTCAATTCCCCAGATGTGGTTGGGATGTGCAGCCGTGACGTTGCGCAGCAAGTACGGATAAACCCGATGCTGCAAGGCTCGGCGGCTCAGATTGGGTCCTGGGAAAACGGCCACAATACCCATTTCATGCATGTAGCGCTGAACGGTCTT
>PLAE01000098.1 GCA_003134035.1 Candidatus Velthaea versatilis
CAATGTCTGCGCCGGTGATGAGCTTCGTGCGGTCGACCACGCCCGTGACGAAGCCAACGACATCAAGATCGTCTTCTGCATACATGCCGGGCATCTCCGCGGTCTCGCCGCCGAGCAGCGCCATGCCGGTGCCGGCCAGCGTCGCGATGGCCGCGCGGCGATTGCAGGAGCAGTTATCGCTCATCGCCGGTCCGCGCGATTCGAGATCATCGTTTGTATGCAAATGTACTCCTCCGTTTTTACATCAAGACGGTTTTGAACGGACAACGAACCGTTCGTGAGCCAAAACGAGTTTTAGGGAGCCAAAACGAGTCGATCGTTTTCGATGTCGCGAAAGGTGCGTTCGGCCGAATCCCAGGCCGCGAGCGGCTGCAAATCGGGCACCCACGCAAGCCCGCTCTTGCCGTCGGCCGAAACGGCATCGGGTGTGACGACGACGTCGAGCAGGGCGGGACGGTTGGCCATCGCCTGGGCGATCGCCGCGGGAAGATCTTCTGAGCGCTCGACCCGTTGCGCGTGCATGCCCAAGCCGCGCGCCATCATCGCATAATCCGAAAAGCGCAGTTCGGTTCCGACGATTTGGCCATGGCTTTCGCGCTGGTCGCGAACTTCGATGGCCCACGATCCGTTGTTGGCGACGACGACGAGGATCGGCACGTTGTGCCGAACGGCCGTATCGATTTCCATGGCGTTGAAACCGAATGCGCCGTCACCGGTGAGGACCGCGACGGGGCGTTCAGGAACCGCGAGTGCCGCGCCGATGCCGANNGCGCGAAGCTCAGGAAGTCGCCGCCGTCGACGACGGCGATCGCATTGCTCGGCAGCGCATCGCGCAGCGCGCCGAGCAGACGGTTCGGATGCATCCGGCCGTCGCTGCCATTCGGCGCTTGGCGCAGCGTCTGGCCGAATTTGGCGGCGCGCTCTTCATGCGTCGTGCGATGTTTTTTCGCCCACGCGCGGTCGGTTGCGGGTGGGCGGCCGCCGGCTGCGGCGACGATGGCGTCGAGGGCGGGGCCGACGCTCGCGTACAGCCCGACCTCGCCCGGCCGGTTGTCGCGCAACTCCGATGCGACGTCGGCGATGCGCACGAATGCCGCGTTGCCGTAGACTGCCGGTGAGCCGTAGGCAAGCTGAAAATCCAGCCGCCGGCCCAGCGTCAACACCAGATCCGCGTCACCAATGACCGCGCCGCGCACGGCCGAGACGACCGCGGGATGCGTGTCGGGAACGAGCCCGCGCGTTTCGCCGGTTTCCAAATAGAGCGCGCCCTTCGCGTCGAGGAAGCGCACCAGTTCGGCACCGTAGCCGCGAGCGCCGCGGCCGCTGATGACGAGCGGCCGTTGCGCCGACCAGATCGCATCCCGCGCGGCCTCCACTCGGCCGGCGTCGGGCTGCACCGCGGTGCGCGCCGGGACGTCGAAGTACTGAAGTACTCGTTGAGTTCGACGGCCCGCGGGACCTCGGCGCGCAGCGTGTCGACCGGGAAATCCAGATACACCGGGCCCGGCTCGCCGCCGGCCTCGCCAAAGGCACGCGCGATCGCTTTGTACATCTCGGGCAGCACGTGAGCGGGATCGCGCACGGTGCGCGCGTAGCGCGTGAGCGGTGCAACGAAGGCGGTATGGACGACGTCCTGCAGCGCGCCGCGGTTCTCTTGCGGCTGCGGCGGCAGTCCCGAGAGAATCAGCACCGACGCGCGCGCGACGTGCGCGTTCGCGATGCCGGTCATCCCGTTCGTTACGCCGGGCCCCGCGGTGATAAGCGCGACGCCGAGCCGGCCGGTCACCAGCCGATCACGCCGCGACCGATGGGCGGCGGGCATTGATAGCGTTGATAACGGCGGGCAGATGCGAAACGAGAATGCCAACGGGTTCACCGAAAGGATCGGCGACGAATCAACCGCCGAAATCGGGCCCGCCATGATCGGCCAAATCGACGGGCTTGATCGGCCCCAATTTTGACCGGCTGCGCTAAGGCGGGCGCTGAGCCGCGCTGTAACCGACAGGCTTCAAGCCGCACTGACCACTTGCTTCCTGCCCAAAACGGATGGGGATTGACGCTAAGTGTATGATATACATGCAGAATACATGTATATCGTGAGGGGTCGCATGCAGGTAGCTAAATGGGGAAACAGCCTTGCTGTTCGATTGCCGCAAGCGGTAGTCGAGGCGTTGAAGTTGCAGGAGGGCGACGAGGTGCAGATCGAGGTTGTCGGCTCTCGATCGTTCGAGCTCGAGCGTAGGCCTACGCCGCAGGAACTGCTCGCGCGTCTTCGCAGATATCGCGGCCGCCTTCCGGCAACGTTTGTGTTCGATCGGCTGGAGGCGAATGAGCGCCGCTAGCCGCTTTTATGATACGAATGTCTTGCTCTATTTGCTATCGGGCGATCACGCAAAAGCGGATACCGCGGAGCTGCTTGTCGCGTCCGGTGGAAACATCAGCGTGCAAGTGCTAAATGAGTTCGCTTCAGTCGCGACGCGGAAGATGCATATGCGCATGCATGAGGTACGCGAAGTGCTTGGGACGGTTCGCCGCCTTTGCACTGTTCATTCGCTCTCAGTCGAGTCGCACGACCAGGGACTCGAAGTGGCCGATCGCTACCAATTATCCGTCTATGATGCGATGATCGTGGCATCTGCGCATCAGGCCGGCTGTAAGGCTCTCTACACAGAGGATCTGCAAGATGGGATGGCAATCCTCGGCCTCACGATTCGCAACCCGTTCAACGCATAGGCGCACGCAGTCGCAGGAAGCGATAGGGAGTCGCGACTTTTCGTAGGAATAGCTTGGGCTTATCATTGCGCAACGATTCGCAGGCTGACCCAACTCTTGTCCCGCGCGCGGCGTACCCGCCAAGCGATTCCGTACAATTATCGCACAGTTGCAGCTCCTGGGCGCGAGATTGGGAAGGCGTCCGAGTTCGCGCTAGGATCACCGGCCCGGAGGTGTATCCTCAGCAGATCTGCCCTTGCGATCGATTGCGAGGCATGGATGGAAGAGGCGGCGAGCTGGGAGGTCGCGACGTCCCTTGCGTCGTCCACCGAGGACGGCCTCAATTAGCATTGCGGAAGATGCGCCGGCGCGCATCGTAGCAACGTCGAATTCGCGAGCGTCCTACGGTCGACGGCGCGCAATTTAACATCGGTCGACCATTCGGGTCGACGCATAGAACGGTTCGGCCCGCGTGAAACCGCACGAGCACCTGCCCTGATACGATGAATGCTAACCAAACGCCGGAGCACACCTTCAGCGATCCGGGAAGTCCCGAGGAACACTGGGAACGGTCGGATATCCTCTCTGATCTCGACAGCTTCACAAAATTCGTGCGGGAACTCGCCAGCTACATGGTATTTCGGCGCCGGAGTTCCGCCGATTTCGACGTATTGCGACGGCTGGCGTGGGAGCGACTCTCCAAACAGCATCTGGAATCGGTCGTCGATGTCCGTTCCTTCGGGCACGACGGATCCTTGCGGCCCATCGACATCGAGGCGACGCCTAGTTCTTATGATCCGGACGTGTAGCTGCCGCCGTCCGAAGCGGCACAGATCGCCGACTTCTTTTCGTCCGCAAAGCGCGGCCTTTTGCTCATCGGCGATTCCGGCTTTGGAAAGACGACGCTTCTGGCAAGCATGATGTTCGAGCAGCTCCAGCGGGGAGATTTCGCCGTCTTCCTAAGCGGCCGGCGTCTCGCCGAGTCAAGCTTTGCAGCCATTGTCAACTCCGTCGCCGGCGCTGTCGGCTTTCAATGGAAGCTCAGCGACCTCGATGATTTCATCAAAAAGGAGAACGTTGCTCGACGAAAGGCCGGCAGACCACCTACGCAAGCCACGATTTTCATCGATGCCGTCAACGAATATACGTCGGGCGGCGGCGCCCAGCAACTGTTACGGGAGCTCATCGATTGCGTTGCCAGCAGCGGCAAAAACCTCTTTGAGCACGGACTCGAAAACATTCGAGTTATTGCCACCTGCCGCACGGAGACTTGGCGAGGCTATCGCGTCCGAAATGCCTTCGATCGGGACGCCTTTTTTGCGGCCGTGATGGCGAGCCGCTGACAATCGGCGGATTTGACAACGACGAGATGCGCCGCGCGCTCTATGAGAAGTACCGGACCCGCTACGCGCTGCGGAGCACCCCCTACGAACGGTTGCCATCGTCGGTATCGGATCTCTTTCGTATCCCGCTCATGGTCGCGCTTGTTGCGGAAGCATACGGGACGCGTAAGCCCGGTGAGACGGGTCAACGCATTCCGCGCGAGTTGAACTACTTCAAGGTCTTCAGCGCATTGAAGCGGCGAAAATTAGCCGATTGCAAGCACCTTGTTCCGTCGGGGTAGCGAGAAAGGACGATCGAGGCAGAACTGCGCGATTGCCTCTACGTCTTTGCGACGGTGTTGTATGGTCGCCTGACCGCACCCAAGAAGCCGCGCGACTATGGTCGGGGATGAACTGACGACCCGAGCCCCATTGGACGGGTTTAGCCGGGATCTAGAAGATCGGCAAATTCCCGCGTTCCGGGCGTTGCGCGAGGTTGGACTGATCACATCGAAAGTTGTCCCGGAAGAAGACTACAATTTCAACGAAATCGAGGGGCGGGGCTACACGTTCTTCCACGACCGCTACGCCGAGTTCGAGTTGGCTTCCGTCTACACGGGCTCGTCGCTCGGGCGGATCGATCGCGACGTTGCGAGCGACACGGCGACGCTTTCCCAGATCGTGGCGACAATCGAGCAACTGCTGCGGCGCGCGCTGAATTTTCCTGTCCTGTCGGGGGCTCTTGACCACTGGTTCGAGATGAATTTCAATGCGCGGGAAAATAAGGGCGACGTCGCCGTCCTTCTGCCGCTTTTCAATCTCATGTCGCTCAGCGAATCGGGGAGCGTTCGCAGCAAAGCAAGCATGGTGCTTGCGGGTTTCGCGTCGCGCGGAACCGCCTCTCCCTCAGGCGTTTTTCGAGAGGTCTTGGCCTCCGGCGAACGCTCGCTGCAAATCGATCTCGCCACGGCAATGGTATCGTTGAGACGAACGTTGAGGTGAATTGGGATTTCTTCACGCCTTTGCTCGATACGTCATTTGAGCATCTGCGCGGCAATCGGGAACGAATATTCGCGTTTGGCAAGGAAATGCGATGTCTAACGCTCTTCGGCGAAAAGCGGATCGGCACAAAATTCGTCGAGTATTTATTGAACGCGAGGTATTTTCATAAGCCGGACTGGCGCTCCGCGGCGCTCGACGTGTGCGCCGGCATGCTGCTCGGATGGCGTGATGAGTTGCTAAATCTTCTGAGCCAACATGGCATTGATGACGTTACGTTTCGTGAAATCGAATCGAAGCTCACTCAGGAGGTTCTCGACCAGGAGCGAACCTTTGGTGCCCGCGCGCGCTGGAATCTTTTTTTCGTTCGCGTTTTCGCTTTCAACTCGAGGTTCCGTTACCTGGTAACAAAGTACATGCTTGGTCCGATCGCCCTGTGTAACAGCGTGCCTGAATGGGCGCACCAAATGGGAACATTCCTGATCGAGGCGATTCGAGCCTATTCGGTCGCAGATGATGTGAACGAGCGCTACGGACACCTGTCCGTTGAAAAGAGGACATGTGACGCCGAACGGAGTTTTAAAAACTAGTGAAACCCCGCAGCGCATGACAACATGGTCTCGACCATGAACTTGGCGGCGGCTCCAGTCGTGATCGTTACCGCTCCGCACTGGTCAGTCCGAAAGATCGAAGTGCCCGCAACCCGTAGCGTCTCAAGCGTACTCGGCGCCGGGTGGCCGAAGAGGTTGTGGCGGCCGACGGAAACGATCGCAATGCGCGGATGAACTGCCTCGATAAACGCACCGCTCGAAGAATACGCTGAGCCGTGATGCCCTACTTTAAGGATGTCCGCGTATAGATCGACACCTTGGTTCAGCAGCCGCTCTTCGGATTGAAATCCCGCGTCACCCATGAAGAGCGCGCGTAAGGTTCGATACTGCACGAGAACCACCAACGAATTTTCGTTGACATCATTCGCGCTGTCGGTGAATGGTTGGCCGCACGGCGAGAGAAACGTGAACGTCACCTCGTCATCGACCCAACGTTGATGGCAAGCCGGGACGATAACCGGCACTCGATGCGCTCGGGCTTCCGCAAGCCCGTCGTTATAGGCATGCCCACCATAGCGCTGCCCACTATCCGCGATCCATCCCACCGGCATCATCCGTAAAATCCCAGGAGTTCCGCCGACATGATCGCATGAGGGAGTTCACGCACAGGAAGGTCCGGGCGACTTCTTGTGTCCGGTCTCCGCGCGCGCATTCCGAACGTCGCAGTAATCAAGGTCTCCGGCACCGCGCTCGGGACATGCGTTCCGGAGCGTCCCCGGTGTGCCAAGGCAGCCGAGCGTGGTATGCTGGGGCATGGCCTCTCGTTCGGGGACACCGTTTGGCGAGCTACTCAAGCGAAGGCGCCTTGCGTGCGGCCTATCG
The DNA here is from genome assembly GCA_003134035.1 of Candidatus Velthaea versatilis. Taxonomy (GTDB): domain Bacteria; phylum Vulcanimicrobiota; class Vulcanimicrobiia; order Vulcanimicrobiales; family Vulcanimicrobiaceae; genus Velthaea; species Velthaea versatilis. The sequence continues at coordinate 6,467 of PLAE01000098.1, forward strand.
CAAGAGACTCTTGCGGAACGAGCGCGGATGAGCGCCTCTGCGATTGGCGCGCTTGAGCGGGGCGCTCGGCGCGCGCCATATCGCGACACGGTTGCGCTTCTGGCGGCTGCCTTAGGGCTTACTGATGTCGAACGCGCTGAGCTCGAGGCCGCCGCTGACCAAGCTCGAGGTCGTCAGTCGCGGATCGATATCGAACCACCTACCGCGCATACATTGCCGACTCGGCTTTCGTCGTTTCTGGGCCGCGATAATGAGATCACCGAGATTGAGGCGCTCCTCGAGACGCACCGCCTAGTCACGATCACCGGCTCCGGCGGAGTCGGCAAAACGCGTACTGCCGTCGAAGTCGCGCAGCGGCTGTTCGGCGAGCGGCAAAAAGAAGCTTGGTTTGTCGATCTCTCGCCCATCGATGACGGCGCATTGGTGGCCGGCACCATCGCCGCCGTGCTGGACGTGTCGCTGGCGCGGGTTGCCGATTCCGCCCGCTCTTTAGCAGCGAAGCTCAAGGCGCGAGAGTTGCTATTGATCCTCGACAACTGCGAGCACGTGATCGAGGAGGCGGCAATGGTGGCGGCCCTGATCCTCCGCTACTGCCCAGGGATAAGGATTCTTGCCACGAGTCGTGAGCGTTTGGCGATCGAGGGCGAGCGGGCGTATCGTCTGCCGTCGCTCTTGGTCCCGGGGAAAAATCCCGCGACGATTGCCGAGGCATGCTCGTATGCGTCGTTTCGCCTCTTCATGGAGCGAGCAACGGCAATCGAGCCCAATCTCGCCTTCGACGCGGCGCATCTGCGAGCGAGCGCAGAGATCTGTCGCCGGCTCGAGGGCATTCCGTTGGCGCTCGAGTTGGCCGCAAGCCGCTTGTCGACCCTCGGTATGTCCGGTTTGATCGAAGGTCTCGAGGAGCATTTCGTGTTGACGAACGTGGCGCGCGATGTTCCGCAGCGGCAGCGCACCATGACCGCTACGGTGGCCTGGAGTTACGAATTACTGTGCGAGCGTGAACGCGTTCTCTTCCGGCGCTTGGCGATCTTCCGCGGCGGTATGACGCTTGAAGCAGCCGTGGCGGTTTGCGCTGACGCTCGGCTGCCGGCCGCAAGTATACCGGACATCATGTCGCTCTTGGTCGAAAAATCGTTGCTTTCCACGCGAATGAGCGAAGGGCGCAGCCGATATTATACGCTCGAAACCGTTCGCGGATTCGCTTTAACCAAGCTGAAAGAAGCGGACGAAGCCGCGCCGATGGCACGCGCACTTCTCCATTGGCTTGCGGTCGTCGCAGATCGTGGTCATGAAACGTACTCGAAGATGTCTGTGGATCTTTGGCAGGCTCAGTTTAGAGTCGAACTCGACAACCTTCGGTCGGCACTCGATTGGGCGGCGAACAGTAGTTCTGACGAGGACGCATTGGTTTGTGCGCGCATCGTCGGCGGTTTGCGCGGGCTGTGGACCTCAACGGATCGTCACACCGAATGCCGCCGTTGGACCTCAGTTCTCGTAGACCGGGTCGACGATCAAAAATTTCCGGTCATTGCATCGCGGCTGCTCGCCGCGCATATTCAAGTGAGCCATGGAGCCGCGGTCTCCGATATTGCCGCGCGGGCAATCCCGGTCTTCGAGCGCGCCGGTGATCGACTCTCGTTGATTTCCCTCCATGCGCACGTTGCTTGGGTTAACGGTATGCAAAGCAAGTTCGCCGACGCGGAACAAGCGATCGATCGGGCATTTGTCCTCGCGGAGACCGAGCATATTCACCATTCGCGTCGGTACATCGACCTGCTGGAAATACGCGCCGCGATTCGCGCTCGCGCGCGTAGGACTGATGAGGCGCGAGAAGATCTTGCCGATGCGGCACAGCTCAGAAGGGTCGTGGGCGAGCAAGATGTCCTAAATCTAAATTTGATCTGGAGCGCCTACGTCGAATTCCTCGACGGCAACCTCGGGCGGTCCGCTGAGCTTTACGAGGCAGCCGTGGACTACGATCGCCAGCATTCCGCCAACCCATCGGAGACGCTAAGCTCGCTCGCCGGCGTGCGATTAGCACTCGGCGATATCGATCGAGCCGAAGCGGCGGTACGGGATTCGCTCGAGCTCGCGGCGTTTGAGCCCCACCTGGTCTGGCTCGCGATTTGGCACTTCGCACCGGTCGCTGCACTCCGCGGGAACCCCCGTGCCGCCGCGCGACTGTTTGGCTTTGCGGCGGCTGCCGGAGAGCGCGATCGATCGAAGCCGCTGCAAGAGCCGATTTTGAAAAAGAGCCACGACATCCTGATGGCGTCACTCCACGAGCAGCTTCCGTCTGAAGCCATCGCCGTGCTTCAGACGCAGGGCGCCGAGCTTGAACTCGAACGCGCACTGGAAAAGGCGCTCGAACTGTGTAACGAGTTTTCTCGAGCCTGGGTGGAGCGAAGCTAACACGCGCTATGACGACATCTGCGTGGCAACCGCTCACGACGGCAATGCGTTTCCGGCCTGCTCCGCGACCATATGCGCGGCGTACCAGTCGGGCCAGTTCGCGTCGGCCTTTCCGGTGCGCGTTTCGTGTTCGCCGTGGGCGACTGACGCGCGCCGCATCGCATCCGCCAGACCCGCTGCGGACACATATGTCGTTTCGTTCGCGTCAACCCGGCCGGGTAGCCGGATCGTGACCTCCTGGACAATCCATCCGTTGCCATCCGGATCGCTGAACGTGGCGTACGAGCGATAACTGGCGCGATCGGGAGCGAGCCCTGCGGCGCGATCGCTCGAACCGTCGGACTCAAACTGAGCACCCGGTGCCCCGGCATGGAAAATCTCGCTGACCTTGATTCCGCGGCTGGCGAGCTCGTCGCGGGCAGCCTCGATGTCCGTGACGATCAGGTAAAGGCCGGTGGCCGAGCCGGGTGCGGCCGCAGTCAGGTGCATGCCGAATTGGATCGAGCAACCCGATCCGGGTGGCGTGAACTGGACCACCCGGAAGCCGTTATCGAACGCGTAATCGGCATCGATGCGCCACCCCAGCCCGGCATAAAACGTCTTTGCGCGTTCGACGTCCGAGACCGGAACGACGATTGCCTCAAGCTTCATTTCGACTTGTGCGGCGCTCATCGGAGTGATTTGAACGCGGCGCGAAGCTCAGACGCGAAGAGCTCCGGCTGCTCCCAAGCCGCAAAATGGCCACCCTGGTCGACGCGGTTGTAGTAGACCAAGTTGTGATAGCTCCGCTGCGCCCAGCTTCGGGGCGCGCAGTAGATTTCGCCGGGGAACACCGTGATGGCCGCCGGCAATGCGACATCGACCGCATTGAAGTTGTTGGCGTTGTTCTCCCAGTAGAGCCGAGCTCCGGACGTTCCGGTGTTCGTCAACCAATACAGGGTGATGTCGTCGAGCATCTCGTCACGGGTCAGTACTTTCTCGGGATCGCCGTTGGTATACGTCCAGTCGGCAAACTTGTCGTAGAACCAGGCGGCAAGACCAGCCGGCGAATCTGATAAGGCGTAACCCAGGGTTTGTGGACGCGTCACCATGATGCCCGCGTAGCCGCTTCCCAACGTGTAGAGGGCCGTCAGCTGGTCGTAGGCCGTCTTCTCGTCGGGCGACAGCCCGGCCGGCGCGGGTTGGCCCGCGCCCAGCGCCTTAGCAATTTCTGGCGGCACCGTTGCCGGCATGTTGACGTGAATTCCGATCAGCCCGGGAGGTGCTTGGCTGGCCATGACATCCGCAACGACCGAACCCCAGTCACCGCCTTGCGAAACGTAGCGCTTGTAACCGAGACGCGACATGAGCACCGTCCAAGCTCGCGCGATGCGATCCGGATTCCAGCCCGTCGTTGTGGGCCGGCCCGAGAAACCGTAGCCCGGCATCGACGGCAGAACGAGATCGAACGCGTCCTCGGCACGTCCGCCGTGCGCGGTGGGATCGGTAAGCGGGCCGATGACCTTCATAAGCTCGAGGATTGAGCCTGGCCAGCCGTGGGTCATGATCAGCGGCATGGCGCCCGAGTGACGCGAGCGGACGTGCGCGAATTGGATATCGACGCCGTCGATTTCTGTCACGAATTGGGGCACGGAATTCAGTCGTGCCTCGCAGACGCGCCAGTTATAGTTCGTTCCCCAATAGCGAATAAGTTCCTGAAACTTCGCAAGTTGCACGCCCTGCGAACGGTCGCTCACGACCTCCCCGTCGGGCCAGCGAGTAGCCGCAATCCGCCGGCGAAGCTCGACGAGTTCCGCTTCCGGGACATCGATTCGGAATCGCCTAATGGCGGTCGATGCAGAATCTGACCGTGCGCTAGCGACGGCGGTCGTGCCGAGTTGCATACCGATGAGGCTCATGCTGACTGTCTCCAAAAAGCGGCGGCGGTGATAGGTGATCTTGTGCATTGTTGTCTCCCGTCAAGATTTGGCGTCGCTAGACAAAAGTAGACGCGTATGTTCGGCCGTAAGAATTTGGCGTTGTTAGCCGAAAGTAAACGCGTACGCTCGGACGCCGGGGTCGAGGAATTCGATTTCAAACGTTCGGTCTTTTACGGCACCGCGTTGGCGGATGAGCTGATAGAGTCGTGGTTGGCGGACTTCTCCCGCACCGTTTGGGCCACAGTCACCGCCGCAGTCCGGGCCCGGAGCGACGCCATCCAAGGTGACTCGGTAACGTACCGGTGCCTTACCGTGAGCCAAGCTGAGAACCAAGTGTAAATCGCGGCTGTGAAACCGGAACACGATCTTGCCATGCGGTACCTCGAGCAACGCGCTCTCTGGACTGACGTTCCATTGGCCGCTCAAGCGCCATTGATTGAGGCCGAGCGACGAACCGCCCGTGGCGACGCGCTCGGCCTTGTCCGATCCAATGTACGTTTCCGGTGAGCGCTCTTCGATCAGATTTGCCGGAGCCTCACTTCCCGTCCCAGATACGTTCTCGACGCTTCGGCTTACCTCGTTCGAGCCGCTTTCGCGCAGAAGCTGTTGCAGGTTCCGCTCGATCTCAGAGTAGTGGCCTTCGCCGACATAGCGATAGCGAATGCGACCGTTGGCGTCGACGAGATAAAACGCCGGCCATGCGTCGTTAGCGAATGCTTTCCAGATCCGGTGGTCGCTGTCCATGATGATCGGATAGAGGAGGTGCAAATCGCGCGCCGCCATCGCAACGTTCGAGCGGTCGCGCTCGAAGCCAAACTCCGGTGTGTGCACGCCGATCACCGTCAGGCCCGCGGCCTTGTACTTTTCGGCCCAGTTCTTCACGTAGGGCAGTGGGCGTAAACTGTTGATGCACGAGTAGGTCCAAAAATTGACCAGCACGACTTTCCCATGAAGCCCGCCAGCGTTCAGAGGGCTGGAGTTCAACCAGGGACCGTTGCCCGATGCGGCGATCGCCATGGCAATCGCTGCGCTCTTGATCCAAATCGAAATCACCGTCGTAGCTTCTGTTCTTCAAGATAGGCGGGTTGGATAAGAAGCTTTCGGCCGTTGCTGAGCGAGGAGCCATAACCCGAATTGATCGATCGCACCCAGAGCCGGCTTTCATAACTTTTCATCAGCTGCGGATATACCGGTTGAAAGCCGAATGCCAGCAGTGCTTTGCGATTGTCGGTGGGCACGCAGTGCAGACGCACGAGTGTACGTTCGATTTCTTCGCGGCTTTGAAACAAAGCGTCCATGACCGGCTCAGCGTAGCTTTAAGGGCACCATCGACTCCACAGACGACCTACACAGTTAGTCACACAGTTGTGCGGCGACAACGAGCCGTTTTCTCGCCGATTGATCTTGGGTCGCCGCGGATCTCTCCCCGACAGGTTCGACGCCCACAAGTGCGGCGAGGTCGCCCGCTCCTCTATAGCCCGATTAGGGTGTTATTATAACGTCCTTGTTGGCCCAGAAGAGCAGCTTGTGATCGATCGTGAGGAACGTGCATCGGCGGATCGTGCGTGACGTGCTGTCGCTCCGGTGCGGAAGAATTGCGTAATCTCGACCCCGTCGCCCGGGCCCTCGCAACGGTGTTCCCGATACGCGCACGTTCGGCGACCGTATCAGCTAACGAATTGCCGCGGCACATGACAGCATGGTCTTGGCCTTTAGCCTGCCGGCGGCTCCTGCCGTGATCGTTACCGCTCCGCAATGGTCAGTCCGCAAGATCGAAGCGCCCGCGACCCGCAGCGTCTCAAGCGTACTAGGCGCTGGGTGGCCGAAGAGGTTGTGGCGGCCGACCGAAACGATCGCGATCCGAGGACGGACATCTTCGATAAACGCAGCACTCGAAGAATAGGCCGAGCCGTGATGCCACTTTGAGGATGTCCGCGTGTAGATCGACACCTTGGTGAAGCAGCCGCTCTTCGCTTTGAAAGCCCGCATCACCCATAAAGAGTGCACGCACCGTTCCGTAATGCACGAGCACCACCAGCGAATTTTCATTGACATCATTCGCCCCGTCGGTGAAAAGTGGCCCGCACGGTGAGAGAAACGTGAACGTCACCTCGTCATCGACCCACCGTTGATGACACGCCGGCACGACGACCGGTACGCCACGCAGCCGCGCGGCCGACAGCGCATCGTTGTACGCATGTCCACCATATGGCTGCCCGCTATCGGCAACCCATCCGACCGGCATCATCTTGAGAATCGCAGACGCGGCGCCAACGTGATCGCACAAGGGAGTTCATGCACAGGACGATTCGCGTAGTACGGGCAGCTTCGGCGACGACACCGTTGCGCTAAGCCTGCTCGTCTGGCGGGATGATCTCGGCGGCATCCAGGTTCCGAGAGCTTCCGGGACGGCTTGAACGCTCGTAGCCTTTGTGCTACGATAATAACGTGGAGCGAACGATAACTCAGCGCGAGCTGCGTAACGATAATGCGGAAATCATGCGCGCGCTCGAGAGCGGTGACACCTTCATCATTACCCGCAACGGCGTTCCCGTCGGCCGCCTGACACCAGTGCCTCGACGGACCTTCGTGCCGGCCAAAGAGTTAAAAGAAGCCTTCGCGCGACTTCCGCGGATCGAATACGCGCGACTGCGAGCTGATTTGGACGCATATGTCGATCAAGACCCAACTCCGCGTGTCTGAGCATCCTCGTGCTTTGCTGGATACATCGGTCGTCGTCGACATCGATTCTATCGATGAAGCTGAGTTGCCGGTCGAATGCTCGATCTCAACGATCACGCTGGCTGAATTGAGCGCTGGTCTTCATGCGGTAATGGACTCGGCCCAGCGCGCCGCGCGTCAGGTTGCCTTGCAGTATGTCGAGAGTACCTTCCAATCCGTACCGTTTGACTCAGAGGCTGCCCGCGCGTACGGCCGCATCTACGCGGCCGTGCGTGCAGCAGGCCAGAAGCCGCGCGGCGGAAGGGCGGTTGATTTCTTCATCGCTGCGACCGCGCTCTCACGCGCACTTCCGCTATTCACGCGCAATGCGGTCGATTTCACGGCGGTTGCCAATCTCGTGGAGATTGTTTCGGTATGAAGTGTGCGACGATCCAACGCCGCCTCGATTATCGTGGCTTAAGGACCGCCTTTGCGCCGGCGGGAACAGGCGGGCTCGGCGTCACTCGCCTTGCGGCGGCCGACGGAGACGACCGCGCGTCGGGCCTGCGCTAGTCTGAAGAGATCGGATTGCTCGAGTCTGGACCGCCTCCGGCGGCCCACGACGGAAATCCCGTTCACGCGATTGCCCTTCCGCGGTCAAAAGAGAAGCACTTTTCACGACGACGCCGGACCTGTTACCCCCGGCTCCGTGTCGAATGCTTGAAAGAGGAACGACGGTGGGCATCTGTTCGCCGTTCGAGGGATTGCTCGAACCGACCGGCCGGCCGTACGCCGACGGTATCGCCGTTCGCGGGTCTGACCGCCTTTTATCGGCACTTTGCGGGTCAAGCGCGCCGGCTGATCCTGGCGATGTTCGCCGCAGGTTTCCTCGTCGCCGTGCTCGATAGTACGATCCCGGTGTTCATCGGACGGCTCATTACGCTGCTCTCCACTCAAGATCCGGCGGTGCTGGGACGCTCGTGGCCGCAGTTCGCCGCCATGGCGGGGACGCTGCTGCTGCTGCGCCCGGCCGCGAACCTGCTGCAGTCGCTCATCGCCAATCAAGCTGTCACACCGAACCTCACCAACTGCATCCGCTGGCAGAACCATTGGAACGTCGTGCGTCAGGGCTGCACCTTGTTCCAGAACGACTTCGCTGGGCGGATCGCCAACCGCGTGATCCAAACCGGGCCGTCGCTGCGCGAGAGCGTCGTACAGGCGACCAACGCGGTGTGGTGTATCATGGTGAACGGCGGCTCGGCGATCGTGCTCCTAACGCTGCGTGACGCCCGCCTCGCGGTCCCCGTCGTGGTGTGCGCGGTGTACGCCTCGTTGCTGCGCTTCTTCCTCCCCCGCTTGCGCGAGCGGTCGCGCGCGATCTCGGAGGTGCGCTCGACCCTCACAGGCCGCGTCGTCGATGCCTACACCAACATCCTAACTGATCGAAGGGCGCTCGTTTAACCGGCGGTGGTGAAGCCTTGGCGGGACGTTGAACGGGGTGGCGCGATGACGGTGAATTGCACGCTATCGGTGCGCGCGCCAGCGCGCGCACGCAGCGTCCAACGCCCGGCTTTGAGGGTCAGCAGCCAATGTGTTGTGCGCGCTTCGCACCGGCGCCCGTTGAGCTCCCAGAGCGGCGCCACGGGTCCGCGCGCGATGACGGCGATCCGCGCGTTCGGCGCGCTCACGAAAATGTCGCCGTCGTGCGGTGAGACGATGCGCAGCGGTTCGCCCGGGCGCTGGGGCTGCGCTGCGAGCCACGCGTCGTATGTGCGTTCGAGCGGACGAGGTGCCGATCGCCACGTGCGCAGGTCGTCCCGATCCAGCCATTCGTCGACGACGGTGGGGCAGTCGCGCGTCGGCCGCACGCCCGTCGTCGTGCAGATCGGCTTGCGCACGTATCCGCGCGGCGCGGCGAGCGCGGCGGGCGCTGCGCGTTCGGCGAGATGCGCGATGATGCGATGCCAGAGTGGCGCGGCGCCGGTCACGCCGCTAACGCGGCGCATCGGCGCGCCGTCAAAATTGCCGACCCACGTTGCGACGGTGTCGTCACGCGTGAAGCCGACCGTCCACGTATCGCGGAAGTCCGATGACGTGCCGGTTTTGACCGCGCTCGGAAACGACGTTCGCAGCAGCGATGCCACGCCGAACGCGCGGGCGCGCGCATGTGCATCCGATAAGATGTCGGTAACGAGGGACCAACTTGCGGCGCTGCCGATCGGGGTCGCCGCGACGTCGGCAGCGTTCGCGTCAGCGTTCGCGACTGCATGGACGTGCGGCGGAACGCCGCCGCGTGCGATCGTCGCATACGCCCGCACAAGTTCTTCGAGATTGACTTCACCGTCGCCGAGCGCAAGACCTAAGCCGTAGTATGCGGGCTGACGGTCGAGATGCACGAAACCCAGCGCCCGTAAACGATCGAGAAACGCCGGCACGCCCACGTCGCTCAGCACGCGCACTGCGGGAACGTTGAGGGAATCGGCGAGCGCGATGCGCGCGCGCACCGGGCCGGCGAAGCGATCGCTATAATCGTTGGGCGTGAACGAGCGCAGTCCGGGGATCGCGTAACTGGTCGGCACGTCGGGCAGAATTGTCGTTGGCCGTACGACGCGGCGCTCGAAAGCCAATTCGTACAAGAACGGTTTGAGCGTCGAACCGGGTTGGCGCAGCGCCGTGACGCCGTCGTTCTTCCCATCACGATCGTGCGCGAAATAATCGGCCGACCCCACGTAGGCGAGGATGCCGCCGTCGCGGTTGTCGATAACGATGGCGGCGGCGTCGCGCGCGCCGCGTTCGGAAAGCGTTCCGACGACGTGCGCCGTCGCGTTTTCGACGAACGCTTGCAGGTCGCGGTCGAGCGTCGTTCTCACGCGCGTCGTTTGCGGCGCAACGCTGCCCGCCAGGCGCAGCAGCAGGTGGGGCGCCGCGAAGATGCCGTCGCTGCGCGGAAGCACGGCGACGGTTTCGGTCGCCGCATGCGCGGCGTCGGCGGCCGGCACGGCGCCGGTGGACGCCATCCGCGCGAGGATCATCCGGCGCCGCGCTTCTAACGCGGCGCGATGCGCGTATGGATCGAGCCGCACGGGATCGTTCGGCAGCGCCGCGAGCAGCGCGGCTTGGGCGAGATCCAAATCGCTTGCGGCCGTTCCGAAATAGGTCCGCGCGCCGGCCTCGACCCCGATGAGATCGCCGCCCATCGGCAGCCGGTTGACGTACGCGGCGAGAATATCACCCTTGGACATCCCGCGTTCGATGCGCAGCGCGAGCGCGGCTTCGGCGACCTTACCGGGCAGTGAGTGCGGCAAGCCGTAACGCAGGCGCGCCAATTGCATCGTGATCGTCGAACCGCCGGAGACAAAGCGGCCGCGCTGCAGAGCTTCGCTCAAGGCGCGGCCGAGCGCGATCCCATCGACGCCGTCGTGCGCGTAGAACCGCCGGTCTTCGGTCGCGACGATCGCTGCGAGGAACACGGGTGCGACGCGCTCGAGCGGCACGCGCACGGCGTGTTCGGAATCGCGAGCGAGAATCGTTCCGAGCGGCGCGCCCGCGCGATCCTCGAACGTCAGCGCATTCGCACCGCCGCCGAACTCGCCAGCACCGATCGGCCGTAACACGAATAAAACGACTCCGAGCACGATGACAGTAACGCTCATTGCGAGCGCGACGGTAGGGTCCGCACGCCGGCCGGCAGTCGGTGGTGCGAGTCCGAGCTTCTGTTTTCGCACCACAGGGGGCACCTCGATCCGGGCGAAGCCTTCAAGCACTGTGGGTTCGCTTGCGGGCCGTTCGTCGACTTTCGCCGCGGCCGTCGTACTGCTCTGCGTGAGCGCTTGCGCGCGACCCGCGATGCAAGCGCCGACGGCGGCGGCCACCGTGGGCGTCGTTGCATCGTCGTCGCCCTTGACGCCGGTCGAAAGATTGCCAAAGCCGGCACTGGGGGCGATGATCGCCTCCGTCGCGCCGCTGGGCGAGGCTGGCACACGCGCGCAGGTGCTCGTGCGCTTCGCCAGCGGACTGCTGCCGCTCGAACGGCTCGAATCGCCCGACGAAGCGGCGGTCCTCGCGCATTTTTCGGTCGCGCCTGCGCTGCCCGGACACTTTCGGCTGCTCACACCGCAGATGGTCGGCTTTCAAGCGGATCGCGCGTGGCCGCTCGCGACGCGCATCCGCGTAACCGTCAGCAAGGGTCTGCGCGACACGAGCGGTCGCGAACTCCCGGTCGACGTGAGCTGGACGTTCGAGACGCCCGGGATCGCGATCAGCGGCTTGCCCGGCTCCGACAACGATACCGCGGTGCGAGATCTGCAGCCCAAGATCCGCGTGCAATCGAACGTCGCGCTCGATCGCAAGTCGCTCGAAGCGAGCGCGGTCTTGCGCAAGCAGGGCGATCCCCCGGCGCAGGTCGCGCTGGCGGTTCCCGCCGATACCGCGACTGCCGCGCCGTCCGCGTCTCCACTACCGGATGCGGCGTACGACCCGTCGGACAACGTTTGGCGCTACGTGCTCGTGCCGGCGACATCGCTTGAAAAAGCGGCGCGTTATGAGGTTGTGATTCGCCCGGGCCTGCAACCGCGTAACGGAAACCGCGCGAGCGAGCACACGTTTACGGGGTCGTTCAGCACGTATGCTCCACTCGCGTTCGGGGGCGTTTCGCTCGACTTGCCCGGAACGCGCTTCACGAACGGCGATCCGCGCATCGTTTTCAACACGCCGATCGACGAAAAAACGCTGGGCGCGCTGATGCTTCGTCCGGCGCCGCCCGCGGGCGTTCACGCGTTTGCCGTTCAGGACGGCGGCGTCGCCATCGCGACGACGATCTTGCTGCCCGACACAACGTACACGCTCACGGCGGGCGCGGACCTGACCGACGCGTTCGGTCAAAAGCTCGGCGACACGCACACGGCACGCTTTCGCACCGCCGATTTGCAGCCTGATGTCTGGGCGCCCGACGGTACCAACCTGTTCCCGGCCGCGCGTGACGTGCGGCTCAACGTGGTCGCGGTCAACGCGAACTCGGGCGTGCGCGCGCGCTTCCAACCGCTTGCGCCGCGCGACGTCGTGCTGCACCCCGACCCGTACGGCGAACCAGGCAACGACGCGGTGCTGGCGGCGTCCGCGACCTGGCCGGCGTTCGATGCGCGCGCCCCCAAGAACGTCGAACGCACGATCGAAGTACCGTTGCGCGCGAAGCTCGGCGCGTCCGCTGGAGTCCTAGCGTATGGGGTCGCGGCGGATTTGCAAACGCAAACATTCGTTGCCAGCGGGGTCGTGCAACTTACCGACCTCGGCGTGTTCGCGCAGTACTTTCCCGACGGCGGCAGCGTGCGCGTGAATCGCATCAGCGACGGTGCCCCTGTTGCCGGAGCGCGCGTCGACGTGTATCGGTCCCAAGCCGACAGCCAGAAGAAGACACCGGTGAGGGCGTGTGCGTCGGCGACGACCGATGTCGGCGGCGCGGCGCGCATAGGCGGAGTCGCGTTCGCCGCCTGCGCGAGGAGCGCCGGCGATGATACCGACGCGCCGCCGCTCGTTACCGTGGTGCACGCCGCCGGCGATTGGACGTATGTCCGTACCGAGTCGTACAGCGGGGCGTATACCGGCGATTTTTACAATGGCTGGTCAAACGGCGCGCCGCTTTCACGCGGCACGATCTTCTCCGATCGGGCGCTCTACAAACCAGGCGAAACCGCTCGACTCACGGCGATTGGCTGGTTTCTCGCGGACGGCCGGTTGCGGCGCGGTCTCGCGCCGTCGTACGCGCTCACGCTCGAAGCGCCCGATGGCGCCAAGCGCGATCTGGGCCGGCGTTCGCTCGACGAATTCGCGTCATTTTCGCTGCCGGTGACGCTCGCGCGGGATGCGCCGCTGGGTAATTATATCGTGCGCGCGACTGCCGGAATCGGTGAAGAGATCGTCGGCGATTTTCGCGTCGCCGACTTTCGCGCGGCCAACTTCAAGGTCGACCTCACGCTCGATCGCAGCGTCGCGACGCGCGGCGAGAGCATCGGCGCAATCGCCCGCAACGCCTATCTTTTCGGTGCACCGCTGGCGGGCGCGTCGACGAAATTTACGGTGACGCGGTCGCCGGCGGATTTTACGCCGCCCGGCCGCGACGCGTTCACGTTCGGACAGCACTGGTACTGGCCCGACCAAGCGCCGGACGCGGCGACCGACGTCCTCGAATCGATCGTTCCCGTCGGCGCTCACGGAAAGAACGCCGTCACGGTGCCGGTGGCGGCCGATCTGCCGTATGCGATGACCTACGAGGTCGACGCCGAGACGACGGACGTCTCGAACCTCGCGGTGGCCGCATCGCAAACGTTCACCGCGTTGCCGGCCGCGACGCTGATCGGCCTCGCTGCGGGCGACGTCGGCGTGGCCGGTTCACCGCTGAGCGTCAACGTCATCGCGACCGATCCCCAGGGAACGGCCCGCAGCGGAACGCACGTCCGTGTCGAACTGCAAGCGGCGACGTACGCGAGTGCGACGCAGATCGTCGAAGGCGCCGAGCAAGCGCGCGAATCGGTCGCGTATGCAACGGTTGCGAGCGCCGACGTCATCACGGGAGCCGCTGCTGTCTCGACGACGCTCACGCCCCCGAAGCCCGGCACGTATCGCATGCGCGCGACGCTCGCCGACGGGTCCGGCGATGCGAGCGAAACCGACGTCGAAACGTATGTCGGGGGCGCCGGCGATGCAGCTTGGCTGAGTCCTGATCCGAGTGCCGTGACGGTCAAACTCGATAAACCGGCATATCGGCTCGGGGACGTCGCGACGGCACTTATTGCGTCACCGTTCCCGTCAGCCCAAATCCATGTGGCCATCGTTCGGCACGGCGTGCTGTGGGAAACGACGCTCGACGCGACGTCGCCGGCGCCGACGGTGCGCTTTACGGTGACGCCCCGGATGCTTCCGAATGCCGCCTTCGAGGCGTTTGTCGTGCGGCGCGGACCTCCGCCACCGCGGGTTTCCGCCGACGGTGCGAACGCGCTGGCCCGGGTCGGCTTTGTGCCCTTTGGCGTCCGGCTCGACGACAAGTATCTTGCGGTGACGGCGCACGCGCAAGCGGCGGTGCTCCAACCGGGTGCGCGGCAAACGGTTCGGGTGCACATCGAAGACACCGCGCACGCACCGCTCCACGCGAACGCCACGCTCATCGTCGCGAACGACGCGGTGCTGCAATTAACCGGTTATCGGCCCCCCGATCTCGTGCAGCTGGTGTATGCCGATCAACCGATTGCCACGCGCTATGCCGACAATCGCGCGGCGCTCGTGTTGCAAACGCCGAATAGGCCCCAAGAAAAGGGCTTTGGTTACGGCGGCGGTCTTTCCGGCGACGAAGCGGATCCCCGCGTGCGGCGGGCATTTTCCGCGCTGGCGTACTTCGCGGGTGCGCTGCGCACCGACAGCCACGGTGACGCGACGGCGACATTTACGCTGCCCGACGATTTAACGACCTGGCGGGTGATGGTCGTCGCAGCGAGTTCCGATGGTCGGTTCGGTAACGCGCAGACCACCTTTCTGACCACGAAACCGCTGGTCGTAAACCCCGTGCTGCCCCAATTCGCGCGTCCGGGCGATCGCTTCGAAGGAGGCGGTGCGATCACGAACGGCACGAACGCGAAAGGCAGACTGCATATCGACGCCGACCTGAGCGCGCCCTTGGCGTTTCTCGTTGATGGCAAGCAGGTTGCGGCCCAAGCTCTGCAAACGCCGCTCGACGCGATCACGAAGGCCTATCGCTTCGTGATCGTCGCAACCGGTGCGGGCACGGCGACTGTAACGGTTAAGGCACGTGGCCCCGGCGCGAGGGACGCGTTCGCGATCCCGCTGCCGGTGCATGATGAGAGCGTGACCGAAGCCGTCATCCAGACGGGCAGTACCCAAAGCACGGCGTCCGTCCCGCTCGACGTTGACGCCGCGACGCCGCGCAATAGCGGCGGCCTCGATGTGCTCCTCGCGTCGTCGTTGGTGCCCGACGCAGTCGTCGCGTCGCGCGATGCGCTTAGCGGCGACGAACGGCTCGCTACGTCCGCCGCTAGCCGTCTCGCGGTCGCAAGCGATCTCGTGTTGCTCGGCAACCGCGCCGCCGGTGACGTGAGCGCCGCGCGGTCGCGGGCGGCCGTCGAAGTTGGGACGCTGCGCGGACTCCGGCGCGCCGGCGGCGGTTTTGCGCCCTACTGGCAAGCGACCAAACCCGACGCGTGGGATTCGTTGACCGTGCTGGCGGCGCTCGCGCGCGCACATGCAGCTGGCATCGATGATGGCGGAACGCTGGCGGGGGCGCGCGCCTTCGCCGCTGCCGTGCTTGCCGATCCGGTCCGGCTTGCGACGTGGTGCACATCGAATGGGTGCAAGTCGCAGTTGCGTTTGCACGCGCTCGATGCGCTCGCCGCGGCCGGCGATCGCCGAACGACGCTTCTCGCGTCGATCGACGCGCAGCGCGGTGGTTTGTGCTTCGCCGATCAAGTCCGGCTCGCGCGCTTGCTGCGGGTTGCGCCGGGCTATGGCGACCGCGCCGCGACGCTGATGAAGTCGATCGACGATCGCCTCGCGACGACTGCGCGCGGCGCCGTCGTCAATCTGCCGGCGCGATACGATTGGTACGCGACGCCGGTCGTCGCGCAGGCACTCGTCTTGCAATTAGCGCTCGAGCGCCAATTACCACATGATACCATCGACGGTCTGACGCGCTCGCTGCTCGCGTTCCGCCGGAACGGTTCGTTCGGCTGCGCCTGCGCGACGGCCGCGGCGCTCGACGCGCTCGTCGCCGTCACCGCGCGCGAAGCTCCGGCGGACTTCGACGCTACGGCAAAGCTAGGAACGCGCACGCTCGCGCGCGTCCATTTCGCCGGTGCGCAGACGCCCGAGCAAAGCCGAAACTTGCCCGCGCGCGAGCTGCCCGCCGGCAAGAGCACCGTCACCCTGGCCAAGACCGGGGCGGGCACCCTGCACTACGCCGTCAGCTATCGCTATCGTGTCGCTGAACCGGCACCGGGAGCCTTAGCCGGCTTGCGCATCACGCGCTACGTGCGCCCGGCCGGTGGCGCGGACGTCCTTGCGACCTTTGGTCTTGCCGCACCGGATGCGACCGCGCCGCTCGCCGCGGGCAGCGTGTACGACATCGACCTCGAAATAATCACCGATCATCCAGTCGAGCGCGTGTCGATTTCCGATGCGCTGCCGGCCGGACTCGAAGCCGTCGACACCACCTTCGTGACGACGTCTCCCGCTCTCGGCACACCCGATGTCTCGTGGGCGATCGGCGATCGCCAAATCCACTCCGACCGGATCGAAGCCTATGCCGATGAACTGGGCGCGGGCGTGTATCACCTGCACTATTTAGCGCGCGGCGTCACGCCCGGCGTGTATGCCTGGCCCGGCGCGGGAGTGCACCTCATCGACACGCCTGAGGAGTTCGGCCGCAGCGCGTCCTCGTTTGTCGAGATCAAATAACTCGGCTGGCCCGCTGCCGATTATGTGGCGCCGTCGCCGCCGTTGTGCAGCTTTTCGTGCCGCTACGCTCATTGAGCACATTGCTACCGGAAATTCTCGGCTTCGGTACAGGATGGCCGATGACGCCCGAGGATAACGCTGTCCGACGTGCCGCAGCTGCTCGAAAAAGAGCCGTCTCGAACGGGATGAAGTGACCTTTCGCAGCAGCCGGTGACGCCGCGGGTGCCGAGTTCCTTTGCGAGCACGTGCTGGTCGAGAGGTTGATGCTGCGGCCTCCGTTGCGCACGCGATTCGCGCCCTCGCGCATGCCGTTGAACGTCCCGGTGAGATTGACCGCGACCTGGCGCTGAACGTTCTCGTCAGCAACCCTGCCAACGGCGACACTTTCAGGATCCCTGCGTTGTTCACGAGCACGTTGCATTGCGAGTCGTGGCGAGACGCTGCTACCGGTGTTGAAGAATAAGCATGGGCCTACAATCGTGGTTCGGCGTGGTTCCCTACGACGAGAACGCGCAGGCGGCTCTCAACAAGCTGCAGCTCGGGAATTTCGGGCTGGCCGCTACTTCCCAGCCTGTTGGGGCCTCAAGTTCTCCCTCGGCGAGGGCGCGACGGCCGGTGACAGCGCGACGGCCGGTGAAGGTACAACTGCTGGTGAGGGCCCACGGCTCAGGCGTCGGCGGGCGACGCGCGTACCTGCGCACGCGTCTATCGATGAGGCGCGGAATGAAGCGGCGGAAGAAGGCACGAAGAGCATCCTTGACGTCGATCGCATCAGCGAGACGGCAGACTGGGGCGCCGCCTCTCCAGTCGACGACGACGTCTGAGCCTGCCCCGGTTTAGTGGACATGCAGTTAAGGCACTAGGCCCCCGTCTGTTCGTCCGTCGTTTCTCTTCTATTCCGTAGTAGTCGTAGTCGCTGTGGGAACTGTGGACCCGCAGTTCCATAGTATCCACAGCGCCAGCAGCTTCGATGTTCGTGCCCAGCAAGATCAGCGCGCGTGCCTCAATAACATAGATTTGTTTAGGCTGCCGGCTGCTTCTCATCGTTCTCGAAT
>PLAE01000260.1 GCA_003134035.1 Candidatus Velthaea versatilis
CGACGAAGTCGACCCACTAGACGGGGCGCCGTTCGACGAGCAACGCTTGACTGCCGACGCCGAAGTAACCGGCGGTGTCGGCGAGGCGCGAGGCGGAGATGCCGAGGCCGTCGCGGCTGAGCGTCGTGCGCGCTTCGAGCAGCGTCCACTCGCCGTCGGGGTAACGCTCGAGTGCCAAGGAGAGCGAAGGCGGGACGAAGATCCATTCGTTCATCGGCAGTTCACGGCTGATGCCGTTGGCGGAATCGGCAACCAGCAAGGCGTGGTCGAGCGCATGCGCCGCCTCGCCGGCGATCAGGGTGACACGTGGGCGCGCCCAGACGGCCGCCGGACCGAAGCCGCGTTCGCCGTGAACGAACCGCCAATCGAAGGCGCGTCCATAACCGAAATCCTGGATCCACTGCGGTTCTGATCGGGCTTCGGGCACGGCGGGCACGTTGTCGGCTTCGGTCGCGGCGGGCGGAACGCTGTGCATCGGCCCAACGGCGATGCGCCAAGCACGCGCGACCACGACTTCCCGCCCGTCGCTTTCGATTGCACCTTCGATCATTTCGATTCGCCGCCCCGGACGCACCACGCGCGTGCGAACATTCATCGTCGCGAGCGGGATCGGTCCGAGAAACTCAACGGCAAGACGCGCGATGCGCATCTCGGCGCGCGGATGGTTCGCCGTCATTGCGCGTGCCAGCAGGGCCGTCGGCGGGCTGCCGTGCTGCAAGCGCTCGTCCCACGGGCTCTGCGTCGCCGACGTTGCGACGAACGCCGTGTCGCCGGTGCGCTCGTAGAACGCTGGCGCATCGGTCATCGCGAAGCCGACCGCGAAAGGGCGTTCGCCCGAGGGGCGTTCAAAGGAGGGGCGTTCGATGACGCTGCGGCCGGTAGCGCGAACGCGAAGAGCGTATCGCCCTTGGGATAGCCGAACAGCGCATTGCCGCCCGCCGCGACTGCGATGTATTGCGTCGCACCGACGCGATAGCTGATGGGCGGCGCGTTCACCCCGGCGCCGCACGCATATGTCCACAACTGCTGGCCCGTTGCGGCATCGAAGGCATCGAACGCGCCGCCGCCTTCGCCGGTAAACGTTAGGCCCCCGGCGGTGGTGAGCACGCCGCCGACGAGCGGCTGTGCGGTCTTCTGCTGCCAGCGGATCTGCCCGGTTTGGGTATCGATCGCGCTGAGCGTTCCCCACCGCGGCGATGCATCGTCCGGGACCGCCTCGCTGTAAATGAGTGCGGCGCCGCCGGCGGTCGGTGCGCTCTGCGTGCGATAGAGCATCGGCAAATGAATCCCCGCGACATAGGCGAGTTCGCTCCTCGCATCGTACGCGACGGGCGACCACGACGCACCGCCGAACGCGCCCGGCGCGATCACCACGCCGGAGGCGTTCGGCCGGGCATACAAATTCTGTTGCGGAACGAAGGGCGCGGAGCGCCGCAGCAAATCGCCCGTGCGCCGGTCGTGGACGTAGAGCCAGCCGGTCTTGGCGGCCTGCATCACCGCCGGAACGACGCGGCCGTCGACGCGGACGTCGAGCAGCACCGGCGGACTCGCGACGTCGTAACCCCACAGATCGTGCGGCACTTGCTGGTAGGCCCAACGCAGTTTTCCGGTGTCGACGTCGAGTGCGACGAGCGCGACGCTGTAGAGATTGTCGCCGGGTCGCGTGCTGTCTTCGAATTGCGGCGACGGGTTGCCGACGCCGACGTACATCAGCCCGAGCTGCGGGTCGATCGCGGGCGTCGTCCAGGCCGAACCTCCGCCGGTCTTCCAGCCGCCGTTCGCGTGCGCGAACGCGGCGCGTTCGGCTGCGACGTCGCGCGGCAAGGCCGAACCGTCGGGCGTCGTCGCGCGGAACGCGCCTTCCCAGCCGCGATCGGGAATCGTGTGCCAGCGCCAAAGCTGGACGCCCGTGGCGGCATCGAATGCGGCGTAATAGCCGCGTGTCCCGTAATCGCCGGCCTCGCCGACGACGCCGCCGGTGAGCTCATCGGGCTTCCCGTTCGTGCCGACGTGCAGGCCGTAGCCGACGCCGGTGATTCCGACGATGACGTGGCCCCGGTAGATTTGCGGCGCCATGTTCGCGAAGACGCCGCTTTGCCCGATCACGGGCGCATCGCGCAGCTTGTCGGAGCCGGCCAGATCGCCCGGGTGCTCGACGCGGCTGGGCGTTTCGTCGTCGAGCCGCGTATCCCACACGACGGCTCCCGTGCGGCTGTCGAGCGCGAGCAGCCGCGCATCGGCCGTCGCGACGTAGACGCGGCCGTACGCGACGGCGGCGCCGCGATTCGCCACACCGCAACATGGCTTGTGCCGCAGCGTGTGATGATAGCGCCAGAGTTGCGTCCCGCTTGCGGCGTCGAGCGCGACGACGTCGTCACCGGGTATCGTCGCGTACATGACGCCGCCGACGACGATCGGCGTCGTTTCGAACCCGCCGCGCATGCCGGTATGGAACGTCCAGCGCGGTACGAGTCCCGCAACGTTCGTGCGGTCGATCTGCGTCAGCGCCGAATAGTGGGCGTTGGAATACGTCGCGCCCGGCAGCAGCCAATCGTCGGCCTGCGCGGCGGCGGCGGCGAACCGCGCGTCATCGGTTGCCGTGGGCGACGGACCGGCGCCTAGCGACGCCACTGCAGCCGCAACGGCTGCCGTTCGAACGAGCGAAGGCGCGAATATCATCGAGGAAGGGTTTCTGCACGGCCGCCGCGGTTCACTTGCCAGGGCCGATTCGGCGGCTGCGCACGCGCTCGATGTCCAAGTGCTTTGGGCACGATGCGGCACCACGCTGGCCGTTGGCACGCATGTTAGAATAGGGCGTTATGGCCGCCCGAACCGCCCAAGAGATCTGGATCGACGAGACCGCCCGCCGCTGCGGCCACCCCGGCGGCGCGGCGTTCGCCGCCGCTCACGGGCTCAAAAACTATCGCCTCGCGCAGCTCTACCGGGCAGCCGCCAAGGAGCTCGCCCAAAGCGTCGACGCCGTGACGACGTTGCCCAAGGAGTTGCGGGCGGCCTTGACTGCCGAGGGATTCCGATTCGATAGCGTGGAGCCGGTGGTCGTGCAGCACTCGCAGGACAAGCAGACGATCAAGGGCCTTTTCCGCCTGCGCGACGGCAACGAAGTCGAAGCGGTGCTCATGCAGCACTTCGGCGAGCGCAACACGGTGTGTATCTCGAGTCAAGCCGGGTGTGCGTACGCGTGCGCGTTCTGCGCCACCGGACAAGCGGGGTTTACGCGTCATCTTGCGCCAACGGAGATCTTCGACCAGGCCCGCTATTTCGCGCGGTTCCTCCACGCGCAGGGGCGCAAAATAACCAACATCGTGTTCATGGGCATGGGCGAACCGTTCCACAACTACGACGCGGTGATGGACGCGGTGCGGCTGCTCAATGACGCCCACGGGTTCGGCCTCGGACACCGGCACATCACGATTTCGACCGTCGGCATCGTCCCGCAGATCGACGCCTTCGCCGACGAAGGCATCCAAGTGAATCTCGCGATTTCGCTGCACGCGCCGACCGACGCGATCCGCTCGTCGATCATGCCGGTCAATCGCAAGTGGAGCATCGACGAATTGATGGCGGCCTGCCGGCGCTACATCGCCAAAACCAACCGCAAGATCTTCTTCGAGTACGTGATGCTCGACGGCGTCAACGACCGTCCCGCTGATGCCCGCGCCCTGGCCGCACTCATGCGCGGTCCGCTCTATCACGTCAACATCATTCCGTACAACGCCACGCCCGATGCGAAGCTCGGCCCGACCGGCGACGAGCGCATCCGCGCCTTCGCCGCGATTTTGGAAGCCAGCGGCGTGCCGTGCACCGTCCGCACTCCGATGGGCCGTGATATCGCCGCGGCCTGCGGCCAGCTTCAGGCCGAAACCCAGCCGCGCGCCAAAGCCGTCTGACCGCGCGTGAAAGCCGGGACCATCGCGACGCACGCGTGCGCCTGCATCGCGATGTACTATGCCTGGCGCGGCGCGCGCTTCGCGCCGACCTGGCTGCGCGTACCGCTGATCGCGACGATCGTTGACGCACCGCCGATCTCGATCATCGTCCCGGCGCGCGATGAGGAACGTTCGATCGAAGCCTGCGTGCGTTCGCTGCTTGCGCAGACCGCGCCGGACTTCGAGGTGATCGTGGTCGACGACCGCTCGACCGATGCGACCGGCGAAATCCTGGCCCGGATCGCGCGCGAAGACGACCGCCTTGCCGTCATCTCCGGCGCCGCCTTGCCGGCGGGCTGGGTCGGCAAACCGTGGGCGCTCCATCAGGGGGCCGCCCTCGCGCGCGGCGCGTGGCTGCTGTTCACCGACGCCGACAGCGTGCACGCGCCGGCATCGGTCACGTCCGCGCTTGCGTTCGTGCGCGAACGGCATGTCGACGCGCTTTCGACGATCACGCAGCAGGCGCTGGGGACGCTGGCCGAGCGCGCGATTCTGCCGTCGATTCTGGGTCTGATCTTCTTCTCGCAAGGCAATTTCCGCCAGCTCAACGATCCCGCGCAAACGCAACGCGCGCTCGCCAACGGCCAATATCTGTTCATGTCGCGTCGCGCCTACGACGCGCTCGGTGGTCACGCGGCGCTGCGCAACGAAATCGTCGAAGACGTCGAGTTCGCGCGCCGCTTCAAAGCGGACGGGCGCTTTCGGCTGCTGATGGCGGGCGGCACCGACCTCGCCGAAGTCCGCATGTACCATTCATTCCGCGAGATCTGGAACGGCTTCACCAAGAACATTTACTACGGCCCGCGAGGAAATTTGTGGGCGCTCGGCGGCGGAGTGCTGTTCATCGCCTCGATCTCGTTCGTTCCGCCGCTCTTGGCACTCAATGCGGCCGCCCGCCGCCGGCCCCTCGAAGCGCTCGAGGCGCTCATGACCACGGCGGCGCTCATGGCGACCGCCGGCTGGGCCGTGTCCAGCGTCGGACTTGACCGCCGCCTGGGGTGGTTTCAGCCGGTCGGAACGACGGTACTTGCCGCCATAACGATCAATTCGACGTTCGCCGTGCTGAGCGGGCGGGGGGTCGAATGGCGCGGGCGCCGATACGGCGGGAGAACGAATCATGACGCAGGCGACGCAGGTCGAGCTGAGCGACGAGGAGATTCACGAGGCTGAAGAGCGCGCCATGCCGCGCGCGGCGATCGTCTTCGAGACGATTCGGCGCGAGGGCGAGGGCGAGCTGTCGCGCCGGCTCTCCGCGCTCATCTTCTCGGCGGTCTCGGCCGGGCTTTCGATGGGATTCTCGCTCTTCACGATGAGCGTCTTCACCGCATACCTGCCCGACACGCCGTGGCGCCCGCTCGTCACCAGCTTCGGGTACACGATCGGCTTCCTCGTCGCGATCTTGGGCCGCCAACAGCTGTTCACCGAAAATACGCTGACGCCGATTTTGGTGCTGCTCAACCGGTTCGATGCCGCCACGTTCTGGCGCGTGGTGCGCTTGTGGATCATCGTGATCGGCGGCAATCTCGCCGGCGCGCTGGCCTTCGCCACGCTGCTCGCGCATGTGCCGGTCTTCTCGCCCGATTTGCAGCGCTCGTTCGGCGAGGTCGCCGTCCACGCGACGAGCGGCGAAGCGCTGCCGAACTTCGTGCGGGCCTTCTATGCGGGCTGGCTGATCGCCCTCATGGTGTGGCTGCTGCCCGCCGCGGAGTCGGCCGCGATGTTCATCATCCTGCTGCTAACCTACATCGTCGCGGCGGCCGAACTCACGCACGTGGTCGCCGGCTCGGTGGAAGCCCTGTATGCCGTCGAAATCGGCCGCTCGACCGTGGCCGATTTCGTCTTCCGTTACTTTCTTCCGGTCTTCACCGGCAACTCGATCGGCGGCGTCACTTTCGTCGCCCTGCTCAATTTCGGTCAGGTTGCCGGCGACGCCGGGCCGGGCGAGCGAAGAGGCAAAGCGAGGTAACGGATCATACGGCGGCCTTCTTTGCGGTGAGCGTTCCGTCGATAACGGGATGATCGATGCGGCCCGCCGGTCATGGCCCTCCGGCGCCAGCGTGCCGGGCGGGGGCAGCGCCGGTCCGCCGCGTTTGCTCCGATACGCGGCGCATGGCTTGTGCGCGGCAGCCGACTGGATCCTCTGGATGTGGCCGCGCTACTCGCCAGCGTGGCCGAGCCCCGCGGCGCCGGGCGCACGGGCGGAATCGCTTCGATCCACGCGCAAACTCGAGTGCGTTATGTCAGAGCCGAACCAGCCGCGCGTCACCATGGACGAGATCACCGCGCTTGCCAAGCGCCGCGGTTTCATTTTCCAATCGAGTGAGATCTACGGCGGCATCGGCGGTTTCTTCGACTACGGACCGCTGGGGGCGATCCTCAAACGCAACGTCAAAGACGCCTGGTGGCGCGAGATGGTCGAGCTGCGCGACGACGTCGTGGCCTTCGACTCGTCGATCATCATGCATCCCAACACGTGGGTTGCTTCCGGTCACGTGGCGGCCTTTCACGATAAACTCGTCGACTGTCGCAACTGCAAGCACCGGTTTCGCGCCGATCATTTGCCGTCGCTCGAGCGCTGTCCCGACTGCGGAATGCGCGACACGCTGACGGAGCCGCGCAATTTCAATCTCATGATGAAGACGGCGATTGGTCCGATGGAGGATTCGGCCTCGCAAGCCTATTTGCGGCCGGAGACCGCCCAAGGCATCTTCGTCAACTTCAAAAACATTTATCAGAGCGCGCGCAAGAAGCCGCCGTTCGGCGTCGCGCAGATCGGCAAGTCCTTCCGCAACGAAATCACGCCCGGCAATTTCACTTTTCGCGTGCGTGAATTCGAGCAGGCCGAGCTCGAATATTTCGTTCCCGACGACGGCAACGACATGCCGGCGTATGAAGAATGGGTCGCCGCCCGCAAGAAGTGGTACAGCGATTACGGCATACGTCCCGACCGGCTGCGCTTTTACGAATTGACGCCCCAGGAGCGCCCGCACTACGCCAAAGCGGGAACCGACGTCGAATACCTGTTTCCGTGGGGCTGGGGCGAACTCG
>PLAE01000234.1 GCA_003134035.1 Candidatus Velthaea versatilis
CCGCCGCTCGCGCCACCGCCGCCGGCACCGGCGGCGAGCATCGCCGCGTCGAGCGCCGCCAAGCCGAGCTCGGTCTTCACGGTCTGCGCCGTGTTGACCACCGCGCCGACCGTGCCTTGGATCGCGCCGACGGCCGACTGCGCCGCCGACACCGCGGAGCCCAGCGTCAGACTGGGCGAACCATTCATCATCGATGCCGCAAGCCCGGGGATGCACATCGAGAGCATCATGAAAATGATCGTCGTGACCGCCACGTAGAGATAGGCGAGGACCAGATTTCCCAATTGCGTGTCGGCTAAATTCGTTTCGTGGACCATCTGCAAATCGCCGCAGATCGACCCGCCCAGCGAACCCGTCGAGCAGCCGCCGAGGGTCTTCTTCTAGCCGCCGCAGCCGCTCGGGTCGGCAACCTGCTCGGCGGTAAATTGCAACGCGAGACGATAGCTAAGCTCACCTCGTTGGTCGACACTGCTAGAATTAGACATGCAGGGGCTGCGATTTACCTGGGATGACGAAAAGGCGCTCACGAACTTGCGCGAGCATGGCGTTCCGTTCAATGAGGCCGAAACAGTCTTCGATGACCCCTTAGCCCTTGACGCCGTAGACGACCGGTTTGAAGAACCCGGTTTTCGATCTATGGCCGGTCCGCGCAGGGCCGCCTTTTGGCGGTCGGATACACTGAGCGTGGCGGGACAATTCGCATTATTACAGCGCGCAAATTAGAGCCGAAAGAAGTAAGAAAATATGCCAACAGATAACGACTCCGTCCCCGAACTTGATATGACCACCGCACGCCCGGCGCGGCACCTTTTGCGCGCAGGCTTGGAGACGCAAGAGGAATATGACACCCGCGCTAGATGGGTCGATGGCGTCCGCGCGGCGGGCATTATCGTTCTTGATCCCGACATCGCCGGTGAGTTTCCGACCCCCGAAGCCGTCAACGACGGCCTGCGTGAGCTTTTGAAGCTAAGGCGAAAGTGAACCCGGCCCGAACAGAGCCGCTCATCGCCGCGCGCGAAGCTCACCGAGTCGCTGTGCCGCACGCAAGAGCGCCGCGGCCTGCACGAAGCGCGCTGCAAATCAGACTTTCGTGCGATGTGTGCTTCGGGATCGATCGCGACCGGGACGAAATTCGTGGCAGTGGGATGCTGGGCTGCGGCCTCGACCGAATGTTTGATCAGCTAAGCGGTAACCGCCGAAGCCGCCGGCTCCCGTTCAGCGTCCAATAGTGCCCTCATCATCTTCTAAGACCTCAAGATCGTCATTTTTGGCGACCGTTGCACTAAAGTCATCGGCGTGCCGGCGGTTTCGTCGAAGCGTCGAGCGGTAACGCTACCAACTCGTCATAGCGTAGTGAAAACGTGCACTCGTTTTTAAGGATACTCGTTTTCGCGACTCGGCGCGGAACGCCGTCCTCTAATCGGGCAGCTTGAGCCCAATGCCGACCGAACCGCCGCCGCCGCCCTCGTCCATGTTCAGCAGCGGAGAGAGTGCGGATTGGGCTGCCGCAAAGGTACCGCCAATCGGCGCCATCGCAGCGTTTTTCAGGTGACCGGCGACGGGGATGTTTTGGCTTGGGTCAGACATCCCGCCGCCCGACTCGCCGCCGCCCATCGAGGACATGAGGTCGCGGTCGCGGTCGCCGTCGCCGCCGCCCATCATACCGCCGCCCTCGGCACCGCCCATCATGCCGCCGCCGCCGCCGCCGCTCGCGCCACCGCCGCCGGCACCGGCGGCGAGCATCGCCGCGTCGAGCGCCGCCATGCCGAGCTCGGTCTTCACGGTCTGCGCCGTGTTGATCACCGCGCCGACCGTGCCTTGGATCGCGCCGACCGCCGACTGCGCCGCCGACACCGCGGAGCCCAGCGTCAGACTGGGCGAACCATTCATCATCGAAGCCGCAAGCCCGGGGATGCGCATCGAGAGCATCATGAAAATGATCGTCGTGACCGCCACGTAGAGATAGGCGAGGACCAGATTTCCCAATTGCGTGATGTCGGCTAAATTCGTTCCGTGGACCATCTGCAAATCGCCGCAGATCGACCCGCCCAGCGAGCCCGTCGAGCAGCCGCCGGTCGAAAAGTTGAACAACTGCACGCCCAGCGCAAGGATGATGTAGTTGACGAAGAGCTTCACGCCGATGGCAAAACAATAGCCGATGTACTTTTCACCGAACGACATCGTCCAGCGACTGCCGGTGAAGCCCAGCATCACGGCTCCCGCGCCGATCATGATATACATCTCGACGAGCGTCATGATGAGCTGTCCGGCGATGATCAAGAAGGCGATGAACACCACGAAGCAGATGACGGCGGCGAACACATACGTCACGAGCAGCGAGAAGGCGATCGTGATGTCGGTCTGCAGCAAGTTGGAGATGTTGCTGCCGAAGAAACCGGGATCCGTCACCCAAGCCGGCGTCGGCACGGCAGCGAAGATGCCCCGACAGACACCCAGACCGACGTTGAGGATGACGTCCGGATCGAGACTGTAGGTGGTTCCGGTGACCGTCGATCCCAGCCCCACGAAGCTCTGCATGATGGCCGGCAGCCAGGTCGACGCGTTGCTGATGAACATGAAGAAGAACATGATGCCCATGACCTTCAAGATGTACGAGGCCAGCAATTCGCCCAACTGTTCTTTCTGGAACAGCCAGAGAATCGCGCTCCAGGCAAATTCGATGCCGATGAGCAGCTCGAAGAAGTACTTGGCGTAGTTGAGCCCGTTGGTCAGCCAGTTCGTCGTCGCGCCGCAGAACGGGCTGACGATGGGATCGAGCACCGTCGTCACGCCGGCAGCCGCCGGCGGGGTGCAGTTGCCGCCGATGATGAACGGCAGCGAGTTGAGTTGAGCCGGCACCGGCTGGGTCGGGGTTGCTGCCGAGGCAGCCGCGCCATCGTGCGCGGTGAACACGGCGATCAGCAGCAGCGCCACGAGCGCCAGGCTCGTCGTGAACGCCAAACGCTGCGTCGGACGAAGTTTGGCGAAGCCGCTCATCAGGCGCCGTCCGAACGATTGCGCGGCGTTGCGCCGCAGTTGATTCGGACGCATCGCGCGGTTGAGTTTACGACCGGGAACGAGGTGCTTGAACATCACGCAATCTCCAACATATCGTATTGAATCGCCGGCGCCGCGGCGCGCTTCGCGCCAAGCGACAGCCAGGCTTTGGCCGCTGAGGGTAATCCGCGCGCGGCGAGCCACGTAGCCGGCCAGGTGTTCGGCTCGTCGTCGATGAGGGTGCGCATCGCGGCGAGATCTTCACGTCCGCTCGCACCGAGGAAACTCAGCGCGACAGGCCCGAGACCCAGCTCGAAGACGCGCCGCCCCAGCGGGCTCGAATAGAAGTATTGGCGTTTGGGGACAAGCTGCGCGAGGATCTCGATCTGCCGCTCGGTCAGACCCATCGAGGCGTAGGCCTCGGCGGCGACGTCGTTGCGTGCCTCGAGGTTGGGCAAGAAGATCTTGGTCGGGCACGATTCGACGATCACGTCGCGAATCTCGGAGCGCATCACGTCGCTGATGCTCTGGGTCCCGAAGACGACCGCGGCGTTCGACTTGCGCATCGTCTTGAGCCACTCGCGGATCTTGTCGCGGAAGATCGGTGAGCTGAGCATCAGCCACGCTTCGTCGAGGACCAGCAAGGTCGGTTCGCCGTGCAGCCGCCGCTCGATGCGGTGGAACAGGTACAGCATCACCGGCACGACGTTCTTTTCGCCCAGCGCCATGAGGTGCTGCATCTCGAACACCTGGAACGGATTGTCGCGCAGCCCATCGCGGTCGGCGTCGAGCAATGAACCCAGGCTGCCGGACAGCGTGTAGTGAGCGATCGCATCGCGCAGCTCGGGTTCGGACAAGGTGTGGGCGAGATCGGTCAGCGTGCGCTTGGGGCTCGCGGCGAGCAGCTCGAGCGCCCGGTGAATGTCTCTGCGGAAGCTCGGCGTCATCGTCACGCCCTGCAGCATGAAGAGCGTTTCGAGCCAGTCGGCCGCCCAGACGCGCTCGTTTTCCGTGTCGACATCCGCCAGCGGGTAGAACGCCAGGCCGCTATTCTCGCCGGCGATTTCATAGTGGTCGCCGCCCGACGCGTGGCACAGCGGATAGGCCGAGTTGCCGATGTCGAAGGCGAAAATCTGCGCTTTGCGGTAGCGGAAGTGCGAGGCCATCAGGAAGCCCAGCAGCGTCGATTTACCGGCGCCCGTTGGCCCGAGGATGAGCGTGTGGCCGACGTCGCCCACGTGCAGATTCAAACGAAAAGGCGTCGCGCCGCTCGTCGCGGCGTAGGCCAGCGGCGAGTTGTCGGAACCGTAGAACGGGCACGGGTTTTTCTTGAGGCCGGCCCAGACGCTGGTGAGCGGCAGAAAGTCGGCTAAGTTGAGCGTGTGCATCAGCGGGCGCCGCACGTTCGCATAGCCGTGACCGGGCAGCGTGCCCAGGTACGCTTCGATCGCGTTGACCGACTCGACCCGCGCGGTGAAGCCCGACGAATTGATGAGCTTGACGACGTCGCGGGCCATCAGGTCGGCGCGTTCATCGTCGTCTTCCATCAAGACGATGACATTGGTGTAATAGCCGTACTTGACGACGCCGCTGGACAGCTCGGTGAGCGCGTCGATCGCGTCGCTCGCCATCCGGGTCGCGTCTTCATTGACGTGGGTCGCCTGACCGCCCGACTGTTCGCGCAGCATGTTGGCCAGCGACTTGCGCTTTTGAAACCATTTCTTGCGGTATTTGTCGAGTTGCTTCTGCGCTTGCGCGTCGTCGAGAAAGATGAACCGGTTCGACCAGCGATACGTCATCGGCAAGCGATTGAGCGCGTCGAGGATGCCGGGGAAGCTTTGACCGGGATAGCCGCCGAAGGCGATGCAGCGGATGTGCTTCTCGCCGATGCGCGGCGCTAGACCGCCGTAGAAGTCTTTGGCGCCCAGCACGGCGTCGAGATACATCGGAACGTCGGGTACGTTGAACGGATGACGGATGCCCGAGATGCAGGCGTCGAGGTGCGAGAGTAGCTCATCGCGCGAGAATTCGGTGCCGAAGTTGTCGCGCTGTTTGGTGGTCCGCAAACGCCGCATGTGCAGGGCCGATGAAAGCTCGTCTTCGATCTCCCGCAGACCGATGCGGAAGTTTTCGAGCGCGCGGCTGAGCGCGGCGTCACCGTCGGATTCTTTTTTCTCACCTTCGACGAGGAAGTTCTGAACGCGGCCTTCGAAGTCGGCGGGCGGCAAATACGTGACCGTCAGGTAGAACGCCGTTTCGAAGTGTGCGCCTTCGGCTTCGTACTGCGCGCGCCGTTCGGCATCGATCAGAGCGGTGGTGCGATCGGGAAACTTGGCGCCGCCCGGGTAGTCGTGCGTCGGCGTGCGCAGCGCATCGACGTGGATCATCCAACCGCTGCCGCGCCGCAGGAACGCTTTGTTTACGCGAGCCGACACGGCGGCCAGTTCGAGATGGCCCGCCGACTCCAGATCCTCGCCGCGATACTCCCAGGCCGCCATCAAGCTGCCGTCTTTGTTGAGCACGACGCCGTCGTCGACGAGCGCCGCGTAGTTGAGCAGGTCCGGCAGACCCTTGGCGCGATTGCGGAATTGCCGCAGTTGTAACATCACGATCCTCGCTTGACGGTGGCTGACTACGGGTGCTTTTTACTGGTGCTTTTTCATGTTGGGAACGATGGCGTGGGGCGACGCTTGGGCCGCGTAAAACGAGCGGTACTTGGTGTGGCGAAGATAGATCGCCGTCATCTGGTGATCGGACTTAGCCATGCGTTGGAGGACGCCGACCGAGATCAACCAGAACGCGACCCCGACGATCGCAAAGGCGAGATTGCCGAGCATGAACACCAGCGTGACCGCGAGGACACCGGAGATGATGAGCGGTTCGCGTTCGCAGCCCATCATCAAAAGCGGCCGCGTCAGCGAGCGATGCACGTCGATCTTGCGGGGTCCGTTCTGCTGGATTGCCATTTAGATCGTGAAGCCGGTGAGCTGCGGAAACAGGCCCTGGAGGAACGTGCTGCCGGCAATCAGCAGCGCCAGCGACATCACGCCGATGAGCACGCGCTTCACGAAAGCGCTCATCTCGTCGCCGAAAACCAGTCCGGCTCCCGCGGCAAACAAGGCGATGACGGAAATGGCCAGTGCGACGGGGCCGGTCAGGCTGCGCTGGATGTCGCCGAGCGGGCCTTCCCACGGGAGTGCGGTGCCGGTGGTGCCGGTGGTGTTGGCGAACGCGGGGGCCGCGGCGACGATGGTAAGGCAGGCCGTGAAGTAAACGTGCTTGGTGAATTTGGCGAAACGGGCGAAGTGCTTCATGTCGATCGAGCTCCTTGATGGGTGCGAGTGATCGGGCTGCTCGGCCCGACATACAGGAGCATACGCATCGCTCGTCGGCGGAGCGTCTAGCCTGCGTCCGAAACGCGTTGCTTTTCGAATCCGCGCTCCGGGCGCCCAAATCGCGACCCTCCGATTGCAGAAAAAGCCTGCGCGAGCGGGCTTTTTTTGTCGGAACTGGAGTCGGGGCGGCACGCCCGCGAGAGTGGCCGAAGCCGATCATCTCGGTGGAAAATTTCGTTGTCCGGCGCATTTGCGGCTGCGCGGCAAGCCGCCCGTCGTTGTTCGGCTACGCCGAAGCCGGCTGAGCCGCTATGGCTAACGAGTTGGACACACTCTTAGTTTGCGGCGGAGAAGGCCCAGCGCAATGTCGTCGTGATAGTCGTGGCCGGCTTGCCGGAAAAGGTGGCACGATCGGTCTGCATGCCCTCGATCGCCCCGAGCTGATTGTTGTCGGTGCTGACGCCGACCACGAGGCTGATGGTGTCGCGAACGGAACTGGTCCCCGCCGCAGGTAGAACGGTCGTCGTATCGCGCTGTGCGCTCCCGGTAAAGAGAAAGCCGACGCGCGTCAGCGTGATCTGCGTCTGCACCGCGGTCCCCGACCCGGCCGGGATGATCGTCACGGGCGGAATCGTGAACGTCGCACCCTGGCTCGACGTCGCACCCGTGCCGACATAGTTCGCCGCGGTGATCTCGGTCATGAACTGGATCGCCCGGTTGATGACCGTCTGGCTCCCGGGCGCCTTCACCGTTGGATCGAGCGCGAACGAGCCTTGTGCACCGACGATGAGCGCGGTGGTTTCCGGCGGCTTCCCGCCGTCCGGCTGGATCGTCAGGGTGATCGCGCCCGGCCGCGTCGTCACGATTCGGAGCGTTCCCGTTTCTTTGGTGCTGAACGAGTTCGACGACGATTGCAGGCTCGTTTGGTAGCGGATGAGCGAACCACCGATGGTGGCTGCGGACGATGCGGCGGCACTCGACAGAGCTAGCGACGATGTTAGGGTAAGCGCAATCGCGAAGCGCATGGGTCGATTCCTCCAATAATCAAGAGCGGCGCGCCGCCGGCTTGCGGCGGATTTGCGGACGCCTCGTTGACGAAACCGGGACCCATTTGGGTCACCGCTGGGCCCGCGGGGCGGCGCTGTGTAATGCGCGACACCACGCGCGCTGCGATCAAGCCGCGAGCGTCGGCTCCAACCGCAGGAAGCCCGCAGTCAGCGAAGCGACCGTATAGCCGTCCGCGGGCGAGTACCCGTCAACGCGCACGATCTCTTGGATCACCCGCCCGTGCGGCGTGCGCACGATCGAGACGAGCAAGTCGACCGCTTCGGCGATGAGCTGCGGCTGGGGCGGCACATTGGCTTCGGCGACGAGCTGCTCGAGCCGCACGAGACCGGCCACGGCGCTGTTGGCGTGCACGGTGGCCAGGCCGCCGGGATGCCCGGTATTCCAGGCCTTGAGCAACGCCAGCGCTTCGGCGCCGCGGACTTCGCCGACGACGATGCGATCAGGCCGCAGGCGCATCGTCGTGCGCAGCAGGCGGGTCATATCGGCCGATTCGCTCGTCTTGAGAGCCACGTGGTTGGGTGCGGCACACTGCAATTCGACGGTATCTTCGATGATGACGACGCGCTGCTCGCGATGCTGCGTGCTGATCTCTTCGAGCACGGCGTTGGCCAGCGTCGTCTTGCCGGAGCCGGTGGAACCAACGATGAGGATGTTCTTGCGCTCGCCGACGGCCTGCCGAATGATCTCCGCAGAACGGGCATCGCAGATGCCGGAGCGCACGTAGTCGTCGAGGGTAAAAATTAGACCGGCGCGCTTGCGGATCGCGAACACCGGCCGGTTCGAGACCGGCGGCAGAACACCGGCGAACCGGCTGCCGTCGAACGGCAGCGTGCCTTCCAAAATCGGGTGGTCGGCGTTGACGACCAGATCCAGCGCCGAAGCGATGGTGCGCAGCAAGTTCTCCGCCTGCATCGCGCTCATCCGGACGCTCGTGTCGCGCATCCCTTCGCCCAAAACGTCCAGCCACAGAGTGCCGTCGGCGTTGAGCATGATCTCGACGACCTGTGGAGCGGCCAGAGCGGCCACGATGGTATCGCCGAGTTCGCGTTCGAGCTTTTCACGCAACCGCTTGGCCCCTTCGTCCGCCGTCGACGC
Source organism: Candidatus Velthaea versatilis (assembly GCA_003134035.1). Lineage (GTDB taxonomy): Bacteria > Vulcanimicrobiota > Vulcanimicrobiia > Vulcanimicrobiales > Vulcanimicrobiaceae > Velthaea > Velthaea versatilis. The sequence continues at coordinate 8,496 of PLAE01000234.1, forward strand.
GAGGCTAGCCACCGCCGGCCACCAGCGAAGCGGAAGGGCGGCGAACGGGCGCGGTTTGCGGCGTGACGTAAAGCATGTGATGTCCTCAGCGGTGTGCGGCCTGCAGTGCCGGCTCGTTACTACACTAAGGCCGCAACGTCGGACCAGCGTCCGCGTTGCGTCCGGCCCCCGGACGCTACAGGGCTGCGCCGCTCTGCTACCGGCGCGTCGGCCGGTCTTTACGGCACCAGGTCGACGTTCATGAAGTGGTCGAACGGCGCGAAGCCAGTCGGCGCGAAGCCCGTGAGCCCGCGGTTGAACGCGTAGATGAAGTCACGTTCGTAGATGATGATGCCGGGCGCGTCGGCGTCGATCTGCTGCTGAAAGAGACGCGCCAGCACCGCGCGCCGCTTCGGATCGTACGAACGGTCGTAGGCGTCCATCGCCGCGTCGACGGCGTGGTTGCAATACCGCGTTTCGTTGAACCCGTTGGGCGGCGCATACGGGCAGCCGTAGTCTTGCGTGACATCGGCGAGCACTTGGCCCGAGAGCGAGAGCAGCGCCGCGTCGAATTTACCGGTCGCGAGGATCCCGCCGGCCGCGGTCGGCGCGAAATACGTGCCCATCGCGTAGCTCTTGACCTCCACGTCGACGCCGATCTTGCCCCACGCGGCGCGCAAGATCTCGGTAGTAAGCGCCGAGGGCGCATAGCCGCTTGGGATGACGAAGTTGATGGTCAGCGGCACGCCGTCTTTGGCGCGCACGCCGCCGTTGCCGCGCCGCCAGCCGGCGGCATCGAGCAGCCGCTCAGCCCCGGCTGGATCGTAGGGCGCTTGGGGCAACGCGGCATCGTAGTCGGTCGAGATGCGCGGCACGACCGATTCGGCCAGCGTGCCGGCATCGTGATAGACGTCGTGCAGCAAAAATCGGCGATCCGTCGCAAGCCGCAGCGCGCGCCGAACGGCGGGGTCGCGCAGGGTCGGTGCCTGCGTGTTGAAGTAGATTGCCGAGATATAGGCCGACGTCATCTTGATCGCGCGGACGTTCGGAATCTGGCCGACCCGGTCGGCGAACGTTCCGCCGACCGAGGCCCACAAGTCGAGTTCGCCCGTCTGCAGTTGCGTGTACAGCGTGTTCTCTTCGGGGACGATCTTGTATACGATTTTGTCGAGCTTTGGCCGGCCGCGGAAATAGTACGGGTTGGCCTCCATTTCGACGGCTTCTTCGCGCCGGAACGCCGTGTAGCGAAACGGGCCGATCCCCACGGGCAACGCGTTGTACGGCGCGTCGTTGAAGATGGGGCTGCCGCCCAGGATGTGTTTGGGCAGCACGCACGATGGCGTGTTGCTGGAAAAGAAACTCGACGCGAACGGCGAGTACGGCGACTTGAGGTGAAACGTCACCGTGTATTTTCCGCTCGCGCTGGCGCCCTTGACATGGTCCCACGCTTCGCGCGCCGAGATGTTGTTGCCGCGATTGAGAATCGCGCTGACCGTATAGACGACGTCGCCGGCATCAAAGGGCGCGCCGTCGCTCCACTTCACCCCCGCGCGCAGGTGATACGTAATCGAGAGCCCGTCCCGGCTGATTCCGCCGTTGGCGAGCGAGGGAATAACGGTGATGAGTTCGGGCACGAGCGCGCCGTGCTCGTCAAAGTGCGTGAAGTGCGCCATCGTGAGCTGGCCAAGGCCGGCAATGTTTCCGGAGGTCGCCAGCAACGGGTTGAGGGTCGCGACGTCGAGCCCGTCGGAGAAGCGCAGGACGTGTGCCACAGCCGCCGATGCCGGCGCACGAATCCCGAGCGGCGCCGCGAGCACCACGGCAAAAAGTGCGGCGAGAAAACGGCGCATGCGAGTCTCTCCAGTGGAATGGTAGCGGTTGGCGCTCGCTTTGCAGCATCCGCCCGCGATGCCTTTTTACGACGCGCCCGCTCGGCCGACGCGTGCAACGGCGGTCGTCGCAGCCGGCGCGGATATCCCCGACGCCCATTCATTGCGCCGGCTTCAACCGCGGACGGCCGCCGATTAAGGGTGGCCGGGGGACGCGACGCGCCGTTTCAGAAGGACGAGCGAATCGTTCGCGGCAAGCGGCGCGCAGGCATGAATAGCTTCGATGCTCTCAACGAGCGCTCCGGGGGACGGCTGCTCGTCATCCTGGTACTCGTCTTGCTCGGTGGGCTACCGCTGGCGGTCTGGCTGGACTTGCGCCACCTCTCCGCGGCGAATCTCGCGCGCCAAGCCAACGATTTAAATATCGCCATCACCGACATCCGCGACTTTTACGCCAGCGACGTCGTCGGCCACGTTCTTGCGGCCCAGCAGACGCACACCGTGGTGACGCCCGACTTCGAGACCATCCCGGGCGCCATTCCGATTCCAGCCACGTTTTCACTGGAACTCGGCCGGGTGATCGGCGCGAATCAAGCCAACATCCAGTACCGCTTCGTGTCCGACTACCCGTTCCGTCATCGCGCCTTGCACCAACTCGACGCCTTCGAGCGCGGCGCGCTCACCAGTTTCCGCGCGCAGCCGGGCCAGCGGCAACTGCTCGACGTCGGGTGGCAAGGTTTGGACAACCGGGTCCGGCTGGTGGCGCCGATCATCATGGGACAGACCTGTGTCGCCTGCCATAACACGCATCCTGACAGCCCCAAGCGCGATTGGAAAGTCGGCGACGTGCGCGGCATCCAGGAAATCAGCATCGCCGAGCCGGTCGCGACCAACATCTTTTCATTTCGCTACCTGCTGACCTACTTCGCGCTCGCCGGTGCGTTGGCGTTCGGCTTCATCGCCCTGCAGCGGCGTCAGGCGAACACCATCCGGCACGTGAACGAGCAGCTAGCGCAAACCAACGACTTCCTGGCCTCGATCTCGACCAAGATTTCGCGCTATCTCTCGCCGCAAATCTATAAGAGCATTTTCAGCGGCGAGAAAGACGTCACCATTCATACTGAGCGCAAGAAACTCACGATCTTCTTCTCCGACATCAAAGACTTCACCGCGACGACCGAACGGCTCCAACCCGAGGAACTCACCTCGCTGCTCAACGAGTATTTCACCGAGATGTCGACGCTCGCGTTCGCTTACGGCGGCACGGTCGACAAATTCGTCGGCGATTCGGTCATCGTCTTCTTCGGCGATCCCCAGACGCGCGGCGTGTCCGAAGACGCGCGGGCCTGCATTCGAATGGCGGTCGCGATGCAAGCGCGCCTGGTCGAGCTCAACGTGATGTGGCACAGTCGCGGGGTGCTCGTGCCGTTCCGCGTGCGGATGGGTATCCACACCGGCTTTTGCGACGTCGGCAATTTCGGCAGCGATCAGCGTATGGATTACACGATCATCGGCGCCGCGATGAACCTCTCGGCCCGGCTGCAATCGATCGCCGAGCCCGGCTCGATCGTCGTGAGCCAAGAGACCTTCGCGCTCGTGCGCGACATCGTCGCCGGCCGTCCGCTGGCGGCGCTGACCGTCCGCGGGTTTCGCGACGAGATCGTCCCGTACGTCATCGACGAACTCCTCGACACGCCGGGCCAAGCGCGCCATGTCTTCGCCGAGCACGCTTCGGGCCTCGATCTCTACATCGACGTCGACCGGATCGATGACCGCGACAGCGAGCGGCTGCGCGCGGTGCTCACCGACGCGCTCGAGGCGCTCGAGCAGCGGCGCATCCCGGCGCTGGACAATCCGTCGGCCCGTTCCTAAACTAAAGTGTGTCGGGTTTACCCGACACGCGACAGCGGGCGGCTTGCGGCGCAGCCGCAAACGCGACGGACCGACGAAGCCGGCCCTCCAGCAGGCCTTTGAAAGACGCGAGTCGAGGCTTGCTTTGGCGTGGTTTTGGGAAGCGAGTTGGCCGGCAACTACTTGAATTATCGCCGATTTCGAGTCAAAAGGACGCACTGATCCCACGTTCGTACCGTCCTCAGATTGCAGCGGCGCAGCAAGTTGAAAGCAATCGATGTTCTCCAGACCGACTCGCTAACGAGGCGCAGTCCACGGAGTGAAGCTTGCGTAGATTTCCGACAGGCCTGTTAAAGCGCTGCTCGACCGCGGTCTTTCGTTGCGCTGCTTGAGCATCACTCCGGCAGTAGCACACCACGTCATCCACGTAACGCTCAAACGGGGTGCTCGGAGATTCCCGACCCATCCAGAGATCGAACGCATAGTGAAGAAAGAGATTAGCATTAGCCAAAAACGGACTGTACACCGCGTTGCGCCGTGCCTTCCGGGGTACAGACAACAGGCTGTTAAAGGTTCGTACTGACGGGACCGAGGGAGCTCAGCTAGGCGGCAACTCCACTTCGGGAATGCCGTGGGTGGCAAATAAAAATTGGGTGTTTTTCCAAGGCACGGATAACAGGCTGATGCTGTATCCCAACGCCTGACGAACGCCATCGACTGCGTATCCAAATCCCGGCAGGCCCGATTCGGGGGCGAGTGGCGCGAGGGAATTTCACCCTCGCGCCACTCTCAGAACCGTACGTGTCAACTCGGGTGTATCAGACCGACGTCGGGAAGTGCATTGTCGCGTGGTTCGTTCCGGCGATGTCGCCCTCGGGCCAGCGGCTCGTGACGGCCTTCGCGCGCGTGTAGAACTTGACGCCTTCGGGTCCGTGGATATGATGATCGCCGAAGAGCGACGCCTTCCAACCGCCGAACGAGTAGAACGCCATCGGAACCGGAATCGGCACGTTGATTCCGATCATGCCGACTTGAACCTCGCGCTGGAAGATCCGTGCGGCGCTGCCGCTGCTGGTAAAAATCGCCGTTCCGTTGCCGTACGGATTCGCATTGATCAGCTCGATGGCATCGTGGAGCGTAGCGGCGCGCACGACGGACAGCACCGGGCCGAAGATTTCATCGGTATAGATGTCCATGTTGGTCGCAACGTTATCGAACAGCGTCGGACCGACGTAGAAGCCGCCGGCATAGCCATCGACCGTGCACTGGCGTCCATCGACGACGACCGTCGCGCCGGCGTCCGCGCCGCGCGTAACGTAGCCCGCGACCCGGTCGCGTGCTTGCGCCGTAACGACGGGTCCCATGTCAGAGCTCGCGTCCGAACCTGGGCCGACCTTGATTTCCAAGGCCTTCGCTTTGAGCCGAGCGACGAGAGCATCACCCGCCGCGCCGACAGCGACCACCGCCGAGATCGCCATGCAGCGCTCGCCCGCCGACCCGTACGCCGCCGCGGTGATGTGGTTCGCGGCGAAGTCCAAATCGGCGTCGGGCATCACGACGGCATGATTCTTGGCGCCGCCCAACGCCTGCACGCGCTTTCCGCTTTTCGTTCCGCGCGCGTGCACGTAGCGCGCGATCGGCGTCGAGCCGACGAACGAAACGGCGGCAACGTCCGGGTGATCGAGCAGCGCGTCGACGGCGACTTTGTCACCGTGCACGACGTTGAAGACGCCGTCCGGCAGACCGGCCCGCGCGTAGAGGCCGGCGATGAAATTGGCGGCCGACGGGTCGCGTTCGGACGGCTTGAGCACGAAGGTGTTGCCGCAGGCAATCGCGATCGGGTGCATCCACATCGGCACCATCGCCGGAAAATTGAACGGCGTAATTCCGGCACAGACCCCCAGCGGCTGGCGAAACGAGAACAAATCGATGTCGGTCGAAACTTGATCCGAGTACTCGCCTTTGAGCAGTTGCGGAATGCCGCAAGCAAACTCGACCACTTCCATGCCGCGCGTCACCTCGCCGGCGGCGTCCGAGATGACTTTGCCGTGCTCGCGNNGTCGACGACGCCTCACGCCACTCCACGAATGCTTTGCGCGCGCTTTGCACCGCGGCGTCGACATCAGCGGGCTCAGCCAGCAAGACGTCGGCTTGCTGTTCGCCGGTCGCCGGGTTCCAGACCGGTGCCGTGCGGGTGGACGAGCCGGCCGTCTCGCGTCCGCCAATGACGTGCTGGATGGTCTTGGTCAAGGTTCTCATCGTTGCTTTCCCTTATTGAATTGAACCGTATGTCTTGCTTTCAGAGGTACAAACGCTGCTGGGCTTTGTGTTCAACGTAGCCTTCACGCGCGTGCTGCGTCGATTCCAAGCGTGAAATCTCCGCGACCGGGACGTCCCACCAAGCCTGCGAACTGGGGCTGGAAACAAGCGGGTCGGTTTCGATATAGACAACCGTCGTTTTGGTCGACGCGCGCGCACGTTGCAGCGCGGTCCGGAATTCGTCGGTCGTCTTCGCGCGCAACACCTCGCAGCCCAGGCTCGCAGCGTTCGCGGCCAAGTCGAGCGGCAGGGCTCCGCCGTCGAACCGGCCGGTCGCCGGATTGCGATAACGGTACTGCGTGCCGAAGCGCTGCGAGCCGACCGACTCGGAAAGCTCGCCGATCGACTGGTATCCGTGGTTTTGAATGAGCACCACGTTGATCTTGATGCCCTCTTGGACGGCGGTGACGAGTTCACTGTTCATCATGAGGTACGAACCGTCGCCGACCATCACGAACACTTCGCGGTCGGGGGCGGCGAGCTTCACGCCGAGTCCGCCGGCGATCTCGTAGCCCATGCACGAGTAGCCGTACTCGACGTGATAGCCTTTGGGATCGCGCGTTCGCCACAACTTGTGCAGGTCGCCGGGCAAACTTCCGGCCGCGCAGAGCACGACGTCGCGCGGGCCGCTCACCGCGTTGACGACGCCGATGATTTCGGGCTGGGCCGGCAGCGGCTCGTTGCGCCGCGCATACGCGCTTTCGACTTCGGCGTCCCACGCCGCCGCGAGCTCGCGCGTCCGTTCGACATAGGCGGCGGATACCGACCAGCCTCCTAACGCAGAGCGCAGCGCCTCGAGCCCGCGGCGCGCGTCGGCGACGAGCGGCAGGCCGGCGTGTTTGCCGGCGTCGAGCGGCACGACGTTGAGGTTGATGAAGCGCACGTCCGGTCGCGCGAAGATGCTGCGCGAGGCGGTGGTGAAGTCGCTCCAGCGCGTCCCGATGCCCAGCACGACGTCGGCGTCGCGCGCGAGCGCGTTGGCGGCGGCGGTGCCGGTCGCGCCGACGGCGCCGACCGCGCACGGATGATCGTAGGGCAGCGCGCCTTTACCGGCCTGCGTTTCCGCGACCGGGATGCCGGTTGGTTCGACGAGCGCTTTGAGGGCGTCCACGGCGTCGCTATACATCAGGCCGCCGCCGGCAACGATGAGCGGACGTTCGGCGCCGCGCAGCAGGGCGACGGCTTCGTCCAGGATCTCGGCTTCGGGCGGTGGGCGGCGCACGCGCCAAACGCGCTTGGCAAAGAACGCGGCTGGCCAATCAAAGGCTTCGGCCTGCACGTCTTCGGGCAGCGCGATAGTCACGGCGCCCGTTTCGGCCGGATCGGCGAGGACGCGCATCGCGGCGACCGCCGAGGTCAGCAACTGCACCGGCCGCGCGATCCGCGTCCAAAAGCGGGAGACGGGGCGGAAACAATCGTTGACGGTGACGTCCAGCGATGCCGGATCTTCGAGTTCTTGCAGCAATGTGCCGGCGCTGCGCGTTGCAAAGGTATCGCTGGGCAGCAGCAGCACGGGCAGCCGATTAATCGTCGCGAGCGCCGCGCCGGTGATCATGTTGGTCGCTCCCGGACCGACCGACGCGGTGCAGGCAAATGCCGAGAGCCGGTTCTTCATGCGCGCGTACGCGACCGCGGTATGGACCATCGCCTGCTCGTTGCGGGCTTGAAAATACCGCAGTTCGTCGGGCGCCTCGAGCAGCGCTTGGCCGACGCCGGCGACATTGCCGTGACCGAAGATGCCAAAGCAGCCGGCGATGAGGCGCTGCTCGACGCCGTCGCGCTCCGTATATTGATTGGCGAGAAATCGCACCAGTGCTTGCGCGACCGTCAGCCGGTGAACTTTGCCGTTGATGCCCGCGGGAACGAAACGGTCGCTACGCAACGGCGTGAACCGCGCCAAATAAGCCAACCGCGGTGTCGACGGCGGCGGCGACGTCGTCGCCGGGCGGATACAGCAGCCGGCGTCCGATCACCAAACCGAACACGGTCGGCAATTGCAGCGCCCGGCCCCAGCTTTCGTAGGCGGCATCGACGTCGTCGCCGGCTTCACCGCCCAGAATGAGCGCGGGCAGCGTCGTTGCGGCCATCACGCGTTCCATCTCGTCGACGACCGGAACTTTGAGCCACGTGTAGGCCGAGGTCGGACCCAATCCCGCCGCGATCACTGAAGCGCGAATCATCGCCTCGGCGGTGAGTTCGTTGCTCACCCGGCCGTCGATGCGGTGGGAAAGAAATGGTTCGATCAGCGCGATCGAACGGCGGTCCGCGAGTTCGCTGACGGCGCGCGCGCAGGCGGCGAGCGTGTCCACCGTCGCGGAATCGTCGACGTCGATGCGCAGCAACATCTTGCCGCCTTGGAATCCGCTGGCGGCGATGGCGGCGGCATCGTAGCCCGTAAAGCGATCGTCCATCTCGAAGACGCTGCCGCTCAACCCGCCGCGATTCATCGAACCGAACACGACTTTACCGTCGAGGGCTCCGAGTAACAGTAAATCATCGAGGATATCGGCAGTCCCGAGCACACCGTTGACACCCGGCCGCGCCAGCGCCGTGCACAGCCGGTCGAGCAGATCGGCGCGGTCGCCCATCGCCAGCGCACGACCGCCGGCGCGCAGCGCGTTGCGCGCCGGATGATCGGCGGCGATGATCATCATCCGGCCGCGTTCGTTGAAGAGCGACGCCGGCTGCACGCGCCGCGCCGCGGCCACTGCGAACGCGCCGGGATCGTGCAGACGAGCGTCCAGAATTGTCTTGCGGCGTTCGCTAGACACCGACGGCCGTCCGCAACATCGCTTCGACTTCGGCGGCGTCGGGCATCGCATCGGCGCACGCCAGCCGCGAGGCGACGAGCGCACCGGCGGCATTGGCGAAGCGCATGATGCGCGCGAGATCCCAGCCCGCGAGCAAGCCGTGACAGAGCGCGCCGCCGAATGCGTCGCCGGCGCCCAGCCCGTTGACGACGGTGACCGGGACGGGCGGCATCTCCACCCACTGCGTTCCATCCGTAGCCAGGACCCCTTTGGGACCCTGTTTGACAACGGCCAGTTCGACGCCGAAAGCGCGCAGCGCCTCGGCGGCGGCGCGCGGCTCGGTCACGCCGACGGCCGTATCGCATTCGTCGAGATTGCCGACTGCGACGGTGGCGCGCGCGAGCGCGCGCTGCACCCAGGGCCGCGCGGCTTCGCGCGATTCCCAGAACATCGGCCGGTAATCGAGATCGAGCACCGTGATGCCGGACTTCGCGCGCGCTTCGAGTGCCGCCAAGGTCGCGCTGCGGCTGGGTTCTTGACTCAAGCCGGTGACGGTGACCCAAAAGATTTTGGCTAACCGGATGGCGTCCAGATCGAGTTCGCTCGTGTAGATCTCGAGATCGGGCGCTTTGGGCAGGCGGTAGAAGTACAGCGGGAAGTGATCGGGCGGGAAGATTTCGCAGAACGTGACCGGCGTCGGCAGGCTCGCGACGCCGCTGACGAAGCGGTCATCGACGCCGAACTTCTTGAGCGCGTCGTGGATGAACGCGCCGAACGGATCGTTGCCGGTCCGCGTGATAATGGCGCTGCGGCGGCCGTAGCGGGCCGCCGCCACCGCGACGTTCGTCGCGCTGCCACCCAGAAACTTGCCGAACGACGTCACGTCGCGCAGCGAAACGCCGATTTGCTCGGGGTAGATGTCGACCCCGATGCGGCCCATCGCGATCAGGTCGAACGGAGCCGCTGCGCTGCTGCTGCTCATCGGCTGCCTCGGGGCAGCATTGGTGCCCGCGGGTGCGCGAGTTCTTCCAACGTTCGCGGCTCCTCATATGGCGATATGTTGAAATGATACGAAATGATGCGCGAGGATCGGGCCGCCCGAATCGCGGCGAACCTCATGATCTCGAGCTGCCGTTGGGTCCCATCGGGCTTACAGGGGTCGCGCGTCCCGGCGAAAGACGAAGGGACAGTCTTTCCCGTCCAGAGTAGCGATAGATTACCGGACCGTTGCGCCATTGTCAATCGCCATGAAAAACCGCTCAAACAGCAGGTGGCCAGCGCCGTGGCGCCGCGTTCCAGCGATGAGCGACTTTGAAGGTTTGGGGATGCCGCAATGTTGTTGTATAGTCATCGCGGATGGAAGTGACGTGATCAATTCCCTTTCACGCGGCCTACAGATATTGCACCTGCTTGCCCAGGCGAACCGCCCGCTGGGCGTGACCGATATCGCCGATCGGCTGTCGGTCGACCCTAGTACGAGTTACCGGCTACTCGTGACCTTAGAGAATCAAGGGTTCATTCGCCAGGAGTCGACCAAGAAGTATTCGTTGGGTTTCGGCGTGGTGGCGATCGCGTCGGCGCTGCTGCGACAACTCGACGTCGCGACGATCGCCCCGCCGCACCTGCGGGCGCTCATGGACCGGACCACCGAGAGTGCACACCTCGCCGTCGGCGACGGCGAACGCGTCACCGTAGTCGCGCAGGTTTGCGCTCCGGGCATGCTGCGGGTCGATACACCGACGGGCAGCAGCGAGCCGTTGTACTGCACAGCGGTCGGCAAAGCATTACTCGCCGATGCCGACGTCGTGCGGGTCAAGTCGTTGCTCGGCACGGCGCCGCTGCCGCGCTATTCTCCGAACACGATCACGGACATCGACATGCTCATGACCGAACTGCAGCGCACGCGCGACCGTGGATACGCCTTCGATGACGAGGAACTCCATCTCGGTGTGCGCTGCATTGCCGCGGGCGTTCGCGACCATACCGGAAAGATCGTCGCGGCCGTCGGCATCTCCGCGCCGGCGAGCCGGCTCACCCGCGAGCGTGGTTCAGAACTCGTCGTGGCGGTGCGGCAGACCGCCCGCGACTTGTCGGCCGAACTCGGCTACGCCGAAATCGGGAACGTGGCGGAGGCTGCTTCTTCCTAAAGATTCAGATTCGAGCGGAGCAGCGCGCGCCGAAAAGCCGGCGGCAAATCTCGTCTTCGATTTTTCCTGACTGCGCGCTATTGACAATAGCACAATGCGATTGTAATTATCCTCTTCACATTGGACTGGCTACAGGACGTCGAACTTACCTAACTGGCGATTACGTCTGGCGACACGATAAGCGTGCCGAGGGGTGATTTCCGGCCGTTGCGACGAGCGTCAAACCGTTCCTAATCTAAAACCATGGACAATATCTCACGAGAGAAAATGTCCAGGACATCACCCGAACGCGTGCTGGTGAAGCATTTGCACCTCGGAGTCTCGCCGAGAACGACCAGCGGTAACCTGCACCATCACATCACATCGGGCACGAGCGGTGAAGGATCATATGACCAGCCGTAGGTTTCGAGCCACGCTTTCCATTAAGGCTTCCGTTGATCGTCACATTTACGCGAGACGGCACGTGCACAAATCGATTTTACAAGTCGTCAAGTCGGTAAGTGGCGCTTTCACCTGCTGATGACGGACATCCACCGGGAACAATGCAAGCGCACCAAACACATGTTCGCATGTCAGGTTTCGATATCACCTATTTTCTAGCGATGACCATGCGTGGCAAGGGACATGCATCAGTCCAGGACCCCTACTACTCATCGGTGAGAATGAGCATGCTGCGGCGGTCCCCGAAGCGAAGGGCGGTGGCCAGGCGACCGCAGATCCGATGCACATGAATGGCATAGCGCTCCCGGGCTTAGAGTGTGCCTAGTGGATCGACTTCGTCGATACTTCGCGTTCGGGCTTCGCCCGAGCCGCCCGTCGTCACGTGTCGGGTAAACCCGACACGTTCCTAGTGGATCACGCAGATCGCGGTTTTCGCATCCGCCGGAAAGACAAAGCCCACTAGAAGCACCAAGTGCGCCGTATACGACAGGAGTTCACGATGTCTCTCGAAGGCATTATTCTACATAAAGGCGACGCTCATAGTGTGTCCCTACGTGGGACCGAGGTAGATTTTTTGCTGACGGCGGAGCACGCAAAGGGCTCCTCCGTGTTTGAATTTTCCGTCGCGCCCGGTTTCGATACGGGTGCGCATTACCATACAAAAATCGAAGAGATTTTTTATGTGCTGGAAGGCGAGTTGAAGTTGCAATCCGGCGACCGGGTCGTGCAAGGCGGCCCTGGAACTTTCGTGTTTGTTCCAATGGGGGCCGTGCATGCCTTTGGTAACCTGGGGGAGAGTCCAGCACGGATGTTACTGATTACTGCACCTCCCGGGCATGAGAAGTACTTCGAGGAACTCTCGGCGCTACTTGCAAAAGGTGGCGCACCTGATCGGGACGCGATTGCCGCACTGCGTCTTAAATATGACACTGTGCAGGTGTCGAACCTCACGTCTTAGCGTCAAGTCCCCAGTCCAACCACGATCCACCGTCTCGGTCTGGAGTGTGCTAAAGCAAGGCCGGTTCTTCGCTCCGGTCCCGGCGTTGAGCCGCCGAAATGGGGTTTGTCAGCGCGCTGCGTACATCCCCAGCGGCGAATCCGCATTTGATTGACGCGCTGGCGTCAGGGTTATAGAGCCTTTCCTGACACTGAACACGGCGACGGCGACAGATCGCGGCTCCTCGGGTCTGCGCTACGTCGTCAATCCCCGGATTCGACGGCCCGGGTTCCTCAGCACCTCGATGTCGGCCAGGGCGAAGTAAACTGGACCGAATCCTTCGCCGGCCTGCGCGAACTCGATTTCGACGGCGTCGTCACGGTTTGCGTCTTCGCCTGGGAAACGCGCGCGCGTCGTCGCACTTCATGCTCGAGCGAGTAACGGCCGAGCTCGGGCGGGCATGTTTCCCGGCCCGGCGTCCCGCGACCGCGTCGGGTGCACTAACGGCTCGCGATGAACGGTGACAAGAACGGAGCGCCAAAACCACCCGGTGAGCTCGTCTGCCGCGGGGTCGGCCTCAACAACGTGTCGTTCTCAAAGCCAAGTGTCGTACGCCTCGATCATGCGAGCCATGAACATTGCTGAGTTCCGTTCGCGGCGTTCGTAATCGATCTGAGCCTCGATTGCGCCGGTGGCGGCACGCCGCACAAGCATGGCACCGATGCTTCGCCGTTCGGCCTCGCTGAGTGCTGCCGTTTCGTCATAGGCCTCCAGCATGGCAGCTGCGCACGCGCCGTCGACGCGCCCCGAAGGACTTGGCCGAGCAAAGCTGTCGATGATCGTGGCGAGATCGTAGATCCGTTCGGTTTCGTGCGCAGAATCAAAATCGATGATTCCCGCGACCTCTCCGTCGTGCCAAATGGTGTTCGCCGGATGCATGTCGCCATGGACGATGTGGCGCGGAAGTTCGTCGATGTAACGCTCGAGGACGCCCTGCGCCGCGCCGCAGACCGAAGCGAATAGCAGCCAATCGATCCGAGCGAACGTATCCGTGGCGTGGAACCCGGGCGCTGCCTTGCGACACGTTTCCAAGGCTGAAATCGCGTCGACGCGCAACCGTTCGCCGGCAGGACGGAAGTCCGCCAGCAATCGATGTTGCTGGCCCAGGGCTCTGCTCAGCGCAACGGCTGTAGCTCGTGCAACCGTCGCAGCCGACGTTGGGTTTCCCGGTGTGCCGCAGATGAACGGGAATAACGCCCAGTAGCGTCCGTCACGCTCGATGTACGTTTTCCCGACTGCGGCTTGAGCGAGTGGCGCTGCCACAAGGGTGCTGCGGCTCGCGAGATACCGCATGACCTCGTGTTGAAGCTCGATCCTTGCCGGTTTGATCCCGATTCCGTCGTATCGCCGCAACACGAAACGCGGCGGATCACCGACCAGCCAAACCGCGTTGGTTCGTGAACCCGTCACTCGTCGCAGCGGTGCCGACTCCGGCATGCGATACGCGTCGAGTACGCGCCTCGGAGTTCGCATGCAAGGTTTATCGCCGGTCAGCCGTGAGGCGCTTACCCGCTGCTTGACACGACGATAAGCGGAACAATGACGCCGATCGTTCCGCGACGTAACTTGTGATGGCACTCACGGTACCGCCGAAAGATTTCGCGAAGTTCGTCTTTGTCTTCTCCGTCTGGAACGATTTCAAGCAGCTGACTTTCGAGTTTTGCGATTCCCGCATAGTCATTATCGAGAAGTTCTAACGCCTTTACCAAATCCGGTTTGTCTATTCTCATTTATGGGAATCCCTCGATTTCATAGCTCGTCCGGTGCAAATGCAGATTCCACGTTTAACTACCGCGTATGAGACCTTACGACCCCTGTTCTCGCTTTAGGTGCGCGTTATCTGCCGTACCGATTTTGGAGTTGCAAGATCGCGCTCCGCCGCCGCCCAAGCTGGTCACGAATTCCAGTGCCTGTTCTTCGTCGAATTTTGACCCCTTGCTACGCCGTTGCTCGAACTCGTCGCCCAGCCGGGTTCGCAGCAAACCCACCGCGTGGGCATAACTTCTTTGCTCATTTGCTTGCCGTTCCCGGCCGAGAAGTTCGTTGTGCCGATCAACGTATCCGAGTAGCGCGGCGGCAACCTCGTTCTCGCCCGTCAACGCCGCGAAAACGGCGTATTTTTCAACCGCCACCGTCAGCCAGTACCCCAGATCGAGTTCGCGGAACAGCTCGAGTGCTTCCTGAAGTAAAGCCGACGCTTCTGCATATGAATTCCGCTCCAATTCATAGGAAGCGAGATTGCAGGCCACCGCAGCGTATTCCGTCTTCATCCCAAGTATGCGTAGCGCCGCCATCGCTTTGTATCCAAGAATGCGAGCGTCCTCGAGAGAGCCAGCCGAATATTCCGCTTCGGCCAAGCTCATGAGCGCAATTGCATGCATCTGACTTCCGGGCCGGGCGATCTGCAGCGCTTTCTGAAATCGCGCGCGGGCCGATTCGAGGTTTCCGCGATCGTAATCATTGTTGCCCCAATCGAAGATGATACGGGAGGCAAGAGCGGGATTTACCGGCGCGAGCACGGCCCAAGCCTCCGCGTAGACCTTATCGGCCTCATCTAGCCGGCGGGCGCGCCAGAATGCCACACCCAGCTCTCTGAGTGTATCAGCGAGCAGAGCCGGATCGCCCAGCGATCGAGCAGCGACGACGTTTGCCTCGCACATCGAAACTTGTACCGCGATGGGGACGTATAACCGTGCACTCGTGGCGGCATAGCGAGAGCGAAAGGCTGTTGCAATGCTTTCGTCCGTAACACTATGAAGGCGCTGGTACCCGAGCGTGTACCAGAAACGCGCCTCTCCGTGATCGAAAATCAACGCCGGGACCAAAATCAACGATAGAATCTCGACGCCTCGCTGGTTGTCTTTGCCGTTGCGGAGCGTCCAATCCAAAGCGGCCCGGACGTTCTCGACTTCGGTCAGGACCGCATGCTGCCAAGCCAAATCGTCCATCGCCTCCCACATGCCGCGCAGCTCGCGAAGCCGCTGAGTATAGTAGCAAGCATGTTTTTGAGCCAACGCGTTCTGCTCGGCGCTCGCGGCAAGTCGTTCACGCGCGTAGTCCATGGTGGATTCGAGCAGGCCGTAGCGCATTTCGCCGTTGGAACCATCGACGACGACGAGCGACTTCGTCACCAGCGACGCCAGCAGATCGAAGACTTCCCAACCGTCGGTGTCTTCGTCCGAACAGACATCGCAAGCCGCCTCGATGGTCCAGCCGCCGGAGAAAACGGAAAGCCGGCGGAACAACGTGCGCTCCGCTTCGCTAAGGAGGTCATAGCTCCAATCGATCAGCGCCCGCATCGTTTGGTGGCGAGGTTTCGCGGTGCGTTCGCCGCTGCGCAGAATCTCGAACCGATTGTCGAGTTTCTGGTGCAGCACGTCGATCGGTAAGACCGTTATGCGCGCGGCGGCCAGTTCGATCGCCAGCGGGATGCCGTCTAGGCGCCGGCAGATCTTGACGACGGTCGGTGCGTTCTCATCGCTCAGCGAAAATCGCGCGTCGACGGCCCGTGCGCGCTCGGCGAAGAGCCCGATGGCGGCGAATTTCGCAGCGTCCACAGCCGCAAGCCGATCGACATTGAAATCGGCTTCCGGCATCGCCAGCGGCGGAAGCGCATAGGCGTGCTCGCCGGCGATCCGCAGCGGTTCGCGACTCGTCGCGAGAATTTTCACCCCCGGGCAGCTGCTCAGGACGGCGCTTGCGAACATGGCCGCCTCGCCGATAACGTGCTCGCAGTTGTCCAAGATCAGCAAAATGCGCTTCCCCTTGAGATAGGCGACGACGTCGTCGAGCAACGGGCGATTCGCGCTACCCGCAATCGCCAACGTCCGCGCGATCGTCGCCACGACCAAGGCCGAATCACGGAGGGCACCAAGTTCGATGACCCACGCTCCACCGTCGATGCCGTCGCGCAAACGGCGGCCCACGTCGAGCGCAATGCTGGTCTTGCCGATTCCACCGGCGCCGGTGATTGTCACCATTCGCGCCTGCGCGAGGAGTCGGGCGATCTCGCCCGTCTCCGCGCCGCGGCCGACGAGCGACTTCACCGCCAACGGCAGATTGCCGGCCGCAGGCCCGTCGTCCGAGCCGGATACGGTCGGAACGCGGCCAGTCGGGTCTTCCCGCGGCAACCGCGGGCGCGCGGCCGCGGCGGCGAACTCTTGCCGCTGTTCGTTCTCCAACCGGAGTGCATCGGCCAAAAGGTCGACCGTCGCGCGTTGCGGCCAACGGCGCACTCCGCGTTCGAGCGCGCCGATCGCGTCGACGCTCATCCGGGCCCGCTCGGCGAGCTCCTCCTGAGAGAGCCGCGCTGCGATGCGGTGCCGCCGAAGAAGCGTACCGAAGGCCGACGCGTTGGCCCCTCGCTCTTCAGCCCTGTCCATAGCGAATTGCTCTTCGTGCCGTTCGGGCGGCGGCCCCCCGTAGGAGCAAGAAGAGCGGGAGCAGCGAACGGCACCGTCTTCGGGATTAGGCGATTGGTGTTCGCGGCACCGGGTTTATCTTGCCGTACATCTCGGAATCTAAGCCCAGTGGAGTTTCATCGCCGGCCGGTCCAAAACGGCTTCTTGCGTCACGCGCGCGTACAACCGGCGCCGGCGCACGCTGCGGCCCGGGTCTGAGCGGTGATCGGCGAACATCGTCCGGCGAGCGACCCGCTCTGGTACAAGGACGCCGTCATCTACCAGCTCCACGTCAAAGCGTTCGCCGATTCGAACGCCGACGGCATCGGCGACTTCCGCGGCCTCATCGAGCGGCTGGCGTACATCAAGGATTTGGGCGCGTCAGCGGTCTGGCTCTTGCCGTTCTATCCCTCGCCGCTGCGCGACGACGGCTACGACATCGCCGACTACACGAACGTGCACCCGCATTACGGCACGCTCGAGGACTTTCGCACCATGCTGGGCGAGGCCCACAGGCTCGGCTTGCGGATCGCCATCGAGCTGGTCATGAACCACACATCCGACCAGCATCCATGGTTCGCGGCCGCGCGCCACGCTCCCGCCGGATCGGCGCTGCGCGACTTCTACGTGTGGAGCGATACCGACAAAAAGTACGCCGGCACGCGTATCATCTTCACCGATACCGAAACGTCGAACTGGACGTGGGATCCGGTGGCCGGAAGCTACTACTGGCATCGCTTCTTCTCGCACCAGCC
>PLAE01000045.1 GCA_003134035.1 Candidatus Velthaea versatilis
AGCGGCAATCTCTGCCGCTGCGCCGCCTATCCCAACATTGTCGATGCCATCCGTGAGGTCGCCGGGATCGAGTCCACAGCGCGCACCGCCGACGAGAAGGACGCCGCGATGGCGACCGAGGTGATGGCATGAGGAGCTTCACCTACGAAAAAGCGGACACTCCCGAAGCGGCGGTACGCAGCGCCGCCGCCGCACGGTCACGGTGTGGCTCTCGAACCTCTCGAACGAGCCCAAGCGCGTCACCGTCGTCGAGCGGATCCCGGTGAGCGAGATCGAGGGGGTCGAGGTTTCCCTCGTCGAGGGGCGCGGCTTCCGCCACGACGCGAAGGACGGGATGCTCGAGTGCGACGTGAGCCTCGGGCCCCTCGAGACCAGGATGACGACCCTGGCGTTCGAGCTGCGCGCCACGTCGAAGGTCGTCCTCCCCGTTCTCTGAGATGGTCACCCGGACCGTGCGACAGAGCTCCCCCAGCCGGGTCGCCGTTCTCGGCGCGCTCATCGGCGCGGCGCCGGCGTCTGAGCCGTCGGGCGCGGCCATCGACTCCGCCGTGCTGGCCAACTTTCCCAAAAATCCGCACACGAGCATGAGCGTGTCGATCGTTCATGACGGGCGCGTCGTGTATGCCAAGGGATTCGGATATCGCGACGACGGAACGCCGGATCGCTTTATCGCAAAAGATCAAAACTATTACGGCTTGCCCTTTGCCCGCGCACGTTCCGGTCGGATGAAAGCCGATGCGCGGACGATCTACGCCATTGGTTCGGTCTCCCGTCAATTCACCGCTGCGGCAATCTTGCTGCTGAACGAACGCGGCCGGCTTCGTCTCGACGACGCCGTTGCGGAATATGTGCCGGATGTCAAGACGCCGAATTTGACGCTGCGCATGCTGCTCAACCAGCGGTCGGGTCTGCCTGATATGAACACACTGGCCTTCATGCAGCGCGTGCGGCCGTTGGCCCGGCGTTCCGACGGAACGTTCGACATGCAGCGCGTCGCAAAGGAGATTGCGGCGCTGCCGCGCGACTTCGCGCCCGACGCAAACTTCGAATACAGCACATCGAATTATTTCGTTCTCGGTGCAATCGTCGAACGCGTCGCGCACGAACCGCTCGCCGCGTTCTTCGAGGAGAACATCCTTCGGCCGCTGGGGATGACGCGCACGGCGTACGGCAAGCCGGCCGCCGTCGACGATGTCGCGATTGGTTACCGGCTTGAAGAAGGCGGAGCGATCCGCCGCGCGTATCCGTGGGATCTCGCGTGGCTCGGCGGAGCGGGGGCGCTGACCTCGACGGTCGAGGATCTCGCCCGGTGGAATACGGCGCTGCTGTCGCATCGTATTTTGACTCCGGCGTCTCTGGCTCAGATGTGGCGCGGCGCGGATGCCGGCCGCGGCCAAGGGTCGTACGCGATGGGCTGGATCGAAGATGCGCTCGGCTCACACCGCTATCTTTGGCATAACGGTGAAGTCGGTGGATTTCACGCGCTCAATGTGATCTTTCCCGGCGACGATTTAGCGTTCACGCTGCTCGCGAACAACCAGGACGAACGCCCGGAATTTTTGTTGCCGGGCATCGCCGCGCTCTTTTTTCCGGTCAGCGGACTCGATCGCATCTTGCCGCGCTCGGGCAAGGTACTCGTCGAAGCGTCGGCGGCGGTCGGTCTCGGCGCGCTCGCGATCGCCGTCGTGGCGATCGCGACGCTCAGACGCTTCATCGTCGGCGGGATCATCAGCGCGCTGCTGGCCCTGGTGCTGGGGTTCTTTCTGCCGACAATCGCCGGCTTCGTTTGGGCGGGCATACTCGCATTGCTGCCCATCGCGGCGTATCTCGCCGCCGTTCGATTCATTCCAAAAGTAATCGCACCGCCGCCGAAGAAAGCCCGCTCGCGTTAGCGGCCGGTTGTGGCCGGCGGAGGTCCATTGATGCCCGCTCATTTCCGCGCCGCCACGCCGGTGCTCATCGTCGATGCCGTCGAACCGACGCGCGCGTTTTTTGTCGATCGGCTGGGGTTTAGCGTCGTACATGAAACCACGCATGCGCAACGCATCGGCCGCTGCGTTGTCGCACGGGGCGACGTCCAATTCATAATTCGGTCAACCGCCGAACTGCGGGCGGATTTCGCCGAAAGCGACGTGGCGGGCCCCTACAAGGCGGCGATCCACATCGACGTCGACGACGTCGGTCTGCTCGTCCCGGAGGTCGCCGACGCGGATGTCGTGCTCGCGCCGCGCAAAACAGCGGCCGGAACGCACGAGATCGGCGTCCGGGAGCCGGGCGGAAACATCATCCTTTTCGCCTCGCGCGTGGAAGAAGCGCGGTGAAGAGCGTGATCGGCGGGTATGCTGCGCGACATGGCAGCATCGACGAGTTCGCGTAAAACGACCGCGCCGCGAAAGAAAGCCGGCGCGAAGAAGACCGGCGAGAAAGAGGCCGGCGCGGTGAAGAAAGCCACGACGCCCAGAGCGACGGCTCGAAGGGAGAGCGCGGCGCGGAAAGCGCCGGCAGTCGGCCCGAGAAAGACCGCTCGCCGAGTGCCGGCGGCCGGTGGGCGCAAAAATAGTTCACAAGCGAGCGACTACGTTCGCACCGAAATGAATGAGATGCATGAGGGCACGCTTAGGTCGGGGCGCAGCGGTAAAAAGGTGACCGATTCTAAACAGGCGATCGCCATTGGTTTGTCCGAAGCGCGCCGCGACGGAAAGAAGGTGCCGCCGAGCCCCCAACGCGAGGGCAAGAAGAAGCGTTGAGCCGGCGCTTACCCTTCGCGCGCGGCACGGATATGGCGAGCCGATCGCCGAGACGGTGATGTTCGTCGCACGTCATCTCGCGCGCACCCACGACGCACAAAACCCCGATGGTATCAGGGTTTTTGTTGCGTGCTCTTGTGCTCAAGTGGCGACGCAGAAGGGGCTCGAACCCTCGACCTCCGCCGTGACAGGGCGGCGCTCTAACCAACTGAGCTACTGCGCCAGAC
>PLAE01000142.1 GCA_003134035.1 Candidatus Velthaea versatilis
CGCCGCCGCCGCCGCCGCCGTAACCGGGACCATAGCCGGGTCCATATCCGCCGCCGCCCATCATCGGGCCGCCGCCCATCGGGCCGCCGCCGTACATGCGTGGGCCGGCCATCGCCCGGAAAATGCCGCGGATGACGAAGAAGATGACCGCGAGGACGATCAGGATCCAAATCCAGCTCAAGTTAAAGCCTGCCTGACTGGAAGGGAGGTTTTCACCGCTTCCGACGGGTGCCGCGTACGACGCTTTTTGACGCGTGAGCGCACCGAGGTGACTGCGATACTGCGAGAGGGTCAGGTCGACACCGTTGGTGATGCCGCCGTTGTAATCGCCCGAGTTGAACGCGCTGACGATCGCACTGCGGATCGCCGACGTCGAGGTCGCGGGGAAGAACTGGGTGGCGGCGTGATCCGGCACGACACCAATCGTTTTCGGCGACTTCGCGACATAGATGAGAACGCCGTTGACCTGCTGTTGCGCGAAGATCTTTTCGGCGGCCGCTTTAGGCGAGTCGCCGTCGACCGTCGGCTCGGTGTCGACAAAGACTTCTTTGTGCGCCGTCGCGTTGAAATCGGCGACCTTGGCGTTGATCGCCGAGATCGTCGATGCCGAGAGCAAATGCGCGTTGTCGATAACAAACGAGTCGCGCGCCGCGGCCGGCAGGGCGCTCGAGCCGATCGCGATCAGAAGTGAAGCGAAGGCGGCGATCGATTTCATGACTTGTATATTCCTCCGACCTGGGAAACCGGTTCGGCCGACTTTTGTCGCCCGAGTTGCCCGTGGTCACCGCGGGCCAAGCCCGGTACGCTGCTAGGTACCCGCCCCGCGGCCCGTGGTTTCAGTGAAAGGCGATCAAGGCGACCGCACCGACCGAGCCGAGCAGAAAGATGACGATGAAAATCCAAATGAAGGCCTTGAGCCAAAGCTGCCGGCCACGCGGCCGGCGCGGCGGCCGGGCGGGCGGCTTTTCTCGGGCAGCCCGCTTGACCCGGGCCGGCTCCTTCACGATGACTGCATTCGCGCCTCGGCAGGCCGGCCCCAGAGCCGTTCGAGGTTGTAAAATTGACGCTGGTCCGGTGTAAAAACGTGGACCACGATCGGGCCCAGGTCGATGAGGATCCAGCCGCCGTCGTTGTAGCCTTCCGTCCGGGCGACGGCGAAGCCGCCGCCGCGCGCGGCTTCGATGATCGCGTCCGCGATCGACCGGGTTTGGATCTTGGATCGGCCAGTCACGATCACGAAAGTGTCCGCTACGATCGTGCGGCCCTCGAGATCGAGGACGGCGAGGTCTTCGCCCTTTTTGTCTTCGGCCGCTTCGCGGACGGTTGTCAGGAGATCCGGCAGTGGTGAGCCTTTCCGTTATGGATCGTGCGACTAGGGATCGTGTGACGGCGCGTCCGGCGAGCGGCGCGCAGTAGTCAGGAGGGTAGATTCGAGGCGGCGCCCAGAAACACTCGCGAGTGGCAGGGCGAAGGCTTCCGCCGCCGCCCGAGTCTGGGGTGCGGTCTCGAGTCCACGGCTATCAAGGTAGCGGATCGTCGAGCTGAGCAACTCGCGCAGCGCTTGTTCCAGGTCGCGTTCGGCCACGCGCGCATAGTGCGCCCGTTCAGGAAACCGGCGTCCCGGCTCGAGGCCGTCGGCGAGGTAAACGATGATGTCGAGCCGGCTCATGTCCGCCGCCGCCACGGTGTGCTTGCGGATCGCCGAAAGGACCGCCTCATCCTCGACGCCATAGCATTCGCGAGCGAGCTCGGCTCCCAGCCGGGCGTGCAAGACGATCGGATTGACACGCTCGAAGTCATCGATCTCCATTCCGCGCCGGCGGCATTCCTCGACGAGTCGCTCGGCGCTCCACAACCGGGCGAGGTCGTGGAACAGTCCGGCAAGCCGCGCGCGGTGCGGGTTTTCCCCGTGCTTGAACGCCAAGCGTTCGGCGAAGCGGGCGACCCGCAGCGTGTGGGCGTAGCGATGATCTTGTCCCAGGTCGCGCCGCACGCGCCGCATCGCGCGCAGCAGCTCGAGGCCGGAACTCGCCGCGGCGCTCAGCGCGGCAACTCGACGAAAACGGTCGCGGCGATGGGCCGGCCGTCGAGCGTCGCTGGCGCGTAGCGCTCCGCGGCCAGCAGGCGCACACGCACCGCATCGCCGGCCGGCGAACCGGATCCGACGACGACGTCGACCCCGCGCACGATTCCTCCGCGGTCGATCGCGACCCGGTAGACGGCCGCACCGCCACCGGGGCCGGGCGCGGCGGCGGCACTCGTGCGCAGCACCGGGGCCCGGTACGCGACGGCGCGGGTCGCGTCATCGCCGGGCAACAGGCCTAATCGAGCAAGTTGGCCGGGTTCGCCGTAGGTGACGCGCACGAGCCGATTCGACGGACCGTCGAAACCGAGGACGAGATCGCGGCGCGGCGCCAACCGGTACGAGCGCAGGCCGGGGAGCGCGAATTCGGCGACGTCGGCCAACTCCGCATCGGCGCGGGCGGTCGAGTATGAACCGATCGGGAACGCGCGCACGGTACCGTCGACGTCGATGCGCGGATTGCCCGTGCGGGCGTCGACGGCGAGGACGAAACCGTCATCGTCGGCGTACGCCGTCACGCCGCCGTTGAACGCGAAACGGTGTCCGCTATCGTCCGACGCGACGCTGACCGGCACGCCGAGGGCCCGCGCCACGCCGCCGATCGAACTGCCGATCGTGATCCCGGCGACGGGAAGTTCCGCTGATCCGGCGGAGGCGCCCAACAGCAGCGCGCAAAGCGGCGCCAACGCCGCGCCGGCCCGGATCATCGCCGGCCGGCGTTTATTTCGCGTGCGAGCGTGTCCTTGAGCACGGCGAGCCGGCTGGCGTACAACGGCCCCTTGAGATTGCCGGCCCACATGACGAGCGCATTTTCGTTGTTGTCGCTATAATAGCCGCGGCGCGTCGAGACGACGGTGAAGCCGTATTTGCGGTACAAGCGCTGCGCGGTTTCGTTCGACTCGCGGACTTCGAGCGTGATCCACGATGCGCGCGCGGCGATCGCCTCTTCCAGCAAATGAACGAGCATCTCCTCACCGAACTTGCGCCCGCGATAGTCAGGATGCACGGCGATCGTGGTGACGTGCGAATCTTCGAGGATGACCCAGATGCCGCCGTAGGCGACGATCTCACCGTTGAGCCGGCCCACGAAGTAGTGCGCTAATTTATTATCGCGGATCTCGTTGACGAACGCGTTTTGCGGCCATGCCGACGCGAACGACAGCGACTCGATCGCCAGTACGACGGCGATGTCCGACGCGGTCATCACGGAAATATCGAGCCGGCGCGGCTGATCCTGGCCGGGCGGCTCGAGTTCGGCTTTAATGACCGGCCCGCCGTTCGAGGCGTAATAGGCGCGGGCGGCGTTCGGAATGATACATCGCGGGTGAATCCTTCGACGGGTGGAGCCTAGGCGTTCGTTCCCAGTTTGCTTGCACCATCACGGAGCCAATCCCGTTCGCTTTTCGGTCTGGTGACCGCGGGCATTTCGCCATAGTCGGGCGCTATGCCGTGGGGCGAACCAACCGGCTCGCGGTGCCGCGCCAGGCGCGCGATCACGACGGCTGGTTCGCGCTCGGGCGGCCAAACCAGCCGCGTTTCTCCCGGCCGAATTTCGCCGATCTCGGCAAACGCGTCCTCTCGATTGGCGACAACCGTGATGGGACTCCCCGCGGGCCGTCCCGCAAGCAGGTCCGCGACGGTGTGCGCGATCGGTCCGCACGCCGTTGCGACGGTCGTGCCGCACGTGAGCCGCGCGCAGACCACACCCGGTCGCCCCGACACGAGCGTCAAGCATGGATCGGCGCCGGCGGCGGCCAGCAGCACGTCGTACGACGAGATGCCCACGAGCGGTACGTTCGCGCCGTACGCCAGGGCCTTCGCGAACGAGACGGCGATGCGGATTCCGGTAAACGTGCCTGGACCGATCCCGACCGCGATCCGGTCGAGCTCGGCAAGCGACACGTTTGCTCGCCCGAGGAGCCCGGCGATCCGTCCCAGCCCGTTCTCGAGCGCATCATTTTCCCGCGAGCGGTCGCTCGTCACGCCGCCGTCGATGTCCAGCGCGGCGGAAAATGGTCCGAGTCCGGCATCGAGTGCCAGAATCTTCACGCCGGGTCCGGATCGGACACGACGATTGTGCGCGGTCCCTCACCGCTACCCGCGATCTCGATTTCGATGGCTTCGCGCGGCAGCAGTCCCGGTGCCC
Organism: Candidatus Velthaea versatilis; assembly: GCA_003134035.1. GTDB lineage: Bacteria > Vulcanimicrobiota > Vulcanimicrobiia > Vulcanimicrobiales > Vulcanimicrobiaceae > Velthaea > Velthaea versatilis. The sequence goes on from PLAE01000142.1 coordinate 4,230, forward strand.
GCTCGGGCCATTCGACGAGGGTGATCCGATCGGCGCCGAAGGCGTCCTCGAGGCCGAGTTCGTTGAGTTCGGCCGGATCGTCGAGGCGATAAAGGTCGAGGTGTTCGACCGGCGGATCGCCGTCGTAGCGCTGACGGAAAACGAAGGTCGGCGATGAAACAGCGCTATCGCTCCCGTGCAGCGCCCGCAGCACGGCGCGCACCAGGGTCGTCTTGCCCGCGCCTAGGCCGCCGTACAGCGCGACGGCCGATCCGGGATGCAGGCGGCGCGCGAAAACCCGCGCGAACGCATCCAAGGCAGGCAGATCGGGTACGAGCGTTTCCATGGCATTAAAAGATACACCACGCGCGAACACGAACATCTTCGCAGTGTTTTTGCGTGTGAGCGACGTGATCGTCGGGATCGTCGCGGGCGCGGTGTGCTCCGTTTTGGCAGCCGGGTTCGAGGCGTTCATCGTTACGCTGCGGTTCTTTTCCGTCGGTCATCTCGGCGGCGGAATCGGGAGTAAGTTTCTTATTATCGCGCTGCTCGGCGCGATCGTCGGCGGCGCGGTCGGTTTCGTCGTCGGCGCATTCGTGAAGCCGCGCGAACGCGGTTCGGTTCGATGACCGCTCCCGGCTCGGCCGCCCGCGCGGCAATGTCGTAAGGAATAGTGGAACGATAGTCTGTGAATAACGATCGCGTCTCGCTTATCAACGTCGAAGACGAAATGCGCGAGAGTTATCTCTCGTATGCGATGTCGGTCATCGCGTCGCGCGCGCTGCCCGACGTCCGCGACGGCCTCAAGCCGGTCCAGCGCCGCATTTTGTACGCCATGCGCGAAAACGGGATGACGCCCGACAAGCAGCATCGCAAGAGCGCCGGCGTCATCGGCGATGTGCTCAAATACTATCATCCGCACGGCGACAGTTCGGTCTACGATGCGCTCGTGCGCATGGCGCAGGATTTCACCCTGCGTTATCCGCTCGTCGACGGTCACGGGAACTTCGGCTCGATCAATCCCGATCCGCCGGCGGCGTATCGCTATACCGAAGCTCGGCTTGCACGCATCGCGATGGAGATGCTCGTCGACATCGACAAAGAGACCGTCGACTTCGTTCCCAACTTCGATAATCAGACCACCGAGCCGGTCGTGCTGCCGGGCAAATTACCCCAGCTGCTCATCAACGGATCGAGCGGGATCGCGGTCGGCATGGCGACCAANNGACCAATATTCCGCCGCACAACATCGGCGAGATCTGCGATGCGGTCGTCAAGGTGATCGACTACCGCTCGGCGCAGTCCGAACGCGGCGCGGTCCCGGCCGCGGCGCCCGAGGCGAATACCGGTAATGAAGGGGTCGCTGCCGATCCGGACGAGGAACTATGGACCGCGCTGCTCGATATCGTGCACGGCCCGGATTTTCCGACCGGCGGCATCTTGCATGGACGCGAAGCGATTCGCACGGCCTACCGGACCGGGCGCGGTTCGGTGCCGCTGCGCGGCAAGGCCGAAATTATCGAAGAAGACGGCAAGATGAAAATCCTCATCACCGAGGTGCCGTTTCAGATCTCAGTCGATCGCATCGTCAAAGCGATCACCGAAGCGCACGAAGAAAAACGCATCACCGGCATCACTCGGCTCGACGACGAATCGAACCGGCTCGGGATGCGGATCGTCGTCCAGCTTCACCGCAGCGCGACGCCCAACGTCGTGCTCAATCAGCTCTACAACCACACGCCGCTGCAGTCCAGCTTCGCGTTCAACATGCTCGCGCTCGTGCCGGCCAAACGCTCCGACGGCTCGCCCTATGTGTTGGCCGGCAGCACTCAGACGCAGCTCGAGCCGCAAGTGCTCTCGCTGCTGCAGATGCTCGAATACTTCATCGAGCATCGGCGCGAAGTCGTCCGGCGCCGCACGGTCTACGAGCTCGGCCGCGCGCGGTCGCGGGCGCACCTGCTGCTGGGCTTCCTCGTCGCACTCGACAACATCGATCGCGTCATCACGATCATCCGCGAAAGCGATACCGTCGAAACCGCGCGCGAGCATCTCGTCTCGGAGCCGTTCGCGCTCTCCGATGCGTTCCGCCGGATGGCGCGCACCACGATTGAGGACGATTTTCGGCTCTCGGCCGAACAAGCCGCGGCAATCGTGGACATGCGTTTGCGCACGCTCGTCGGCCTGGAACGCCAGAAGATCGAGGACGAGCACAACGAGCTCATCACGCTCATCGGCCAGCTCGAAGAGCTGCTGGCGAGCGAAACCAAGATTCTCGAAGTCGTCAAGACCGAAACGCTCGACATCCGCAAACGGTTCGGCGACGCACGGCGCACGCCGGTCGAAGCGCTCGAAGGCGAACTGTCGATCGAAGACATCATCGCCGATACGGACGTCGTCATCACCTCGACCGTCGGCGGTTACATCAAGCGCGTCTCCGTCGATACGTTCCGGCAGCAAAATCGCGGCGGCCGCGGCGTCGTCGGCATCGCGAATCTCAAAAAAGAAGACGTCGTGGCGAACTTTTTCGTCGCCACGACACACCAGCACGTGCTGTTCTTCACCAACAAAGGTCGCGCATACCGGCTGCGCGCGTACGAGATTCCCGATTCGACGCGGCAAGCGCGCGGCACGGCGCTGGTCAATCTGCTCACGCTGCCGCCCGGCGAATCGGTCACGGCCGTGTTCCCGATCCGCGACTTCGAGGGCGACAATTATCTGGTGATGGTGACGCGCCAGGGCGTCATCAAGAAAACCAAACTCGAAGAGTTCTCCAACGTGCGCCGCAACGGGCTCAACGCGATCGGACTCGACGACAACGACGAACTGCTGGGCGTCGACCTCTCCAACGGCACCCGTGACATCATCATCGCGACGCACGACGGCATGGCGGTGCACTTCAACGAGACCGACGTGCGTCCGATGGGCCGCAACGCGCGCGGCGTCAAGGCGATCACGCTCGCGCCCGCCGACACCGTCGTCGCGATGGACATCGTCGAGGACGACCGGCGCGAAGTCCTCATCGTAACGTCGCAGGCGTACGGCAAACGCACGCCGATCGACAACTACCGGCATACCTCACGCGGCGGCAAAGGCGTCAAGGCGTTCGCGAAGGAGAAAGAGATCGGCTACGTGGTCGATCAGATTCTGGTGCGGTCCGATGATGAGCTGCTGCTCATTACGAGCGGCAACCAGGTCATCCGGATCCCGGTCGATCAGATCCGGCAAGCCGGCCGCTCGACCAAAGGCGTTCGGCTGCAGCGGCTCGCCGAGGGAGACGAGGTTATCGCGATCGCGAATCTGGGCCAAGTCTCCAAACGCGTCGCGGACATTACCGGAGAAGATCCCGTCAAGCCCGGGTAGGTCGGAATCGGAATACCCCCGGGTCAGGCCGCCCCACGGCCGGTGTCGCCGGCGGGACCACCGCTTTCTTGCATGCAGGCGTCGGTCATGGGGTTGGTTTCTTCGACGAGTTGCAGGAGCGCTGCGAGCTGCTCGCGCTGATCCGGCGATAACCCGGCGAAGAGCCGTTCGTCGACCTGGGCCGTGGCACGTTCAACCCCGGCTAACGCTGCCTGTCCCGCGCAAGTGATCGCAACATTGTGCCGGCGGCGGTCGACGCAGTCGCGCCGCCGTTCGATCAACCCGGCCGTCTCGAGGTCGTTCAAGATGCCGACGAGCTTGACGGGATCTAGGCCCGTCAACTCGCCAAGGGTTTGCTGGCCGACCGGCCGGTCGCGGAGCAGGGTCAGTGTCGCGACGTGCGCCGGCCGAAGGCCGCTGCCTTTGAGCGCGTCCCGATACAGCTCCATGACCCCTTGCCCGAGGCGTGCCAAAAGCAGACCCGGCGCCGGTTTGGTCGACGCGAGCTTCGGCTGCGGCTGGAGAGGGCTCACGTTTTCGAGTTGTTCACTCTCGGAGCTGATTGGCATGGTTGACAGAGAACGAATAGTTTCATATCTTAAATAATATCATCTCTATAACGATTTTTCGAGTCGTGCGGTGTTTCGGAGCGCTGATTCTCTAACTGCACGTTTTCGACGACACGGCAGTCACTTGCTTTCTCTTCATCGGTACGAAATGAAAGGCACCATCATGACGACCTCAGCGGTAGCCGCGCGCGCCTACATCATCGATCCGGCCCACTCAAGCGCGCATTTTTCCGTTCGGCACTTAATGATTTCCAAAGTGCGCGGCACTTTCAAAATCAGTTCCGGCAGCATCCAGCTCCCGGCGGACAGTCCGATCCCGGTCGCGGTCAGCGCCGAAATCGACGCCACGTCGGTCGATACGCGCGACGAGCAGCGCAACGGCCATCTCAAGTCAGCCGATTTTTTCGAGGTCGAAAAGTTCCCGCTTTTGCGTTTCACCAGCACGCAAGTCGAAATCGTCGATCAAACGAAGTTTAAGGTCGTCGGCGAACTCGAATTACACGGTGTTAAGCAGAAGGTCACGCTCGACGCCGAAGTTGCCGGTCAAGGCAAAGACCCGTGGGGCAACGACCGAGTCGCCTTCGAGGCCACCGCGCGCATCAGCCGCAAGGATTTCGGGCTGGTGTGGAACCAGGCGCTCGAAGCCGGCGGTGTCGCCGTCGGCGATCAAATCGACATCACGCTCGACGTCGAGTCGATCCCCGCTCCCGCGCCCGCCGCGTAAACGGGGACCGGACGCGGAGCGCTTTTGTGCGAGGTCGGAAGTCGTCGTCTCGTACGCCGGTGGGTCGCCTCCGGCGCACGTTGCCGGCTTCCGTGAAGGGACCCGATGAGCACGAGACCGGTGCTTGGATTCATTGGCCTCGGCATCATGGGTTCCGATGGCGCGCTGCCTGCGTAAAGCGGCCACGCGTTGAGCGCCTCCAACCGCTCCCCGGACGGTCGAAATCCTCAACTCCGCCGGTGCGACGAGCGCCTGACGGTGCCGGACGCGAGCGGCTGACCAAGCTTGCCCGCTCTCCAGACCCGGATCAGAGCGCGCTGCGGACCCTGCTCCCCTGGTCGGCGCGTAACGGCGGCTGCGCTAGCGCGTAACGGCGGCTGCGCTGTTGTTCTCGAAACCGGTCGGCTGCGCGCCGGGTCCCAGAGCGTGGAGGTATTTGATCCACACATGAGCGCACTGCCCGAGGTTTCACAAAGCACGTTTTCAACCGACGTGCTCGCATCCGACAAGCCGGTTCTGGTTGATTTTTGGGCCCCGTGGTGCGGCCCATGCAAAATGCTCGCACCGGTCGTCGAGAAGGTTGCCGGGGCGATGAACGACCGCATCACGTTCGTCAAGCTCAACACCGATGAGGCGCCCAGTTTGGCGGGCGAGTATCAGGTTTCGGGTATTCCCTGCCTCATCTTATTCAAGGGCGGCAAACCCGTCGACCGAATCGTCGGCTTTGTGAACGAATCCACGATTACCTCAATGCTCAACAAGCATCTCGCTGCCGCGTAAGCACAAAGGGCACGCGCAGCTCGCGTCGTGCTGGTTGGATGATTGGGCGCGACATCAAGCAACTGGAAACGTCGCGTTCTTGATGTTTTCTGCGGTGATATGTCGTTAAAAACGTCAGGCGTGCACAATGGTGTTACGCTTCGCTTGCTAACGCGTGGCCGTAGATGACGATTGATTGGCGTAGTCTAAATCGACGGTGGCCGCCGGCTACGCTCGGCGGAGCTGTGCGATGTCCCGATCGGGGGACGCGGCGTGAACAGTCGCGCGGCCGATGGATTTCGAGCCGGCGGCAGATACGGTGAGGTAAGCAGCGAAGTCCAAGCGCACTTCCTCCGCTGTTCGTACCGGGAGACCGATCGTGTCTGAATTTGCCCGCACCGCGTCGTCCGGGATGTGGGCGGCGGCTCGTCGCGGCTGGTGGCTATTCTTGGTCCGCGGTCTCCTCGCGCTAGCCATCGGCATCTTCGCGCTCGTCGATCCGCGGGCGACGCTGGGCGCCGTCATCCTGCTGTTAGGCTGGTTCTTGCTCATCGACGGAGCCTTTGCGGCGGTCAAGGCGTTCACAATCGTGCGGACCGACCCGACTTGGCCGCTCTTGCTGCTGGCGGGGATCGCCGGCATCGCGACCGGCATCGCGATCTTCACCTGGCCGCGGCTCACGGCGCTGACGCTGGCCTACGTTATCGGTCTGTGGGCGGTCGTCTCCGGCTTCTTCGAGATCGTCGTCGCGTTCGCGCTGCGCCGCGCGATCGCCGGGGCGTTGCTGTACGTGTTCTTCGGCCTGGTTTCGCTGGTATTCGGCGGGTTCGTGCTGTTCGAGCCGCGCCTGGGCTTGACATACCTCACGCTGCTCATCGCGATCTACGGGTTCTTCGCCGGCATCTCGCTCATCGCGGTGGCGTTCCGGCTGCGTCGCGCCTGAAACCGGTGCCGTCAGTGGCGCAGGGCGAGCACCCCGATCACCGCTTCGACGGCGACCAGCACGATCACGATGATCTCGAGCACTTCGCTGCGCGTATGCTGGGCCTGATCCTGAAACACGCGGTAGATCTCGGAGACCGAACGTAATTTGGCGTCGATGAGCCGCTGCCAATCGGCCAGGCCCAAACGCGCGGCGATCGAACGGTACAGCCGCGCGTAGTAGGCGTCGCCGATGATCTTGAGCGCGTTCGACGTTCGGTCCGTTAGCTCGAGGATGTCGACGAGCAGAAATCGGACTTGTGCCGCGCGCGCGGACGCCGTGCGGTTCATGAAACTGCCGCGCCGGCGTCCGGGATCTTCGGCGTAGATGGCGTCGAGCTCGGCGTCGAGCCGCGTATCGTACGTGCGAAATTCAACCAGCTGCGAATTGGCGAATTCGAGGATGTCTTCGACGGCTTCGGCGCCCTCAGCGCGATCGTACACGAACGCGGCGTCCCATTGCACGACGACGAAATCATCGTCGAAGTACGACGACGACAGCCGCAGCGCTTCGAGCTGCTCGCCGTGCACGAGCGGCCGGTCCTCGAAAAGCAAGAGCTGCGCGAGCGCCGATGCCAAGTCGCCCGAGAGTCGCGCCGCCGCGACGTCTTCGCTGAAGCGATCGACTTCCAGGATGAAGTAGTCTTCGTCGAGCGCCGGATGCGGTTTGTCGAGCGCGTCGCTGATCTCGACGAGCACGTCGTCGAGCGCCGCGCGAGCCTGTGCCTCAAGGCGCGGATCGCCGCGCCAACGGCGGGTCGCCGCGCCGAAGTCCGCCCAACTGCCCGCGAACGGGATGCTGATGCGGATCGCGACGACGCCGAAGTCGAAGATTTTCGCCCGCAGCGTCGCGCCGTATTCTTCGAGGTCGGGCAGCCGTACGATGAGCGGCACGACCGGGTATTGGATGAAATCGGACGATGCTTCGCGGCGCAACTGCAGCGGAGCGCGCGAAACGCCCTGCCCGCGCACGGTGCGCAGCCGCGCCAGATCGATCGTGTCGGCGACGTCGTAGACGAAGAACGCCCGAAACGCGGCCGAGGCGAGCGCGGGAAGCGTGGTTGGGCTCTCCATCTAGCTGGGGGCTTCGACGTGTGTCCGGCAAATCGCCCGTTGCGCCGGCCGGCCCGATCCGCGTCAAAGCAACGCTGCAAACCGCTGCCGGAGAAGGCGCTCCGCGCCGTCGCCGAGACCGGCGACGAGCAGCGCGGCCGTGACCGCACCGGCGACCAGACCCGCGCTCTGACCGGCCGGAATGTGTGCGATGTCGAAATTGCCGGTCCGTTTGGCTTCGCGAAACGCCGCGAGCAGCGCGGGATCGTCGGCCGCCTCGGCTTCGCGCCCGTGCCAGCGCGCGGCGAACTCGTTGCGCAGCACGCGCCCGCGAAAACGCTTGGGCCACGGCAGGCTTTGCAAGTTGTCGAACAGCCCGGTCAAGATCGTCTGCGTTTCGTCGGCCGCGCTGACGCGCGCGCGCACCGTATCGCTGACGTCGGCTTCGGCGGCGAGCAGGAACGGCGTTCCGATCCAGGCACCGGCGGCGCCGGCCGCGAGCACCGCCGCCAAGCCCGCCGCCGTCGCGATCCCGCCGGCCGCCAAAACCGGACGGTCGGTCAGGCCCAGCACGATCTGCAGGATCAGCAGGGTCGAGACGTCGCCGGTATGGCCGCCGGCTTCCGTTCCCTGCGCGACGAGCACGTCGGCGCCCGCGCGCAACGCGAGTTCGGCGTCGGCGCGCGACTGCACTTGGGCGGCCAGCAGGATCCCGTTCGCGTGAATGGTGCTCGCATAGGGCGCCGCATCGACGAACGAAATCGAGATGAGGTGCGGGCACTGCGTGATCGCCGCGTCGAGCAGCTCGGGGTGGCGCTCGATGGCCCAGCCGATGAAGCCGATGCCGAACTTGCGGCCCGGATCGTCGGCCCGCGCCGTGCGGCAGTGCAACTCGATGTCCGCGGCCGTCCACGTCTCGCTCACGCCCATCATGCCTAGCCCGCCGGCATCGGAGACGGCCCGCGCGAGGGTCCCGCCGGCGGCCGGTGTCATCGGTGCGTTGACGATCGGATAGCGCAGGCCCCAGCGCTCCGTCAGCGGCGTTTTCAGCATGCTGCTATCTTCATACGCGAAGCCGCCTTCCCGCCAGCCCTCGCCGGCCGCCGCAACCCGTATATTAGCACTCCGGGTTGTGGAGCGCGAATGAACGTAGAACGAATGACGCAACGCGTTCAGGAAGCGCTGAACTCGGCCTACAGCCGAGCGCTTACCGAACGCAACACGCAGACGGCGCCCGAGCACGTGCTCGCGGCGGTGCTCGACCAGCCCGAAGGCATTGCCGCGCCGATCTTGGCCAAAGCCGGGCTCGCCGTCGCGACGGCGACAAGCAAGGTCGATGCCGCGATCGGTCAGTTGCCGCGGTTCTCGGGAGCGAATCCCGACGCGAATCAAGTCACCGTCGCGCCCGCGCTGACGCGCTTGTTGACCGCGGCCGAAGACGAGTCCAAGAAACTCAACGACGAGTTCGTCTCCGTCGAGCATTTGTTGCTGGCGATGACCACCGATTCGGGCGGCGTCGGGCGCATTTTCCGCGAGGCGGGCCTGACGCGCGACAAGCTGCTCACGGCCTTGCGCGAGGTGCGCGGCAATCAGCGCGTGACCAGCCAAAACCCCGAGGGCACCTATCAAACCCTCGAACGCTACGGCCGCGACTTGACCAAGGCCGCCGAGCAGGGCAAACTCGATCCGGTCATCGGCCGCGACGACGAGATNNCTCATCGGCGAACCCGGCGTGGGCAAAACCGCAATCGTCGAAGGCCTCGCCCAGCGCATCGTGCGCGGCGACGTGCCCGAAGGCCTCAAGAACAAACGGATCGTCACGCTCGACATGGGCGCGCTCATCGCCGGTGCGAAATACCGCGGCGAATTCGAAGAGCGGCTCAAAGCCGTGCTCAAAGAAGTGCAGAGCGCGAACGGCGCGGTGCTGCTCTTCGTCGACGAGCTCCACACCGTCGTCGGCGCGGGCAAGACCGAGGGCTCGATGGACGCCGGCAACCTGCTCAAGCCG
>PLAE01000178.1 GCA_003134035.1 Candidatus Velthaea versatilis
GAAGCGGACGATGTCGTAGTCGTGAATGTGCATGTCGCGGAAGCTGCCGCCCGAGGTCGCGATGTACGCCGCCGGTGGCGGCGCCGGATCGACCGTCGTGGCGTAAAGCGCCCCGCCCCGGCCAAGCCGTCCGTCCGCCACGGCGGCACGCGCGGCCGCATAGCCCGGATCCGAGCGGCGCTGAAAACCCATCACGAGCGCGACTCCGGCGGCTTCGAGCGCCTCGAGCACCTCGATCGTGCTGGCGATATCCGGGGCCAGCGGCTTCTCGCAGAAGACCGGCAGCTTCGCGGCCGCCGCACGGCGCACCAGATCGGCATGTGCGGCAGTCGCCGCCGCGACGACGACCGCATCGACCCCACCCTCGAACAAGCGATCAACCGGCACAGCGCGCACGCCGATCCCAGCGGCGACCTCGCGGGCACGCGCCTCGTCGGCATCGCTCACGAGCAATTCGCCGACTCGCGAGTTGTGCTTGAGCGTCCGAGCGTGCAGGACGCCGATGCGTCCGGCGCCGATCAAACCAACCCGCAGTTCGCTCATCGTACCGCGCGGCGCGGGCCGGCTTCAAGCGCAGAAAGCCCCCGAGCGGATGCTGGAGGCTTTGCAAGTGAGGTGAGGACCCGCCGCGCCGGAGTGCTCGCGGGGCACCTTAGCAGAATCATCGGCGCGTAGGAACGGGATATTTAGGCGTAGCCGGCCGCACGCGCTACCCCTCGTCGATCGCGCGGCGCTTGCGGTCCGAGCGGCTGCGGTTGCGCCGCGTGCGGCGATCTTCCATCGGCCCAGCTTTACGCGACCGCAAAACGATCGCCGCCTGCGGTCCGATCCGGCCGATGCGGAGCGCGAGATCCAGCTCGGTTTTGTTCGTTTTCATTGCGATCTTTCGTTACTCCGCGACAATCCCGCACTCCGCGACAATCCCGCGCCGACGTCACAGCGCCTTCGATGTGCGCATCACCTCGTAATTATAACAGATCGAGTGAAAGCAGCCGCGGATCGTTGCGCAGAACCGCGTCGACGAAGAGCGCGACGCCGGCGTCGCCCGTCCACAACGAGAAGCTCGGGAGCCCGAAGCGCGACCGCCACGCTTCCGATTGACGCATCGCCGCCATGGCGAACTGTTCGGCGCGCTCCTGCCACACCAGATCGCCGGTGCGCTTGGCCAGCCGCAAGAGCGCAAAGCCGTTGCCGGCCGTACCGTGACAAATCCCTGGGCCTTTGCCCACGGGACCCGCACGCCAGATCGCCTCGCCGCCGGCCCGCAAAAGCCGCTCGACAAGCTCGTCGTGATCCGGATATCGAGCCAGCCCCAAAATAACGCCGGCCGCGCCATGATCCCATTGGAGCCGATTTCCTTCGCGCGGATGACCGATCGTGACCCAATTCGCCGCGTCGCCGTCAATGATCGCGTAGGCGGAAAGGAGCGCGGCGATGCGCGAGTCGAGCGTCACGAGCTGCTGCCCGGTGAGCAAATCGGACGCCCGGATGAACGGGGCGAGATTACCGATCGCGCCGTGGGCGGCGCCGACGTACAAGCGCCGTTGACCGAAAACACGTTGTTCCCACAGCAGCCCGCCGACGTCGCCGGCGGATCTCCAGGTTGCCCAGAGCTCGTTTTGCACCGCGCGCAAATCTTCGTCGAACCGCTCGTCGCCGTCGCGCTCGCGTATCAGCAGCGCGGCGAGCGCCGTTCCCGATGCGCCCCACATGGTCTCGCGCGCGGGGTTGGCGGCGTTCGAGGCGACGTCGGCGGCGAGCCGCGGCAGGATCGACGGATCGCCGGTCACGGCGTACGCGGCCGTCATGATTCCGACCGTTCCCCGGAAGTACGACGGGATGACGGTTCCCGTCGCCGCCGGATTATCGCGATAGGCTTTCTCACACTGCACGATCGCCGCTTCATAGTCGTGCTGCAACGCGATGCCGTGCAGCGACGCAAGATGCGTGATCGCCCAAATCGTGCCCGCGGTCCCGCAATAGACGCCGGATTCGCGCGGCTGCTCGGCATCGTAGCGATCTTCTCGATGCAGCGGCCAGCCGCCCGGCTCGTGGCGATTGTACCGATCGTCCGCTTCGCGAGTGAACTGTGCGATGAAGCGGCGCGCGGTTTCGCGATCCCACGCTTCGCGGACGAGCGGCTCGTGCTCGGCCGGATCGAAGATCTGCATCGCGCGGCAATTGCCCGGGCCCGGCCGCGCCACCTATCGCGTCAGCTCGCGGCTGCGGACCGTGCTTCGGGACGATTGCGAACGTGGGCCAGCACCGATTCACGCGCGCGGGCGATGTGGTCGGCCACGATTTGGGCGACGACGTCTTCATCGCCGGCTTCGAGCGCGCGCAGCACGGCTTCGTGTTCGGCGACCGTTCCGGCGCGACGCTCGGCCGTCGACAACGACAAGAACCGCCAGGTCACGATCTCTTCGCGCAGGTCGCTGAGCATCCGGCGCAAGCGCGCACCCTCGGCCGTCGCGAGAATACGGTCGTGGAAGGCGGTGTCGAGCCGCTCGAGTTCATTGGGATCGTCGACCGCGGCGCGCATCTGCGCCACAACCGCGGCGAGTTCGGCCAGCACCGGCGGGCTCATCCGGCGCGCGGCACGCCGGGCGGCCAGCGACTCGAGCGACTCGCGGATCTCGAAGATGCAGGTCACGTCCTCGGCTTTGAGCTCGCGCACGACGATGCCGCGCGCGCCACGCCGCTCGAGCAACCCCTCCGTCTCCAGGCGCTGCAGAGCCTCGCGCACGGGTGTGCGGCTGGCACCCAAACGCGCCGCCAACTCCGCCTCGACCAGCGGCGTCCCGGGCGCGTAATCGCCGTTGAGGATCGCGGTACGCAACTGGCCGTGAATCTGCTCGCGCAACGGCAAGGCGCGCGCAAGACCGGAAAACTCGCTCATCGCTCCGTCCCTACTTCGAGCTTCGTATACCGTATACTCGTCGGACGCGGATCGTCAACGAGTTTTATCGTGAGCCGGGCGCGTTTGGGCCCGCCGCGGCGCGCATTGCTATCCCCAATGCGTCCGCCGGCGCGAACTTGGCTGACGCATCTTCGTTTGGATCGCTGGGACCGTCGAATCGACGGTGAGGCCATACATGTTGCCGTCGTCATCGAGCACGAAGATCCATTTGCCGTCGATGGTCGGCGGCACGCGGAGCGCGCCGACGGTGATGATGAGCGGGTTGCCGCCGTTGAGGACGGCGCCCGTCGACGCGTCGAGCGCCCACAACGCGCCGCCGCCGGTGCCGGCGGGCGCGCAGCAGATGAGCGGCTTGCGCACGGCCGACGTGGTGGCACGCAGGCTGGCCGCCGTGGTGGTCGCGCTGCAACTGTTGCCGGACGGCGTGCAGATCGTGCCGATGAACACCACGCCGCCGGCGCTGACGGCGGGAACCGACCGCGGCGCACCGGGTGATAGGATCGAGCCGGGCGCATACGAGTCGGGACCGAATGCCGCGCTCCACGTAACCGACGGCCGGCCGCAGCCGGGATTGATCGCGATCATCCCCGGCGCATAGAGCGAACTGTTGCTCGAGGGAACGCCGGCGTAAAGCAGCCCGGTCACCGGAGAGTACGTCGGACTGCCTAAGAAGCCGTCGGCATAACTGCTCGGTGCGAGCTGATACTGCGCGACCGGTCCGCCGCCAACGTTGGTCGTATCGTATATGTAGAGCGAACCGGACTTGCCTTGAATCGCCGCGAGCGGGTCACAGCCGGCACCGTTCGGTTGGAAGACCACCGGCGTTCCGTTGAGGTCGAGGTCGACGGAGTTCCCCGCGATGCTGCTCGCCGGTATCGGATGATGGCTGCTGCGGACCGTGGTGAGATCGGACGAAAGCTGGACGATGCCGTCACCGAACGCGCTGTACTCGTGCGGGGCGGCGGCAAAGGGCGCGACGATCGCCCCGTGCGCGGTCGTTCCGTTGTCGGAATTGCCGACGCCGGTCAGAACGTTGCCGCTGAAGTCGAGCGAGACGCCGCCCCAGCCCCAGACGCCGCCGCCGCCCCAGGGCTGCGTCGTGCCGTTCCAGACCGGAAAGAACGTATTGGCGAGCGTCATCGAAGCGACGTTGACGGCCGCCACCCGGCCGCGCCAAGACGAGATGTCGCAGGTCGCGCCGGTACCCACATACGCCAAACCGTTGCTGCCCAGCGTCACCGCGGTGTGCGAGAAGTCGAGGCTCGACCACCCTGCCGTCGGCGGCGCGAAGTTCGTTTTACCCAGAATCGCCCCGCTCGAGCCACTGAGCCGGTACAAGATGTTCTGCGCGACCGCATCGGGAGCCGAATTCTTATTGCCGACGATGTAGACCGATTGCGAGACCGGATCGTACGCCGCGGTTCCGCCCGCGCCGAACAGCGCGACATAGCCGTTCTCGCACGTGTATTGCTCTTGGCCGGTCGGTACGGTCCAGATGGCGGCGCCGCTAAGCGCATCGTAGGCGTAAACGTTGCCGGTTCCGCCGCCGACGTAGAGCACACCGGCATGACCCGGAATTTCAGTCGCCAAGATCGGCTGCGTTTGGGTGTTGTAATCGCCGCCGCCCAGGGCCGTTTGCCAGGCGAGATGCAGGTTCGCCACGCTCGAGTCGGAGATCGCCGTCGAATTCGGATTGAAGACGTCGCGCTGGTTATCGTAGCCGAAGGTGACGTAATCGTTGAATGCGACCGATCCCGTCGGAGTCGGAGTCGGAGTCGGCGCGACACCCGCGGGTGTGATCTCGATCCCGTTGACGGCGGCATTATCGGTGACGCTTTTGAAACCGATGACGATGGTTCCGCCGGAAGTCGCCGTCGTCGAGAACGATTTGGCGATCGCGGTGTTCGCCGCGCCGGCCGTCGCGAACGTATCGAAGTTCGTCAGCGCTGCGACGTTGTTGACGGTGACGTTGAAGACGCGCTTTCCGGCGCTCGTCCACCAGAGTTCGGCGAAATCCAGGCGGACCGTGTAGGCCCGTCCGGCCACGAGACCGGGGATCGTGTACGTGAATGCCCCGCCCTCGCGCTCCGTCTGATAGACGGCCTGCGGCGCCGGGTTCGTGACCGCGCTCGTGTTGATCGGCGCGGAATTCGCATACGTCCAGGGACCGGCGCTGTAATCCTGATCGGCGAGGAAACCGGCAGCGGCCGCACCGCCGGCATCGATCGCCAATCCGCCGGCGGGAGCGCTCGTGGGCGTCGGAGTCGGGGTGGCCGTGGGCGTGGGTGTGGGCGTCCCGCTGACGGTCGCGATTTCGATCGCGTTGAGCGCCGCATTATCGGTCGTCGCGGTAAGGACGATGGCGATCGCGCCGCTTGCGCTAGCCGTCGCGGTAAACGTCTCGAGGACCGCTTTGTTCGCACCGCCGGCGGTCGCGTACACATCGAAGTTCGTCAGCACCGTGGTGCTGTTGATGCTGACGTTGAAGAGCCGCTGCTTTGCCGCTTTCCACCACAGTTCGGCGAAGCTGAGTTTGACGGAGTAGGTCGCGCCGGCCGTCAATCCAGGAATGGTGTAGGCGATCGAGGGGCCTTCGCGCTCCGATTGATACACGGCTTGCGGCGCGGGACTTGCAATCGTGCTCGCAGCGACCGCACTGCTCGTCGTATAGGTCCACGACCCGGATTTGAAATATTCGTCAGCCGCAAAGCCGCCCGCGGCCGCTCCGCCCGCATTGACGGCAACCACGTCGCCCGACGCCGCTGCCGCCTGAGCGCCGGCGCGCGGCGGCGGGCTCGCCTGCGCTGCACGCACCGCGGGCAGCGTCGACCCGCCATGCGACCCGCCGCAGGCGGCGAGCATTGCCGCTGCGACCAGCACCAAACAAACGTATCGAGCAGAAAACAGCGACACGGGGTGCCCTTCGGAATGAATGGCCAGCGGCCGCGGCCCAGAACCCGAACGCGGCCGACAGAACCTGGTGCGTTGCTTCGGTTGTACCGGTTTTGGGTCAATCGAGCATAGTGCCGTTTCGCACGGTAACGTTGGTGATCAGTCCTGCCGGAGGCACGCCCAAAGACTCATAACACCCGTCAGCCGCGCCGCGGCGCTTTTACCAAGCGCGGCCCGCGTCGCTTCGCCGCGGGCGGGGAGTACGTCAATTCACGACGATATCGAGCGTGATATCGGCCTGGTTTCCGATGACCGGATCGAGCCGCGCCCCCCGCATGCCGAAGGCGTGGCGATCGATGTGCGCGATCGCGTGATAGGTCGGGTGGGCCGCGTCGCCCCGCACGGCGACCTCGAGGCGTTCGGGCTGGGCCACGCCATGAATGGTCAGCAACCCCTCGATGGTGCATTCTGCCGGCCCCGTTACGGTGACTTTCTTGCCGCTGAAGGTCCACGTGGGATAGTTTTTCGCGTCGAAATAGTCGGGGCCGCTGAGCGCCGCATCGCGATCCGGTTCGTCGGTTTTGATGCGCGCCGGATCGAGCACGGCGGTCACGGCCAGCGGCATCGGCGAACCGGGCGCGGTCGTTACCGAGCCCGAAACGATCGGCACGGTGCCGGTGACGCGGTCGACAAAGATGTGCTCGATGCTAAACTGCGCGGTGGATTTGGCGGCGTCGATGTCGTGCTGATCGGCCGCATCGACGCGCGCCGGAGCGAACGCGACCATGGGCGCGACGAGCAGCAGAACCGCGGCGGTCCGCTTCACGGCACGCATCAGTAGGCGACCGTGAACTGAATGTTCATCGTGTTCGTCGTCGCCGGCGTGTGCTCGACGACGTCCTCGAGCGTGATTCGCGTCCATTCCGTTGGAGCATAGCCGACGAGCGGCACGAAATCCCGGGTGAAACCGCCCGTCGGGTCTTGCGTTCCCTCGTAGCGCGCCGCGACGAACAGGCGGCGATTGAACTGATATCGCGCCTGAGTGAACCCGCCGCTCGAAGCGCAGCCGCCGCTGCCGATCGCGAGGCATTCCGAGTCCCAGCCGGTTTGCAGCACGGTTTCGCTCGACAGCCGTCCCCATTGGTTGTAAACCAACCCGAAGCCGGTGCGCCAGAACGTGTCTTTACCGATGCCCGCCGGCCGGGTGCCGTCGTAACGATAGGCGGTGAGCGCGAACGGACCGAGCGAATCCGCCAGCACGCCCATCGTGTCGGTTCCCGTCGTGGGAACACCGCTTTGCCGGTCGTGACCGGGACCGGCGAAGAATTGAGCGCTCAGGCCGCGCAGCGCGTCGCCGACGCTCACACGCGCCCCGATCTTGGGGTCGAAGAAGTTGAATGGATTGGTTCCGACCGTCTGCTCGTAGACGGCGTATCCCGCGTAGGAATCGCGAAACGTTTCGGGATCGACCGGCAACGGCAGGGTGAATGATCCGGCCTGCACGTACACCGGAATGCGTGCCGACCACGGGTTGACCCGATCGGTGATCCATGCGTCGCGGGTCAGACCGCGCATGCCGCCGTCGACCACGTACTGCTCGACGAAGTACGTCCCGCGGGAGCCAACGGCGCCCGACGTGAACAGCTCGACTTCGTCGACGATCGCCTTGGGCAGTCCGGCGCCGTTCGGGCCATTACCCTGACTTTCGCTCGAGGCCACCAGATTGGCTTTGGCCGAGATGGGAAAGGCCGGTCCCGGTTGGAGTCCGGGGACGCGATCGCCGCTCGCCATGAAAGCCGCTCCGAATTCATTGAGGTGCGGGAGAACGGAGTGACACTTCGCGCACGTCACGTCGTACTGATGTGAAAACAGCGGGACCGCCGGGGTCGGTGCGGGTCGCGACGCCAGCGCCGTCACTGTTAAGACAAGCATGACCAGGAGTAACGCGACTCGGGGCATCGTGGACCTCCAGCGCTGAGTTAGGTATTCCTAATAATCTACTTAGTCCTTCCTATGGTCATGATTAGCAGATCCCAGGTTTTCCGGGTCCGCCGCTTCGCGGGTCTGAACCCCTTGCTCCCAGCGCTGCGTAAGGGTGGGGTGGCAAACTCTTCGGGCTGGTCAATCCGTTGGTGACGGCTGCGCGTTTCCTGTATGTCGGACTCGAAGATCGTTCCGCGGCGTCTCACTGACGCCATCGGTCGCGGTCTTGAACCGACAGAACCCGGCACGCCGGAGACGGCCAGGGTCGACGGTCCCCCTTCACCCATTACCGCTAGGCGATTTCAGCCAGGCTGTGAGGAGGACCGAAACCCAATCTTAGCCTATCCTTATGCCGGAGAAATGGTCGACAGCTCGGCTGGGAGAGATAACCTCATTGAGTGCTTTCAATCTGCGTAGGCCGCTGCGCACGTTCATTGTCGAACGGCAGGCGCTCATCGCAAAGGCGCTGCGTTCATATTTGAACCAGAGCGTTCACCTGCAGGTCGTCGGCGATGCGCCGGCATTGAGCGTCGCGGAGCTGGCCCAAACGCGGCCCGACCTCATCTTCTATGGCCTGGACGGCGCGTTTCACGATGTCGCCCAGGCGCTCGCGGTGGCCCGCAGCGTCGTACCCGACGTTCGCATGTGCGTTCTTTCGAGCTACGCAAACCCGGCGGTGATGCAGCACAGCATGACCTCCGGCGCACTCGGCTTCGTCGTCAAAGACATGACGCCCGGCGAGTTCGACGCGGCACTGGGTGCCATCGCCGGCGGTTCTCCATACGTCGACCGGCGGTTCGCGGGCGTCGCACGCCGAACGACTGCGGCGGCGCGCGAGCCGCTCCCCCGAGTCGATAACCTCACGTCGCGCGAGCTGGAGATCCTGCGCCTCATCACGCGCGGTCTATCGAATCGTGAAATCGCGATAACGCTGGACATCGTTGAAAAAACGGTCAAAAATCACATCGGCCGGATCTTCAGCAAACTGGACGTGACGCATCGAACGCAAGCCGCCGTGTGCGCGATCAAACGCGGGTTCGTCGATTTTTCGCCGCCGATGGACCTCCAAGACGCGAGCTGACCGGTGGCCCGCGGTCCCGACACCGCGTACTTGACCTGCAAACGCGGCCACGACGTGCGCGTTTGGACGATCAATGAGCGATGCAGCGAGGGATTCGGAACGCCCGCCGGTCAGCGATCAACGTCCGGCCCAGCCGGCGTTTGTGGCGTGGAAAGGCCGCGTGCTCGTGCGATCCGCGGTCGAACCCGTTCCGGTCGCCGTCGGCGGCGCGGCGTTTTCCGCGAACGTGCCGGTCGTGCCGGTCTTCGCGCACGCTGGTACCCGTGTCGCGGTGTACCTGCTCGAAGCCGATGACGAAGCCGAGGCGCTCGCGGCGGTGCGCGCGGTCGCCCCGGATGCCGTGTTCTCCGAGGTTATGCTCGACCTGGGCCGCAACGCGCCCGACGTGCGCGGTGAGCTGGTCCGCGCGATCGCGGTCGAACGCTGGTCGAATCGCTACCGCTTTTGCCCGGCCTGCGGCACGTCGCTGATCTGGACGAGCGACGCGATCGCCAAGATCTGCACCAATCCGGTCAAGGTGCATCGCCATTTTCCGCGGCTCGATCCGGCGATCATCGTGCTGGTGACCGACGGTGAGCGCGCTTTACTCGGCCGCTCGCCGCGCTTTCCGCCGGGCTTCTATTCGACCTTGGCGGGATTCGTTGAACCCGGGGAGAGCGTCGAGGCGGCACTGCGCCGCGAGGTTTACGAAGAAGCCGGAATTCGCGTCGGCGCCACACGCTACTTCGGCTCGGAGCCCTGGCCCTTTCCGCGCTCGCTCATGCTCGGTTATTTCGCTCAGGCCGAGTCGTTTACGATCACGTTGCGCGACGCCGAACTCGAGGACGCCTGCTGGTTCGACGTTGCCGAGTTGAGCGAGTTGCAGGCGCGCATGAAAGCCGCGCGGCCGTTCTTCGATACGATCGCCCGGCGGCTCATCGATTCGTGGCTGGCGCAACGGGCGGGGTGCTGACGCCCGCCGGCGCGAGGAGCGTAAGCGCAGCATCGAGTTGCGGGTCGTGACCGGGAACGCCGCGGACCGCGTCGGGCGGCTCGGGCACCACGACGTCGGGCGTGATGCCGATCCGGTCGATGTCGTGGCCCGCGGGCGTGAAGTAGCGCGCGGTCGTGACCTTGAGCGCACAGCCGTCGGGCAGCGGAAACATCGATTGCACGACGCCCTTGCCGAATGTCCGCGTGCCGACGACTTTGGCCAAGCCGCGATCGGCGATGGCACCCGTGACGAGCTCCGAGCCCGACGCGGAATCGCCGTCGACGAGGATGACCAGCGGCTGCGGCGGAAGCGCCGAGCCGTCGGCATCCGTGGCCGTGCGGCGTCCATGATTGGTTTGGGTCAGCACGATCGGCCCGCTCGCAACGAAGGCCGACGCCACGCGCAGCGCCGCGGTTTCGTAGCCGCCGCCGTTGCCGCGCAAATCGAAGATCGTCGCGCGCGCACCATCCGCGCGCAGGCGGGCGAGCGCGGCATGAATTTGTTGACCGGCGTTGGGTCCGAACGTGCGCAGCGCGACATAGCCGATCCCGCCAGGCAGGAGCCGTTCGCGCACGTCCGGCGGCGTAATCGCGGCGCGCGTCAGCGTCAGATGAAGCGGGTCCGGCGCCCCTGAGCGCTCGACGTCAATGCGCACGAGCGTCCCGATTCGCCCGCGCAGCAGGCGCGCGAGCGCTGCGGAGTCCAGGCCGTCGACCGGCGTTCCGTCGACCGCCAAGACGCGATCGCCGGCGATGAGCCCGGCGCGCTCCGCGGGGCTCGCGCTGAAAACTTCCTCGGTCATGGCATGCTTGGCCGCATCGAGCGCGACCACGATCCCAATGCCGCCGAATGGCGTCCCATCCAAGGCGCTGGTAAATCGCCGCAATTCGGAGCGATCAAAGAACACCGAATACGGATCGTTGAGCGCGGCCACTTCGCCGCGAATCGCGCTGTGAATGAGATCGCGCGGTACGACACGCGCACCATAGCGGTCGATCGCTTTGCCGAGCTGCTGTTCGATCGCGGGCACGACGCCGCGTCCGTCGGCGCGAGCATGCATGAAGCCGACCTGCGGATCGCTGACCCCTTGGCCGCGCAAATACGCGACGATCCCCGTCCGTGCGCCGCCCAGGAAAACAGCCGGCGGGACGTTCCGGTAATAGTTGTCGGCGATCGTCGTGTAGCCCATATCGAGCTCGACGACATCGAGAATCGAGACCTCGCTCCCGGCGCGCGCGGGAGCGCCAACCGCCACAATCGCGATCGCCGCAACGGCGACCGCACGCCGAAGGGCCGTGCTTATGCCGTGGTCGGCTCGATGCCGTCTTCGAGCACGCGCATGATCATCTGTGAATACGCGCGACGATAATTCTCCAGCCACAGCAGGACGAGTTCGTTTTCAAAGCGGCCCGCGGGCAGCGGGCCGGTCGCGCGGACGATTTCAACGATGTCGCGCGCAGTCGCGGCCGGCAGATCGGTCGCGACGTGGCCCTGAACGAAATCGAGGACCGCAAAGCCTTCGGCGGTCGCCTTGATCGTTTCCCGCAGGTCGATGAGGTCTCCGATGATCCGTTGCGCTGCGCGGACCGGCCCGTGGTCATGTATCTGTTTCAGCGTCGGTTTCTCCGTCAGCTTGTTTCTTAATAGTTTACCCAGGATGCACGAAATTTGCACGGCGTACTAGGTCACGTTTTTCCTCATTAAGAGTACCTTAGGGGTAATTCTTTTGTGATGCAACTCACACACGTGAACGTGAAGAAACCAAGCGCAGCGGTTGCTTCTAATACACCAGCTCGCGTACACCAGCTCGCGGCCGGTAAAGTCGCCGATGAATTGCGAATCGTCCTCATCATCGCGAAATGATGACGAGTCGCGAACGCCCGTGCTACAAGGGAAATACCAGCGCGGACCGGTGCGCTTCGACGGTGTGCAAAGCGACCTGCGAATTTCACTTCGGTTATTGAGCCGGTCATGCCGTTTTACCGACAGAAACGAAAGCGGCAAGCCACAATTCGTTCGTCCCCGCGGCTTGCCGTGGCGCTCGAGACCGTCCGCCGCCGTCGCCGGCATTCAAGGTGGTGGCAGGACGTACGGGCCAATTCGTCCCGGGTCACACGCGCGCACGCTTCAGGCGCGAGAGGCTTTGGTCGCAGACGCGCTCGACACGTTCGCGCGGGAATCTTCGCCGAATCCGCCCAAACGGCGTGCGGTGTCGCATCGGACGTCGGAAAGCCCGCGCTCAAGCCGTGGTGCGCGCACGATCGTCCACCTGATTCGACATGCTGACGCGGTGCCTGAACCCGCGGCGGAGATCGATCCGGCGGCGACCTACGATGCGCTGGGCTTGAGTTTCAAGGGAATGGCGCAGGCGGCGGCGCTTGCACGCCGTTTAGCCCAGGCGCGGCACCCGCCGGCGGCCGTCTACGCCAGCGCCACCCGCCGCGCGCGCGAGACCGCCGGGGCTCTGGCGGCGGCGCTCGCCCTCGACGTCGGTATCGACGACCGGCTGCGCGAAATATACCTGGGCGATCTTTCGCCCGGCGACGTTCCCGCACCCGAGCGCGCCGAGGCGATTCGCAGCCGGCTCGCGACGCTGGGCGGTATCGCCGCACGCGACGGCAGTTGGGATGCCCTGCCCGACGCCGAACCCGCGGCGGCCGTGCGAGCCCGGATGGCCGGGGCCGTCGGCGCGATCGTCGCGCGCCATCCGGACGCCACGGTCGCACTCGTTTCGCATGCCGGAGCCATCAACGCCTACATCGCGGGCATCGTCGGCGTGAAACGCGATTTCTTCTTTCCGACCGGGAACACGTCGCTAAGCAGCATCGCTTTCCGTGACGGCGTCGCCACGCTCATCCGCCTCAACGACACGGCGCATCTCGAGTCGCGGCCTAGCGGCTAAACCCGAACCACGCCACGCGGGCGTTACGTCGTTTTTACCTGCGCGCCGTCCTGCGCCCAACGCGTGTGAAACGAACCGAAGGCATCGGTTCGGCGATAGGTGTGCGCACCGAAGTAATCGCGCAGTCCCTGGATGAGGTTCGCCGGCCCGCGCTCCCGGCGAAAGCCGTCGTAATATGCCAGTGCCGACGAAAACGCGGGCACCGGTACGCCGGCATCGACCGCCTGCGTCACGACCCGCCGCCAAGCACCTTGGGCGTTGTTGACCGCCGTGGTAAAGTACGGCGCGAGCAACAGGTTTTTCAACTTTGGATCGGCGTCGTACGCTTCTTTGATGCGGTTGAGAAACCGCGCCCGAATGATGCAGCCGCCGCGCCAGATCGTGGAGATCGTGCCGAGCTGCAAATTCCAATTGTACTCGGCCGCGGCGGCGGACATTTGCTCGAAACCTTGCGCGTAGGCAACGATCTTCGAGGCATAGAGCGCGTCGCGGATGTCGTCGATGAGCCGCATGTCGCGTTGGTCACCGGTTAGTTGCTTATTGGGACCGGCCAAGACGCGCGACGCATCTTCGCGCTCGGCTTTGCGGGCCGACAGGGCGCGCGCGAAGACCGCCTCGGTTATCGCGGTCAGCGGCACCCCCAGATCGAGTGCCGACTGGGAGGTCCAGCGACCAGTGCCTTTTTGTTCGGCTTGGTCCAAGATCAAATCGACCAATGGACGGCCGGTCTGCTCGTCCAATTTGTGCAGCACTTCGGCGGTGATCGCAATCAGATACGAATCCAGATCGCCCTGGTTCCAGCGCGAAAAAATATCGCCGATCTCCGGCGCGCTCAAGCCCAGCAACTGACGCATCACGTCGTACGCCTCGGCGATAAGCTGCATGTCGGCGTATTCGATGCCGTTGTGGACCATTTTGACGTAGTGGCCGGCGCCGTCGGCGCCGATGTACGTGCAGCACGGCTGGCCGTCGACGTGCGCAGCGATCTGCGTCAGCACGGGTTCGATGAGCCGGTACGCTTCTTGCGTTCCGCCGGGCATGATGCTGGGCCCGAGCAACGCGCCTTCCTCGCCGCCTGAAACGCCGGCTCCAATGTAACGGTATCCCTTAGCTTCGACGTCCGCCGTGCGGCGGCGCGTGTCGGCGAAATAGGAGTTGCCGCCGTCGATGAGGATGTCGCCGGGCGCGAGGTGCGGCACTATTTCAGCGATCACATCGTCAACCGGTTTGCCCGCTTTGACCATGATGAGGATCGCCCGCGGGGGCTTGATGGCGGCCACGAATCCGGCGATATCGTGCGTCGCGACGAACCGGCCTTCGCTGCCGAATTCCGCCATGAACTCGTCGGTTTTCGCGTTCGTTCGATTGTGCACGGCGACGGTGATCCCGTGCCGCGCGACGTTGCGCGCCAAATTCGCGCCCATGACCGCAAGGCCGGTAACGCCGAATGTCGCTTCTCCTGGCATAGCTGTCCTCTTCTTTCCTTCGCCATAACTGCGCCGGAAACGCCGACATTCCAGCCAAGGGAGCGGCGAACTTTTTGCGTCGTGCGCCGACCGCGGCTTCCGCGCCGCCGGTCATGGCGGGGGGCCGCAGACCAGGGCGTTGCCTGTACGGGCGGGACGCGACCCGCGGATGCGCCGCGATACCGCCGATAGAGCCATTGGGCCACCGATGTTCGCGGTCGAATCGCCCGTGCTCTTAAGCATTACTCGCGGGCCCGAGGATATTGCTCGTATTTTCGTCTATGTTCCGTATCCTACGGTTTTTGTCGCAGCGTCGCCGCACGCTCGCATCGATACCGAAAAAGACCACAAGATTTATCGATTCGCGAAAGAAAGTTTCGCGTGTTGGAGGGTTCCGGTATGAATCACATTGGAGTGCATGCTGCGGTTTGGGCTGGCGGGTGGAGTGATGCCGAACGCCGCCATGCAATTGCGGAAAGTAAAGCCGCTGGGTACGACTACATCGAACTCATGATGTTCGATCCGCACGCGATCGATGTGTCTGCAACGCGCGCGCTCCTCGATGCGGCGGGTTTAGGCGTGACGAGTTCACTGGGCTTGCGCTGGGACAACGATATCTCCAGCGAGGATCCGGCTGTTGTCGCGCGGGGTGAAGCCCTGCTTGGCGATGTCATCGCGACGAATGCCAAGCTCGGTTCGCGGTATGTCGTGGGCGTGATTTATAGCGCGCTGGGTAAATACAACCAGCCGGCAACGCCCCGCGGGCGCGCGAATTGCGTCGCCGCGTTGCGGCGTCTCGCGCGGCACGCCGCCGATGACGGCATCACGCTCGGTCTCGAAGTGGTAAACCGCTACGAAACCAATCTCTTCAATACCGCGGCGCAAGCACTGGAGATCGTGAGTGAAATCGGGGCGCCCAACGTCGGCGTTCATCTCGACACCTATCACATGAACATCGAAGAGGACGATTTCGACGAACCGGTTCGGATCTGCGGCGATAAATTGGTGTACGTTCACATCGGCGAAAGCCATCGCGGCTATCTTGGTTCGGGCAACGTCGATTTCGCGACGTTTTTCCGGGTACTCAACGAGTGTAATTACCACGGCCCGATCGCGTTCGAAAGTTTTTCGAGCGCGGTCGTTTCACCTGATATTTCCAATACGCTGGGCGTGTGGCGCAATTTGTGGACCGACAACCGCGATCTCGCGCGGCACGCGAAGGCGTTCATGGACCGGCTCAGGACGCCCTCGAACGGAGCGCGCGTGCGCTAAGCGCGCTTTTCCGGCCGCGCCGACGCTACGGGAGCGTGAGCGGACGGTAGCGGATGCGGTGCGGCTTGGCGGCTTCTTCGCCCAGCCGGCTGCGTTTGTTCGCCTCGTATTCGGCGTAGTTGCCTTCGAAGAAAAATACGCGCGAGTCGCCCTCGAAAGCGATGATGTGGGTTGCAATGCGGTCGAGGAACCAACGATCGTGGCTGATGACCATGACCGTGCCGGCGAACTCGCCGAGCGCGTCTTCGAGCGCCCGCAGCGTCTCCACGTCGAGATCGTTCGATGGCTCGTCGAGCAGCAGAACGTTGGCCCCGGCGAGCAGCGTTTTGGCCAGGTGCAAGCGCCCGCGTTCGCCGCCCGAGAGCGTCCCGACGGCCTTCTGCTGATCGGCGCCCTTGAAGTTGAACCGGCCGAGATACGCGCGCGACGGCATCTCGAAACGGCCCACCGTCACCAGATCCAGTCCGCCGCTGACGTCGTTGAAAACCGTTTTGGTATTGTCGAGCGACTCGCGGGTTTGGTCGACGACGGCCAGCTTCACCGTTGGGCCGACCTTAATTTCTCCGGCGTCGGGCTGCTCCTTGCCTGAGATCATGCGAAAGAGGGTCGATTTTCCGGCACCATTTGGACCGATGATCCCCACGATCGCGCCGGCCGGGATGCGAAACGTCACGTCTTCCATCAGCAGCCGGTCGCCGTACGCCTTGCGCACGCCGGTGAACTCGATGACTTGATCGCCGAGCCGCTCGGCGACGGGAATGAAGATCTCTTGCGTCTCGTTGCGCCGCTGATATTCATAGCTCGAGAGCTCTTCGAAGCGCGCTAGGCGGCTTTTGCTTTTGGACTGCTGACCCTTGACCCCGCCGCGGACCCATTCGAGTTCGCGTTTGAGCGCCTTCTGGCGGGCCGACTCGCTGGCTTCTTCTTGCGCGAGGCGCTGCTGCTTTTGGTCGAGCCAAGAGCTGTAGTTGCCCTTAAACGGGATGCCGCGTCCGCGGTCGAGTTCCAGAATCCATTCCGCGGCGTTGTCCAGAAAGTAGCGGTCGTGGGTCACGGCAACGACGGTTCCGGGAAAGCGCTGCAGAAAATGCTCGAGCCACTCGACGCTCTCGGCGTCGAGATGATTGGTCGGCTCATCGAGCAGCAGCATGTCGGGCTTCGA